>DATEXA010000574.1:0-22009 GCA_035257465.1 Pyrinomonadaceae bacterium | reverse complement strand
ATGTTGCAGATCAGTGATGTAACCGGAAAGCTCGTCAACATGCCGGCGCGCAGCTTCAGCCTGAGCGAGTGAAGCTTCAATGTTTTTGAGGTAAGTCTGGTAGGTAAAACAAATGATGAGAATGATGGGAAAGGTGGCAACTACCGCGTAAAAGCCGTAGGTCTTAATCAGAATTGCAATGATGCCGGCAGCAGAGGCGCCCGCGAAATACGTCACCGAAGTCCAAAGATAGTAGGTGCGCCAGGTGTTCCATGTTGATTCCTTGATCTTGGATGACTTCTCTATAGCTATCAGACTGGTATTGGCAATGTACTGAACGAGTGCCATCAAGCAGATCGCCAAAAAGAAATTCGCTGAGAATCCTTCAGCAGTAACTTCTGTTGGCGAACCAATCGTCCAGTAGAGTATTGATGCGGTGAAGAAAGTGGACGTCGACAGAATCGCGGCATTGAAAAGGATGGTTCGGGGTCGCTTGCTTATGATCAGTGTCGTGCAGATACCCTCGAGTGCCGACATCAGGATCGCGGCAGCGCCTCCGTAAAGAAGCATTGTTAAGAATACAAACGTATCTGCGACCGTAATTCTGCCGGTGACCCGCGGAATCTTGATCGCAATTAGCGAACTCGACACAACCATCAAACACAACAGAACGAACCTCAGGTCTACGCGGTGAAATGGAAACTCATAAACCGAGACCAGGATGATCGCTGATCCCGCAGCTACCAAAGACCACATGTAAACCTGACCGAATTGTCGCGGACTCAATTTGAGCTTCAGTTCCACCGCACTCATGGTTACCTCACTGATTCATGAATTGATTCAAGGCATAAATCAAGCCAGTCGAGACTTCAGTTGACGTTTTGTGCGAGGTAAGAAAACAGGGTGGCACGGTTGAAGTTTGAAGCGCCGCCTAAGGCCTCAATAACTCAAACAATCCGTACCATCGTCGGGCGTAACCGGTGTTGCGCTGGCGTCACCGCCAACCATCGCCGACTGCGCTGTCACAAGATCACCGGTGATTACTCCGTCACCTGTGATCACTCCATCTCCAGTAATTACCCCGTCACTGAGGAAACTACTTTCAACGAGAAGATCGTGAGCCAAAAGGTTAGTATCCAGGAACGCTGCGCCATCTCCGGTTATAACTCCGTTGCTGACGAGAATTTGATCACCGGTAATGACGCCATCTGAAAAGAACGACGGATCAAGGCTGACCGTCGCGTCACCAGTAATTACCCCGTCGCTTAGCAAGCCGCCGAGGCTATAGTTCATTTGGTACCTGGTGATGAGATCTATGCCGGTTGCATAGGTGTAATTAAGAACAATGCCGCGAGACCACGTGAATGTGTAAGACGAAATTGCAGTCTCGGGTGTGGGAGGGTTATCAGATGTAAGCAACCCTGACCCAATCGTCGTTGTTGCACTAAGAGCAGTTCGAACTAACTGCGAAAGCTGCACCGCACCGGCAGTGTTTAATTGACCCGCCCCTTGTTCGAGCATGTTGAATCCTGCCAGCGGCTGGGCCGAGTACATCAGCAGCAGCTTTATCAGATTTGGAGTTAGGCTCGGCTTGGCCTGCAACATCAGCGCGGCAGTTCCAGCCGCAACTGGAGCGGCCATTGAAGAGCCGCTCAAGTACATCATCCTTCGATTTTCGTGTGAACTAACACCGGCATCTAACGAAGGAGTTTGTGTAACAAGCAAGTTACCGTCCGACTCAGCTTCAATCAAACGGTTGCCTGGTGCAACCAGATCAGGCTTGATCAAGTTGTCGTAGTGCATTACACCGTTATCGTCAGTGTAGAAGCTTCTCGTCGGTCCACGAGAGCTGTACGTCGCCACGTCGTCGTCACTTCGTTCATCCGTTCCAAACGTATTTGACGCACCTACAGTGATGGCAGAAGGTTCATTCCCAGGTGAGTGGATATGACCGTAGACTTTATTACCATCTTCATCTTTCCCGTTGTTTCCAGCTGCCGCAAACACAGCCACTCCAGCGTCAACCAGCTGACGAACTGCGCGACAAATCGGATCGTAGCGATACGAATCGATGGCCGGCATGCCGAGGCTTACGTTTACCACACGTATGTTGTAACTATCTCGGTTTGACGCAACCCAATCGAGAGCTGCGAGCACCCACGCCGTGGTCCCAACACCGTCAGCCTTCAGCACGCGCAAGTTGATCAGATTTGCGTTCGGGGCAATCCCCACATATTCACCACTCGAAATTCTGCCATTGCCTGCGGCAAGTGATGCTACGTGAGTACCGTGTCCATATGGATCGTCGGTTCGGCCTTCACCGGTGAAATCTTCGCTATAAATCACTCGGACATTGTTTGTTTTGTCCAGGAAGGAGATGTGATTAGCATCGATTCCAGAGTCGATCACGGCGATACCAATTCCTGAACCATCAAGACGACTGCCGTTCGGCCCACTATTCCTGATCTGGTCTGTGCCGGTTGTTATTGACAGATGACCAAGTGGACGTACGTCACGATTCAACGAAACATAATAGACGTCGTTACGCTTGGCCAGATTGGCTGCTGCCGTGGCTGTTAATGTAACGACCCGCACCGGGAAGTTACGAAACTTTTTAATGTCAGTGCCTCCATCGGCCGCTAGGTTCGAATCGATAGAACGGTCCGCCAGCGAAGTTGGCTGGACAATTACCCTCACACGTTCGGATCCCCGACCCTCCTTCACCTTCTTCAGGATGTCCCTGGAAAGCTTTCGGTGGGGTTCCAACGCAGAACTCCGTTCGGCTTGCGTGTGGGTTTGGGTCACGAATAATGCGAAAAATAGGAGAGAGAGGAGACCACTTAACAGGATTGGGCGAAAAAACCTGGTCATGTACTACTCCGAGAGACATTCGAGGCAAGTCTCCATTCGGTCAAATGGCGATTGGGGATGAGAAATGTGCAGCAGTCTGCACGTTGTCGGGGTATTCGATTTCGGGGGCGTTGAGTGTACCAAAGCGTAAAAAATGTTTCAACACAAACTGGAGTTTTAATCCCAAGAGCAGAATTGACCAAGTTGGGAAGGGGAAGTCCCTGTCCGATTTGAGCCCCACTGTTCGGTTAGAATTGTAGGTATGTCGCCAATCACGAAATCTCGGGGCAGACTCTTTGCTCTCATTGCTCGAGATGCCCCTCTGGCGGTGGTGTTTCGGCGCGGCCCGTCAAAGCGTGTTCTGCTTGTTCACTGGGACCTGAAAACCGATCAATTCATTGAAGGCCAATGGTTCAATGGCAGGATTTACGAGCGCCGCTGCGATCTTTCGCCCAGCGGTAAACGATTGATCTACTTCGCGGCAAATCAAAAGAAGCCGTATTACTCATGGACTGCCGTGAGTCGGCCGCCATTTCTAACTGCCCTGGCTCTCTGGCCCAAAGGCGATGCATGGGGTGGTGGCGGACTGTTTACCAGCGAGAATGAAATCCTCCTCAATCATCGCGCGAACGAACTCGAACTCGCCGACGGTTTTAAGTTAGCTCGCAACGTTCGCATAAAGACCTTTGGTACCCACTCTGGAGGGGGCGAAGACAACCCGATCTGGGACAAGCGTCTGATTCGCGACAGTTGGCACCAATTGCAGGACGGCAAAGCGAATCTACATGGATTTCGGTCGCCGATTTCGTGGACAATTGATCCGCCACTGGTCTGGGCGAAACGTAATCGCAAAGGTAAAGGCGAATACGAATTACAAATGCAAATTAAGGGAATGCATGTCCGCAATGGTCCTTGGTACTTGATCGATTACCTCGTAATAGATCGAGTGAATAACTTGTTATTTAAGCTGGAAGCAACAGACTGGGCTGATTGGTGTCATTCAGGCGATCTGCTTTTTGGCAAAGACGGCAAACTGTTTCGGCTGGATTGCGGCAGCATAGGAACATCGGACGGGTTTGAGAGTGCGAGATTGTTGATTGATCTGTCAGATCGACAATTCAAACAGGTGACTGCTCCAATCGAGGCGAAGCAGTGGAACGGTAAATTACGGCTCTAGTCTTTTCGTGACGTCTATCCAGATCACTGAATCAGAAACACGACCAACTGAGCGTCCGTTATCTCCTCCAGGCCTCGACGATAGAAGTCATGGGCAGCAGTAATCGCTTCGACGGCAGATTCGGAATCATCTACGCCGTACTCTTCGCGACAAAACTCCAAAAGCTCTTGCGGTTGTAGGACTGGCAGTGTGATTGGTTGTTCGAAAACAAAAGCTGCGAGAAAGGCTTTACATAGAACAGTCATGACTTCGGATTGCTCATCAACCAGGTCGATGTTATTAACAGCCTTCTGCGCGTCGAGATAGTTGCCGATAACATATCCGGAGTATTCAAAGATCACTTCTCTTAACACGACTTGCTGCCACGCCTCTCTAAATTCATCCAAGCCAACAACGTGAGCTCGCTTGAACATCCACTTGCCAGACGTCTCCGTATGAATGTGTCGCGCCAGTTCCACACACTCAGCGAATTTGGATCTATTAATTACAACGTAACTGCCAATTGCACTCATAATGATTGCCGATTGCCAATTGCCGATTTAGTCCACGGGACGGTAGCCCGACTGTCAAGGAGGGCTCAATAAGTAACGCAGCCAAGCCCTTCCTCACGGTCGGGCTACTGCCCCGGCCGTTTGCAGTGCAGCATTACGTTGCCTCTCGAAACGCGCGGCTTGATACCAACGCCGCCAGAACATAGCATGCACTCCCGATTAGCATTGCTGCCTGAAAACCTGCCATCAAAGCCACAAAGACCGTAACGATTGATCCAATAACTGACATTATCCCGTTTAGCCCCCAATAGAACGGCGGCGCCGGTAACGAGTTGCTTCCCGTCTGACGCAGTCCGCTTGGAAACGGAATCCCCATCACCAGACCAAGAGGCGCAATCATTACAATGGCGCACGCGATCCGTGCCCACAACGGCAGCCACAACAAAGCTGGAACCAACCTTGGCAGTGCGATGGCTTCGACGCATCCGATCACCGCAACACTTATGCATGCAACTCGTATCGACACGTACTTGCTTATTGCGCTACCAATTCCACCCATCGCCAACAACGTGAACAGAAGAACCGAAAGCGTAAAGATCGGATGACCCACAAGCAGCGTCATGTTCTGCAGTAACGCCAACTCGAGGGCGATGAAACCAAACCCCAGCGCGGCAAAGTACGTCAATGAACTTGCGTAAGGACCAAGATTCGCTCGGCGCGGCCGACCGAAGATTGCGAAGACTGCAAGCATTCCCATACTTGGTCCGAGTAACCATCGCATCAGCGATTCTGCAATCGCTCCCGGCATTCGAAAAGGTCGCTCAATCGCAAAATAAAAAGGACTGTCGTCCCAAACCGGTCCAACGAACCGTGGGGACGATGCTTCGTATTCGGCCAGACTCTTGTGCCCAGTGAGTACATCCCCGATTAATCCAGTAGCAGTTTCACCGGGCATGACCAGCCGTTCAGCCTGATCCCACTTTTTTATCTCTTCAGTTTCCGCCGTCGTGAACGGACGCTTGCGCAACATGAACAACATTTGGGCCGGCTGATCTTTGGCCGTTTGCTTTTCCAGCAGCGTTACTATTCTTTGTGAAGCGGCCTGCGAGCCGAGATTCGCTACCGAGTTTGATACAAGACGCGGTATGTCTGAATCCCACCGAAGGATCACAAGGATTCCGTTGTCGGAAAGGTGATCGTAATAAGCTCGAAAAGCTTCCACTGTATAAAGATAGTTTTCCGAGAGTGACAGCCCGCCGGATGCTACGGAAGCCCACGAATCAACAAAGCCGAGCAGGATGATGTCGAATTTTTTGTTGGTCCGACTGACGAAGTTGCGTCCCTCGCTAAGGATGGCTTCTACGTCGTTGCGATCGTAAAGATTGCCTGCGCGCGGACCGTAGCTGCGCACGAACTGAAGCATCAATGGATTCATCTCGACTGCAGTCACCTTCCGGCTACCAGAAGCAAGTGCGGCTACGACGTCCGGTCCACCTCCAGGTCCGATGATCAGTGTCTCGGCATTCGGCATGAGTCGAAATGGAAGCGCTCGATATGAATCGCGTAGATCGGTGGCGCTTTCAATTCGGCCATCCCATTCTCGAATTCCTGTCCAGGCATCGGAATCGATGTAGAGTCGCGCGAGGTTGCCTTTACTCTCGACACCCTCAACTGCATCGATGCGTGAGTAGGCATTCCAACCTGTTTGTGTAATGCGTGATCCGGGAGCTGCATCCATCTGGCGACGCATCGCTTTTGTCGTTCCCGGTGAGACGCGGAGAATTCCAAACCTGACGGCCGAGAACGCCAGACCAGCAGTCAAAATCAACACGGCGATCACGCCCATACGAATCACCGGTGCCAAGCGTGACCGCTGTTCGTCCTGCTTACCCAGAAGACAAACCGCGGCGATCGCAGGTGCAATCGCACCCGTGAGTAGTGCCGCTTCGCCGCCCAGCCAATGCAATAGGAACGTGACAAGAATGGCGCCAATTGCAGCCCCCAAGAGATCCGCAAAATAGAGAGCGCCAGCCACAGCTCGATGAAGATCGAAAATGATCGACAGTGTCATGCCGGCGAGAAAGAAAGGTAACAGTGGCGCCAGGAAATAGAGCGGGAGTCGATCCATTTCGAACGGATAGCGGGCCAGCACCCAGAGGCAAAGAGGAATTGTCGCCGCGTAGAGAGCAGAGAGCAGTGCAGCCGAATTCATTGAGAGCTGCATTCTTTGGTTTAAGAGATGGACTGTGAAGCCACCCAAGCCCCACCCAAGCAGCGCCACCGAAATGGCTACAAATGCAAAGTGGTACCAGACACTGGCTGAATAAATACGAGTGAGTCCGACTTCAAGTACAAGTCCAGACAACGTAATGAGAAAAACGCTGATCCGTGTGCGCATGGCGGAGTAGTAAACGGGAAGCACGGATGTAAGGTCAAGGTAAGCTTCGTTTTTTTGAGGACTTTGGTCGACTTGCGAGACTCAGGATAAATGTCAGGTTAGGAAGGGGACCCTGTCCCCGCTGGCTTTAGCTACATCAACCTCTAGCAAAATATTCAGGCCCACATAGGATCTTCGGCTTTAGACTGCTGACCGCCTGCGGGGACAGGGTCCCCTTCCCAACCTGATAATTGTTCCGAGTCAACTTTTGATTCATGATGGGACTCAAGGTGACTGACCGGAGAAACTCTTTGTCGGCTCAAAGGAGAGTCATGAAACACATCGCTAATCGTTTCTTAGTATTTCTTTTGATGTCTGCTTTTTCTGCGACCGTTCAATCGCAGACACGAAACAAAATTGGACCGCTTCCCAAACTCCTGTCAGTCCGCGAACAACAGGCTGTGCGCGAGAGCTGGCTGAAGAAACGTCTTGAGACACTGCTTTTGCCGATGATGCGTCAGCAAAAAATTGAGATGTGGATTGTGACGAACGAAGAGTTTCACCCCGATCCAGTTACTCCCTATATTGCTCCGCCATTACCGTATGTTGGCCGGCGCGAGTTCTTCATCTTTGCCGATCGCGGTGGAGACAAACTCGATCGATTGGCACTGGTGCGTTATTCGGAAGAACACTTGAAATATTTCTTTGAAGTCTTGAATCCCCCGGGCAGTGAGATCGCTGCAACCTTGCGCCGCCTCGTCGAGGAACGAAAACCCAGAACGATTGGCCTCAACATTGGAGGGACGCGTGGTGCGACAAACGGGCTCACTCATGACGCTTACAAGTTTCTGGCAGAAACTTTGGGGCAGGACTATGCATCACGCTTCGTGCCGGCCGCGCCACTGATCGTCGAATATATGGACACGCGACTGCCAGAGGAACTTGAACACTATCGGACCGCGGTCGAACTCACAGACCTGTTGACGCAGCGCGCGTTTTCCAACGAAGTGATCACACCCGGCAAGACCACTGTCGGAGATGTTCGTTGGTGGTTCCTGCAGCAAGTGAACAATGCTGGTTTGGACGTTTGGTTCCAACCTGATATGCGCATTCAGCGACAAAACAAGGAAGCAGGTAAGACACAGCAGTTTCTCAGCGTGACGGAAGAGTCCGCTGTTATCGAGCGTGGCGATGTCATTCACATTGATTGCGGATTGAACTACATGGGACTAAGCACGGACTGGCAGAAGATGGGATACGTATTGCGCGCCGGCGAGAAGGATGCACCCGCAGGTCTCAAGCGTGCACTCGCGAATACCAACAGACTTCAGGATTCGCTGTTTTCTCACATCAAGCCTGGCGCGAAGGGCTTTGAAGTTTATGACGCGACCATGTCTGACATAAAGAACGCTGGCATTGAGGCAATGATCTATTCGCACTCAGTCGGCAATCAAGGACACGCACTTGGTGCGAGTATCGATTTTCGACGTCCATCATCAGGAGCTCCGTTGGAACCAGCATTTCGCGAAGGTTCCTACACAGCCATTGAATTGAACACAAGTACAGTCGTTCCAGAATGGGGAGGACAGAAAGTAACAATGATGATGGAAGACGACGCGTACTTAACCAGAGACGGAATGAAGTGGTTTCGTCCTCGCCAAACGGCTTTCTATTTGATCAAGTGAAGACACGCTTCACCGCGTTTGATTTTGCTCCATTAGCAACTGCACAAATTGCTGCAGCTCGGCCAGGTTGAGATCGGATACGACCCAGTAAGCCATTCCTTCTTTGTGCCAACCAATCAAGTTATAGCCATTGGAGATTGAAGCTCTTTCACTCGTGGGCGCTTCACTCGACGGCCAAACGAACAGATTGATCGCATGTTGCGTGGTTAGCGAAGAGACGTATCGGTATGTCGAGTGGAAGATTGAAAACAGCAAGGCTTCAGGAACTAGGCGGAGTCTGACGGTGACAACATCTGGGATGCGACGCGGAGTACCTCTTGCACCTGTTTGTCCCAGTAGGACCAGCTATGGTCTCCGGGAAGCTGACGGAATTCGAGAGGTACTTTGCGGTCTTGCAGGATTTTGGCAAAACGTTGATTGATGTTGAGCCACTGATCATCGCTGCCACAATCAACATAGAAGTAAGGCAAGAGAGGGATTCGTTCCGCAGGAAACTCTGCGACGAGTCGTAGCACGTCGTTGCTCTTGCGTTCAACACTGTCGGGTGCTCCAAAGGTTTGCATAATGGATGCGTCGTCAGTGCGAGACGTGGCATCGAGAGCACCACTAAGAGAGGCCACCAAGGCAAACATCTCCGGATGCTTGAGTCCAAATTTCAGCGCCCCGTACCCACCCATTGAAAAACCGGCGATGGCTCGACCGCGTCGTGCTGCGATGGTTCTAAGACGTTTATCGACGTCGGGAATCAATTCCTGCAGTATGTAGCTCTCGTATTTGTCTGTGGATGTTGTCGCACCGTCGGTGTACCAGCCGTTATTACCTTCAGGAGTGATGATGATTAGCTGATGTTCGGAGGCGTATTGGGCCAAGGCTGTTCTTGAAAGCCACGAATCATAATGGGCGTTCCATCCGTGAAGGAGATAGATCACGGGGTAACGAGTTCGTCGAGCTGAAAACAGTCCATATCCTGGCGGTAGCACAATGTTATACGGAAGGGGCCTACCAACGAGCTGACTGTTGAACTGGATTGTATGAGTGTGGACTTGATTCTCGCGATGATAGTAAAAAGCCACCAACGCGCCGAGCAGCAGCAAAGTAAGAATAAGAAGTCGAAGCCGTTTCATCGCCTAATTTTTACTTTGTCTGGACCAGGATGAAAAATCGTTATCCGCAGATTACGCAGCGCAGCCGAACCGCTAGCAAAATCATGTTGTTGTTCGCATCGGCTTCGCCGCCTGATGTGAGGAATGGCTGTGCCTTTCCGTTTAGCTCGCTCTATCGCCTGGGCTGCGCCCGTGCTGTAGACCTCAGTATAACTTCGACTTCAAGATGGTGGGCAACCTGGTAGGAAATTAATCCGTAGACTTTTCGAGGACGAGGGCGCAGCCCGCAAGGAAGAGCCAACAAACGGAAAGGCATAGCCATTCCTCACATCAGGCGGCGAGGCCGTGCCGAAAAGTAAATCTTGACAGGAAAATAAGAAGTTGCTCGTTTCCTGCACAGACTCCGCAGGTGCGCTTTGGTAAGTCGCTTTCTGATTCCGTATCGGCGCAGGAAACAAGCGCCACCTTAAACTTGCTAAATCTCAGATCCTATCGGATTCAACTTTTACAATCCGAGTCCTATCGCCGCCGCTCTTGCCAACGAAAGGCACGAGCATCGGCACGGAGCGGCGGTACTTTTCGTAGGTGTCTCCGTGTTCACGGACCAGATCTCGTTCTTCGAACTGGATTGCCAACAGAATGTAAGCGGTCGTTGCAAGTGAGAAGAGTAGGTGCGCGAGTGTCATCACGGGTGTCATCCAGAATGCAAAGAGCCAGCCTACGTAGAGCGGGTGTCGCACTAGCCTGTACGGCCCGGGGGTTCCAAAACGCAACGTTTCATAAGGTCGGCCCAGGAGGTAGAACCAGACCTGACGCAGACCGAACAGATCGAAGTGGTTGATTAAGAATGTCGAAACCAGAACGAGCGCAAATCCAAAAGCAAACAATCCTCGCAACACAATTCGTCCGGTAGGGTCTTCGATTGACCAGATTACGCCACCTAATGGCCGCCATAGTGCGAACAACAGGATCAGAGCAAGACTTGAGAATAGGACGTAAGTCGATCGCTCGATTGGGCTCGGGACGATCTTTGTCCAAGCATCCTTAAACCATTTGCGGGCCATGACACTGTGCTGTACTGCAAAGAGTGTCAGCAGACCAACATCAATCGCAAGGCTTACCGCCAGAGGTCCACTGGCAGGACCGTCAAGTGTTCTGGGAACCCCGAAGTTGCCAATGAAACCGATTGCATAAAGAAACGTTCCCAGGAAGATCAGATAACTGAAACTTCCGTAGGAAAAGAATAGGATTCGCTTGAACATTGCATCTCCTCCTTCTCTGGTGTTGTCTTGCCATAGCGCGGCTTTGTTAAGCGTCGTAAAGGATCGGACTTTCCGCTCCGCGAAGCTATGGGAGTTTCGTCCCGGTTGGATATACTGCGGTTCCTTCCCCTGGGACTTTCGTCCTATTTAACTGAAAGTGCAACCTTAGATGACCAAAAGGGCCAGCCAGCGAATCAGTTATCTGCGCACAAGAGATGGAGTCCAACTCGCCTGGGCAGAAGCAGGTACCGGACCCTTTCTAATAAAGGCCGCGAATTGGATGACCCACCTGGAATTCGAATGGGAAAGTCCGGTCTGGCGCCATTGGATCCGCTTCTTCAGTGATAACTTTCACTTTGTCCGTCACGACGAACGAGGATGCGGAATGACTGACTGGAATGTCGGCGATCTCTCGTTCGAGCGATGGGTAGAGGATTTGGAGGCAGTAGTGTCAGCCGCAGGTATTCATGAGCCGTTCGCACTGCTTGGCATTTCCCAGGGCGCGGCGACGTGCCTCGCATACACCGTTAGATATCCGGAGCGCGTCTCGAAACTCATACTCTACGGTGGCTACGCGCGGGGAACGTTTCGTCGCGGCGATCCGAACAAAGAGCGATTGTACCGGGCGCTCACGGATCTCACACGGCTTGGATGGGGCAAGGATAATCCCGCCTTTCGCCAGGTATTCACTTCGCGATTCATCCCGGGCGCAAACGATGAACAGGTGGGTTGGTTCAATGAACTCTGTAAGAAAACAACTTCACCCGAGATTGCCGCTCGACTGCTTGAGACACGCGCCACGATCGACGTCGTTGAACTACTCGGAAAAGTGCAAGCTCCAACATTGGTTCTTCATTCACGAGAGGATGACGTCGTCCCGATCGCAGAAGGGCATATTCTTGCTGCCGGAATTCCCGGTGCTCAGTTCATCGAACTTGATTCGAAAAACCACATCCTCCTTGAACATGAGCCGGCTTGGAAACGCTTCTGTAGTGAAGTGTTAGATTTTACGGAACTCAAGCACTCGAGTCTCGGTGAAGATCCGGCGTTCAGGTCACTATCGCCGCGCGAACGCGAAGTGCTTGCTCTGATTACTGAAGGACTTGGTAACGCGGAGATTGCAGAGCGTCTTTCGATCAGTGAGAAGACAGTACGCAATCACGTTTCGAATCTCTTCGATAAGCTTGGTGTGTGGACGCGCGCACAGGCGATGGTTTTTGCAAATGATCATGGTTTCCGCTCTACTTAGAACAAATCAAGGAACCCGATTCCATTGTCTAAAGATAAAATCGCAAACGTATCTTACTGGAGGAATGGCTACGAGTTACTGCTAATAAGCCTCATCATTCTCTTTCTCGAACTGGCTTGCATTCGATGGTTCCCGGCCCACGTTCTCTACCTAACATTCTTTACAAACGTAGTGCTTCTGGCCAGCTTCCTCGGTATGTCGGTGGGTTGTTTGGCGACCGAGCGCAATCGAAGCTACCTGAAATGGACGCCGCTCGTGCTGGTTATCTCTTTGGCTGCCGCGCAGGCCGTCGAGATAAGCAGCGGATCACTCATTCAATTCGTCAACGTTGGCAATCAAGCTTCTCCGCAGCAAGTCTACTTCGGCACGGAATATCACAGTCAGGATTTGTCGCGCTATGCAATACCTGTCGAGGTTCTTTGTGGTTTCTTCTTCATCGTTATTGCAATCGCCTTTCTTGGGCCAGGACAGGAACTGGGTCGTGCCCTTAAGCGATGGCCTAACCGTTTGCAGGCCTACACGCTCAACATCATTGGCAGCATCCTCGGTATCTTATTGTTTGCAGCGTGCTCCTGGTTGGAACTATCCGCGGCCTGGTGGTTCTTCCTCGTCGCGTGCGGATTGAGTTATTTCTATTTCGTCTCACCTCAGGTTCGATTTTCAAAAAAAACACTCTGGGCTCCAGTGACGATTGTTCTGTTAATACTCGTGGTTTGGTTGTCAGCCTTCACAGCCCGCCAGCGCGAACCTCGTGACCTGAGTGCACAGCAATTCTGGTCGCCTTATTACAGGATCGATTTTAATGAGCCTGATCTGTCGCTCTCTGTGAACCTCATCTATCACCAGCAGATGGTGTCGCGAAAAGAAAACTTTCCGGCCTATGCTCTGCCTCACCTTTTGAATCGAGACTCAGGAGGACCGGCATTTGGAGATGTCTTGATAATCGGCGCCGGTTCGGGGAACGATGTCAGTCGCGCTTTGCAATGGGGCGCTAAGCACATTGACGCCGTTGAAATCGATCCCGCGATTTATCGTTTGGGTCGGTTATATCACCCCGATCATCCTTATCAGGACGAGCGGGTTCAGATTCATCTGGACGACGGTCGTAACTTCCTTCGTTCAACAGATCGTAAGTACGACTTGATTATTTATGCGCTCGTGGACTCGTTGGTCCTGCACAGCGGTTACAGCAATATCCGGCTGGAGAGTTTTCTATTCACCAATCAGACCTTTGCAGATGTGCGCCGCCACCTCAAACCTGACGGCACGTTCGTTATCTATAACTATTTTCGTCAGGGTTGGCTTGCTGCACGTTTGCAGAAAGGTCTGGAGGATGCCTTCGGCGTTGGTAATCCATTGGTCCTGACGCTACCTTTCCGAAAAGTCATTGAGCCTGAGAAAGCAACTTTCGGAGACTTCACGATCTTCTTTGCCGGCGCAACCGAGCCTTTGCGAAACACATTCTCAAGGGAGCCGGATTATTTGTTGCGCAACGACCAACCTCCCGGCCCGGAAACGCCGAACGGTTTTCAAGAGGCCGAACGTGAACGCGGGATCTCACAACCGCTTCAACCGACAGAGACAGGCTGGCAGCATTTCGGGCTGGCGACAGTGACACCCCCAAATGAAAGTCTGCGCACTGCGACCGACGACTGGCCGTTCCTTTATCTCCGCAATCCTATGATTCCGACGCTGAGTCTACGTGGAATGGTGATCATGGGGGTGCTGGCGCTGTTGCTCATTTACTTATTCTTGCCCCGCGGAGATAGGGCAACTCGGAGGAATAACGATAGCCTTTCACACAATGCTCAACTGTTCTTTTTAGGCGCCGGGTTTATGCTCGTTGAGACCAAGGCTGTCGTCGCCATGGCTTTGTTGTTCGGTAGCACATGGATCGTAAACTCCGTTGTATTCTTTGCCGTGCTTGTAATGATCTTACTGGCGAATTACTGGACGCTGCGTTTTAAACCTGGGCGCTTGTGGCCTTACTACATTGGTCTAATCTTCGCTCTGTTTTTAAACGCGGCAGTGCCGCTGGATTTCTTTCTCGGAATGACGCGAAGCGTTCAAGTGATTGGCTCATGCTTATTGGTGTTTGCCCCGATCTTGTTCGCCGCAGTCATTTTTGCCACAGCATTCAAACGTGCTGAGCAACCAGATCGTGCGTTAGGAATTAATATCGCGGGCGCTATGTTTGGCGGGCTGGCTGAATACAGTTCAATGCTCTTGGGTTTTCAGTATTTGCTGCTGGTTGCAATTCTATTCTACGCAGTATCAGCCATCGGCCTCCGACGAGGTGCGTCCGAAGAAGAAAGCTATGCTGACGATCCGGCGTTGAGTTACTAAGCCGCATCCATCAGAGTCGTTACACGTCACCATTGCTTGAAGCACGCGCTAGAGAGACTCTGCAAAATCCAAGCTCTCATTCTCCCTGGCTTTAGCCTGGGAATCGGTGCTCGCATAGAATCTTGGAATCGTTTTAACGGTTTCCGCTAGGTTCCGGTTTCTTTATAAAGCGTTGGAACGGTTCACTACTTTTCCGAGCCGCCCGTAACCCCAAACTGAAGCTTGGGGTTGCTTGTCGCAAAAAAAAGCAAAGATGTTCCGCGGTTAGCGATTCTTTACCGCAGAGTCACCGAGGCCGCAGAGATGCGCAGAGACTTTCCAGTAGTCACATGCCTCCAACTTGCGATAGGTCTATCACGCCCCTATAATCCCAAACCTGCCATGGCGCATTGGTGTAGTTGGTTAACACGCTGCCCTCTCAAGGCAGAGATCACGGGTTCGAGTCCCGTATGCGCTACCAATAATCTTCGCAGAATACCCCATAGAAGATCACACATTTGATTACGCAGGCTAAGCCGGTGATGGTGCCTCGGAAAATTTTGAATTCGATGAGATTTTTCGAAGTCGCACCCTAACAAGCTGATCACCCGGCGATGTTACTCCGGCATTTTGCCTGAAGAGATGAATCGCCAGCGCTTCACGTTTCGACAGCTCGACGCGTAGTTGTCCTGTTGAAGCTTTGGCATGTTTCCGGATGTGGCCGTTCCGTAGGAGATAACCGACGCCTTGGCTGTGCTTCCTGGAAAGCCGGAACCGCAGGAGTCTTCGGTTACTGTTTCAAAATCTTGAATCACTTTGAGCCGCCCGCCCTGAAAAGTAACAAGTGCTGCTCCTTCCGTAAGCGTGCCCTGATTCATGTAGCTACTCGTCATCAACACTTCATCAATTCCGTCACCATTCAGATCAGTCTTGCGCGCAAAACTGCTCCTGAAGTCGACGTCCAGATCGGCGACGAGTTCTTGGCCCGCGAAGATCGCCACCCGATCGCTTCCGAAGTTATCAGCATGTGAAGCGCCGCACTCGCTGACGGAGATCAGATAAGCGGTTTGAGTTTGACCCGCTGCTGTAAAGCTGCCTGTAGTTGAGTCGATGATTGAAGGGGCGATCTGTCCGGCTTTTCGCGCCGCACCAAGGTAGTTGTCGTTGCCGTTCGCTTCAAATTGCGGATTGCACTTTTGACTGTCACTCAAGTACTTACGAAAGACCCTCGACAAAACCATCTTCTGTGTAGCGGGTGGAATCTTTACCGGTGTTGTCTTGTTATTACCACGAAAGTCGTAAAGGATCTCTTTGGGGGTTGTTGACTTTTGAGCGATCGAAATTACAGAAGCGATGGCTAACAGCGAAAGGATGAGAACGGGTTTCATTCGGGGGCGTCCTTTCAAGTTTTGATAGGACGGATAATACAAGAGGAGTTGCGAGAGATTGTAGGGGTGGCACTCCGTGGCCACACGCTTCACTTCTTTAACGCGGGTGACAATCAACACACGGAGTGCCACCCCTACAAAAATCATCACTGACTCTTGAGCACGCGGTTATTCAGGTCGCGCAGGGCGGCGAGGTTCTTCTCATTCAGCTCCACCTTATCGTTCCCCACTTGAAACTCGATCGACTGCGACTGTGCCAGCTTCTTGAACACGCCGTAAGGCAGGGTTGTTTCCAAAGTCTCTACCATCTTCTCCTGCAAGACTGTGTTAGGTCTTCGTATCAATCGCATTTTGCCCAGCCGTAATGTCTCAGTGTCGGTCATCACCGCAAGTTCCCTCTGGTTGGCAGGATGTGGCTCATCCCAACTCCTCGTTTCAAACAACAACTGTAGAGTCACCTTCGCAACGCGGCTCATTTGTGGGCCCGGACAATGGAGAGCAACATCGATGCTGACACAATAGTCTTTGAAGTTTCCTCCGAAACCGTTGCAGTTGACCTTCATCTTCTGAAGTCTCATCACTGTCTCAGACGCAAACCCATCGTACTTAGTTTCAATCCTGGCGCCGTGGTTAATCGGCTTTTGAGGGACCACAGTCGACGATTGCATAAAGAGGATTACAACGCACAGCAGAGTGGAGACAGTTTTACTCATTGGAATTTGGCTCCTCGGAAACGTTCTTGATTTGAGAGGGGTTCGGGCAAGGTGCCGCGATTCAGCGGCCGTTGTTAAGCCAAAAACAAAATAGCGAACACAGACGTTGAGTGTCAATTAGTAGTTGTCCGATATGCTTTAGCTTGTCGGTTCTGGACTCAGTGCGCGGACCGCAGGCGTCTCCGCTTGCCTTGGTCACAAGAATCCATCTCAGAGGAGCGACAAGCTAAAACATATCGGACATTTTTGAAAAAAAAGAGGTGCCAGGTCTCTAAATTCAAGGACCCGACACCTCTTCAAGGGTGCGGGCGATGCGCCGTTTCCACCACAACTCTCGCCCAGAGTTATGATTTCCGCGGCGCACTTGCCCGCACAACTGAGCTAGTTGAACTGTCACCTTAAAAGTACAGGGACCCAGTTGAGAAAAACTTGACCTGTTGGTTGTCAGCAAAATGCGGGATTTTGTTCAGAAAACTGGGGACCTGCCGGTGGTTGAGGAAAACTTGAGGTTTGATATGTCCGATATGTTTTAGCTTGTCGGAACAGCCGTAGAGCCGAGAGAGTTTCCGACAAGCTGAAGCATATCGGGACATCAGAAACCATGCTTTCCACTTTCGTCGCTCTTTACTACACTCACAGCATTCCAAACTTAAATACGAGGACAAAATGAAAGGTTTACTTTCAGCTGATTCATTGCGGGATTTAACCGAAGGCTTGCGACAGGCAAATGAAGAGTTCACTCGTCTTTATCCCGGCGAAACCGGCCGGCGACAACCCGTGCACACTGTTTATGGCGGGGCACATCTTTTTAGGTCCGACTCCGCAAAGAGATTAGGAAGCCTTGCACGTCGTTCTCTCGATCAGTTTGCTCCAGATTTTATTCTCTTCGCTCGTGCTCTCGAACTTCCTGGCGCTAATCAGCTTCCCGAAACGATCTCCGATGCCGACGATACCGTTTCAGAGTTAGAGGAGAAATCAGAGCGCTTGCGCGCTGGTAACAAGGCGGCGTGGTTGGCCCACAAAATTTACGAGCGTGTGAGCGACAAGCTAAGCCGCGAACCAGTGGAAGACTTTCGCATCGACTTTGAAGACGGCTACGGCAACCGTCCGGACTCTGAAGAAGACGAACATGCGAGGCTGGCAGCTATGGAAGTTGCTGTAGGCATGCGCAATGAAACACTGCCTCCTTTTATTGGCATCCGCATCAAGCCATTCAACGAAGAACTGCGGACTCGGAGTTTTCGTACGCTCGAAATCTTCGTTTCAACAGTGGCTGAACAAACGGAAGGGAAACTACCGGGCAACTTCGTTGTTACGTTGCCGAAGATAACAATCCCTCAACAGGTTTCGACGCTAGCGTCTTTGCTTGAACGTTTGGAGAAACACAATTCGCTGGCAGCTGGCAGCTTGAAGTTTGAAATGATGATCGAGACAACTCAGTCGATCATTAACCACAATGGCGAGATCAATCTTCCGCTGTTACTCGGAGCGGCAGAAGGACGTTGCGTTGCGGCGCATTTCGGAACCTATGATTACACTGCCGGTTGCAATATCACCGCAGCGCACCAACACATGTTGCATCCGGCCTGCGACTTCGCGAAAAACATGATGCAGGTCTCATTTGCCGGCACCGGCATTTGGCTTTCCGATGGCGCGACTAACATCATGCCTGTTGCGCCGCATCGATTCGCCGAAGGCGGACAGCAATTGACTGCTGAACAGATCGACGAAAACCGGCAAGTGGTTCACCGTGCCTGGAAGCTGCACTACGATCATATCCAGCATTCACTTATCACTGGCTTCTATCAAGGCTGGGATCTCCATCCGGCGCAGCTGCCGACGCGTTATGCCGCTGTTTATTCTTTCTTTCTACAAAGTCTGGAGGCTGCGTCGGAGCGTTTGAAAAACTTTGTCGAGAAGGCCGCAAAAGCGACGCTCGTTGGCGACGTGTTTGATGATGCTGCGACAGGACAGGGACTACTGAACTACTTTCTGCGTGCTATCAACTGCGGAGCGTTGACTGAAGAGGAAGCTTTGGAACTTTCAGGCCTGACGCTGCAGGAACTGCGCTCGGCTTCGTTCGTGAAAATCTTAAAGAACCGGCAGAGCTTGTAGCAGTAAACAAACTAGGATCACTTATGACAACACTACGAAGATCACTTTCAATTCTTTTCATCTTGTCACTAACGTCCACGTCATTGCTTAGCCAGAAGAAACAATCCGGTGCCGGCGATCAAGAACTCGCGAAAAAGATTGCGCGGTTTGCGCCAACAGTTCTAACCGCAGATATCTCAAGTTTGAGCGCAAATGACAAGATGGCGCTTAAAAAAATAATCGAAGCCGCCAAGCTTCTTGATCCATTGTTTCTGCGTCAGGTTTGGAGCGGCAATGATGCACTCGAAAAGAAATTGCTGGCCGACAAGACTGTAGTTGGACAACAAAGGCTTCATTACTTCTACATCAATGACGGACCATGGTCGCGGCTCGATAACAATGAACCTTTCATTGAAGGCGTTCCCAAAGAAAAGCCGACTCAAGCTGCTTACTACCCGGATGACATCACGCGCGAAGAATTCAACGCGTGGGTCCAGACACTTTCTGAGGCGGACAAACAGAAGGCAACCGGGTTCTTTTATGTCATTCGGCGCGGCAGTGATCGAAAGTTAACGATGGTTCCTTACAGCCAGGCCTATCGAGAGTATTTGGAGCCCGCCGCGAAACTGCTACACGAGGCAGCAGCCTCGACTACCAACGCAACGCTAAAAGACTTTCTTAATAAGCGCGCAGATGCATTTAGTTCTGACGACTATTACGCAAGCGATGTAGCCTGGATGGATCTTGACGCGCCGATCGAGGTCACCATTGGCCCTTACGAAACATACGAGGACGAGCTGTTCAGTTACAAAGCAGCATTCGAGGCGTACGTGACTCTCCGCGACGAAGCTGAGTCGGCAAAGTTGGCAAAGTTCAGTCAATATCTTCAGGAGTTGGAGAACAACCTGCCATTCGATCCTGCGTACCGCAATCCAAAACTTGGCGCCGCGTCGCCGATTCGAGTTGTGAATGAGGTGTTCAGCTCGGGTGAAGGAAACAACGGCGTACAGACTGCCGCTTACAACCTTCCAAACGACGAGCGAGTTGTGAAAGAAAAAGGTTCGAAGCGCGTCATGCTGAAGAATGTGCAGGACGCGAAGTTTAGTAAGACACTTATTCCGATCTCGCGAGTGGTTCTCGCACCGGATGAGCGTAGTTCTCTCTCTTTCGATTCCTTCTTTACTCATATCCTTTGTCATGAGCTGATGCACGGACTCGGGCCGCACAACATCACGGTGGGCGGCGAGCAAACAACCGTTCGGAAGCAGTTGAAAGAGCTCTACTCGGCAATTGAAGAAGCCAAAGCGGATGTCACGGGACTTTGGGCGCTGCAGTACATGATTGATCACAACATCATCGACAAGCAGATGGAACAAACGCTTTACATCACTTATCTCGCCAGCATGTTTCGCTCAGTGAGATTCGGGATCACAGAAGCACACGGCAAGGGCGTGGCGATGCAGTTCAACTACCTTTTCGACGAAGGCGCGATCGAGTACGACGAGAAGTCAGGAACGTTCAGCGTCGATCATGCAAAGTTCAAGGCAGGTGTAACTAAACTTACGCACGACTTATTGACTCTGGAGGCGGAGGGTTCTTACGACAAAGCGAAAGCAATCCTTGACAAGTTTGCAGTTATTCGACCACCGATGAAGTCGGCACTGGATAAGTTGCAGGATGTGCCGGTGGATATTGAGCCTGTGTTTCCGCTAGCAAAATAGGTGAAAGTGGTGCTTTGTGCTTTGTATGAGGAGGCTGTTCAACTCTGCCCCCTTCCCGACAGCTTCCAGGTGAATGTCAGAGACTTCACCCCGCAGGTTCAAAGCACCTGACATCAAAGCCAGAAGCCCAGATCAAATCTTTGTGACTGAGAACGTGCGGGGGCGCGCTAGGTTTGAATGGGTTCAGGTTTTGGAAGGGTCCGCTCTGCCCCCTTCCCGACAGCTTCTAGGTGAGTGTCAGAGACTTCACGTCGCGTAAATGCTTTCTAAAGAATGTAGCAATCTTGTAGGCATCGATGGCCTTCCACGGCATTTCACCAGTCGTGTAGTGACCGCACGGCAACCAAACTACATCGAGAGGTAAGTCGTTTCGTCGCGCTTCTGCGATTGCCTCGCGCGTGAGATGAATCGGAAACGTTAGATCGTATTTCGCAACTATGAAGCGCATCGGCCGCCGACCCATTTGCGCAACGCGCGACATGAATGGAAGTGGACTGATCGGCGCCCAGTAGTTGCGCAACTCCTCGAGCGTGATGTGATTCGCAAAACCCTCTCTCACATGCGCAGTTGATAAACCATGCCAGACCACGTCGGCGACATAACCCGACACGTGATTGAACGCACCCGCATCCAGGTCTGGTTCGTGGGCAAACGCCAGAAACGAAATACACGAGCCGACACTAGTTCCGAGAATCCCGACGCGTTCATAGCCCTCGTTCTTCAACCACCTGACCGCAGCGCGTGTATCGAGCACTGCCTGACGCATCGATTGAATTGATCGGCCGACATTTGTGCTCACGAGGTGATCGGCACGTTCCAACTCAGCGGGTTTTCTCTGTTGATGATAGGGAAGAGTCAGGCGTAGCGCAGACATGCCGATCATGTTGAAGATCCGGCAGGCTTCGACGTGACTTTCAGGCTGCGCGTTCCACTGCGGCAAAACAACGATTGCTTTGCGTGTACGTTTTCCGTGTTTTGTTTTTGCCGGAAAGAATCTGGCACGGGCGAGGTTGTTTTCTCGTGAAGGAGTTTCGATTGCGCTAGTCCAGGTTAATTGGTCGCCGTCGAGTTGAAAGTCGTGAATGTCCGGCAATGAAAAGAACTCGTCACTCGAGTTTATTATCGCCTCAGAGTGTCTTCTCAGTACTTCACGAGGATCATCGCCATTGACGTGTGCGAGAATGTGGGACAAACCCCAATCAAAAGGACGAACCAACCGGTTGTTATCGCGTTGGTGATACCAGCGTTCGCGCTGGTGCATGTAGTTTTTCCAAAAGCCCATTCGCTAACTCCAAAATCCGAAGTCGCAAATCCTAAGGTAGGAAAGGAGAAAAGTAAAAAGGGGGCAATGTCCGATATGCTTTAGAGCCTCTTGCAAAAGTCACGTCTCTGAGTTCAGCGCCAACGGCGCGAAATATGATAGCCAGGCGCAAGCGACGAAGGAGCGCCGCCCCTGGGTGGAGATAACAAACATTTAGAAGCCCTGAAAGGGCGGAATAGGGTTGGGTCTGAATTCGAAAGACCGAAGATTGTGTTTTGATTTCTACTGAAATGTATTTCGCCCTTTCAGGGCTTCGAGGTTCGGCTTCGTCCAG
>DATEXA010000573.1:0-2950 GCA_035257465.1 Pyrinomonadaceae bacterium | reverse complement strand
GAAAGGATCTTCGTACAGGTTTTCAACCGTGCTTAAAAAGTGAGATGCGCCCACGCGCAGCAAGGTTATTCAGAAGCGGTTTGGCTTCCACCTCGCAGAACGGTGAAATTCAACAGTGCTGTTTATGGGTTTGTGAAAGGTCGGTCAGCGGTGGATGCTGCGGCGTTGCATTCAATTCTCCACGATCACAGGCGAATCGTAGAATTCGACGGTAGGATCGACATGAAACTTTTCGCGAATCATCGGAGCGACGCGCTCGTTCATGAACGCACGGGCGGCACGTTCATCGTTCCACAAATAGACTCCGCCAGCGGTCCGGCAGTCCTTCGAAAGCAGGAATTGTTTCCGGACTAAACCGGGCACGTTGCGGAATCGTGGTGCGGCCTCGTCAAACGTAGCGCGAATCTGATCGGCGGTAACGCCAGCAGGCAGTTGGAAGCGGGTAACGACAGTAATCAAGTTGTCCATGGGACAATTGATAGGGGACGAATGGCTTTCTGTAATTGGAACTAAAGATGTAGTGATTTCTGGCACGAACCGAATCAGATGGGTCCTAGGAGAAAGTCATAGACGTCCTGACGCGCCAGCAGAAACCAATTAGAGCAGGAAGCTTTCGAGGCTGCACAGTCTGGCAATATTCCTGCGCCTCCCACGCCCGAGGAGATACGCGCGCAACAGGATCAACAGAATCAGCAACTACGTTCGATATTGGGAGACGCCGGATTCGCGCAATTCACGCAAGTTCAAGCCACGATTCCTGATCGTCTCCTCGTAGATGCAGTTAATCAGCCAGGCGGCAATTTGAGTGAAGGGGCAATCTCAGCAACTTTTGCAAATTCTCACGGAGGTGCGACGGCAGATTGTCGGTCAGTCAGACATCACACAAAACCTGGGTTCGATGTCCCCGGGTGACGCAACTGCGATCATGCAACAGCAGCAAGTTCGCTACAGCAAACCATCAATAGTCGAATTCAGAATCTACTGACTCCTGAGCAAGCAAGAGTGCTGCAGGATGTCCTTATGCGACATAGTGTGTTTCCGAGGGACGCTGCTTTTTAACGGTCAGTCTTGGCTTTGTTTGCGAACTTTCTTTACCTTTTGAGGTACAACGCTTAACAAAGCGTGGTCTTTCCTCTAGGGTTGTTCGCCACTTGGCATAAATTTGACAGTTTTCGTTCCTTCGCAGGCCATCCTCCAATGGCTTTCCACGGCGGTACGAAATTTCTCCTAAGCGAGTCGTTACAACGACTGGATCGAGCCCCATAACGATTGCAGAAACACTCGCGGGTGTTGAGCCTGCACGCCCCCAGCGTTCCAAGTGTTCAGAACCAAAGTGCTTGAGATCAAAGGTTACAATCACTTCGGCTTTACCTACGATCGCTGCGTATCAATCATAGCTTGTCGCTCTGACGTGATCTACGCGTTAATGTCAGCCATTGAGTTTTTTCCTATGAACCAGCTGAGAGATTTCCTGCTCCCAATCCTCCTGCTTTTGATTCTTTCTGGGGCCGCCCAGCGACTGGCGGCCCAGAATGAGGGTGCAGAGAGGGTCAAAAAGCCTGTGCAAGCCCGTATCGAACGGAAGCATAGGACTGATCCAAGCTTTGTGGTGGGTGATGTAATGGTCATTTACAAGGACGGCACGACTGATTCATGGACCTTGAAAGGAAACTGCATGGACCCCAAAGTGTCGCACCAAGGGCAGGTGGGTTGGGTGCTTTGTGAGTTAGCGGCCGATGGCAAGTCCCTGAAGCTTAACGACAACGCTCCTATAGGCAGTCAGGTGGTCGTTTGTTACCGAGGAAAAGTTATCGCCAAGCTCCGGGCTGCCAAACCATTCATCGAGGAGTGGGCTTTTTCAGATGATGGCCGGCATGTCGTTGTGAAGTCGCGCTTCGCTCATGGGCCTGCCAGTATCGAACTCTTCGGGCTGCAGAATGGTCTGGCAGAAGCTTCCGTCGCCGCCTTTGAGGAAAACCTTCCGGACTGGGCGCGACCCTTCAGGGATCATTGAGCTAACCCCGGGCGGCGGCAGCTTGAGCGACGTGACATTCGTTCGCAGGATAGTCCATTGCCGGTTACAAATGCCTACCAGCGCTGGTAAAACACGATCGGTCGACCTCATCCTTCGCGGAGCTTTTTATTCAAACCGCACTTCTCTTGCGATGGTTGTGGCTCCATTTCGGGCCTTGTGCGAAGAGATACGGCAATCACTGTTCGCAGCCTTCAGTGGCGAGGGAATAAACGTCGACGAGCTTTCCGACGTTCAGCAGGACGATTTTAATCTCGAGGCTTTCTTGTCCCGCCGCCAAGTCCTTGTGATGACGCCCGAGAAATGCCTTTACCTGCTTCGTCACAGCCCCGAGGTCACTGATACACTTGGTCTGCTCATTTTCGATGAGGGCCATCAATTCGACAGCGGCAGCCGCGGTGTGACAAACGGCTTGACGCCTTTCCCGAGACCAAATGATCCCGGGCAGACTAACAAACGGGCTTGGCGTGACGCTCACAACGCAGACACCTTTGCCGGCGAGTTCTTTCGCTGCGCTAAGATCTCTAAAACCTCCTCAGACGATGACAATCTGGGCTAAAGATTCCGTTTGCACTACAGACGTTTCCATTCTTGTAAAATCCTTTTTCCGTACGCTCGAACCTAGATCAGTTAACGTGCCAACCATGACTCAATCCCAATGAATTCCCTTTGGGAAATTTTGGTTGCTGGTAACAGCCCGCTAGCGCACTCAAAGCCGGCCGCCCTCTCATGGAGATTCTTCTTCACTTCGTGCGCTGAGGCCAAGTGTTAGTCGCCGGGGATCGGCTGGGGGCGAGGCGAATACCTAGGCACTCGAGAGATTTCGCGCCGGATCTCGCAGCTGCGACACCGTCAGTTTGGCGTTTTTGTCACCACCTCAGCGATCGCCCGCCAGAACCGCTGCACAAGAAAGGCGAG
>DATEXA010000572.1:0-17166 GCA_035257465.1 Pyrinomonadaceae bacterium | reverse complement strand
ATAAGCGAAACGAGCAAGTGGTGTAGCGTCGCCTAAGGCAAATAAGAAGGTGAGCAAACTGACTCCAACCCAAAAAATTGCGAGAGATTTTCGCTTGTCCGAAGTGGCACCGATGATTGCTAGCATAAGTGGCATTAAGCCGACGTACCCGGTTGCTTCCGCTAAGTTCGAGGCCCCGAAATACTCTGCGGTAGCCCCAGGCAGTACGGAGCCTCCGTAGATGTTCGGGAATAGCATCATCGGAATCTGCCTCGCGGGGAGTGCATAGGAGATGAAGTCCTGAAAGGACAAGTGCTGTCGCACGCTCAGTGCCGCCAACTCCAGTGTGGAAAACAATTGTAGAGCCGTTAAGCCAACACCAAGGAGTACCATCAAGATTGAAGTGAGGCCGTACCTCCAAGGTCCCACCGGAACACTCCATGCCTGAGTGACGACGTAAGCTGCGCTGAGGTACATCACGTAAACAAAAATTTGTGGGTGGCCTCCTAGAAAGCAACAGGCCACCGCGAAGCTGCCGGTGGTCAACCAAAAAGGACTGAAGTCTCGACCAAGTGATTCCAGAGCCCAAAAAATTAGGGGAACCCAAATGGCAGCGTGAACTATTGAGGTATGACCTAGATGGGCAAACATGAAGCCGCACATCCCGTAGGAAATACCCGCGACGGCGGCAGCCAACCGCGACTTCGTTAAGGCGTAGAGATAGCCGTAGCAAAAGCAGCTTGCCAGCACATATGCCGAAAGAAGGAAACCGTTGAAAGACTTGATGTAAGAGAAGACCATCGCCAAGGGGTACCAAGCCATAACCTGTGGATCGGCCATTGTCGGGAATCCAGAAAGGATCATGGGGTCCCAGGCCGTTCTGGGTGAGTAGAGGATAGGAAGGTAGTAAAGAAGGGCGTCTCCAGGAGCCAGGATGTGCCCAGAAACAAGCGCCGGAGAAAAGAAGCAAAGATACAGAGCACAGAACGATAGTAGGACAAACAGCGCGTGCTTAAGATTTGCTTTTGTTTCCGCTCTCAGGGAAGCCCGTGCGCTCACTCTGCGTCCCCTCTGCGCTAATCCGAATGATGTCATAGGTTTCTTATGGATTGGTGGTAGCGGACATGGCTTTCCGATCATTCTTGTGTTCACCCGGGAAAATCGCGAGAATTTTCGGAGGAGAGATCATCTTTGCGATCGTAGGATAATGATCGTATACGGGATTCGCATGATGTCATGGCGAATGCTGACATCTACTTGGGCAAAGACGCTTGAAGCTAGATTCAAATACTCTTCGCGAGTTCGAACATGCTGGCCCCGGTCCCGAGAGATGAAGAAGCGCGCAAGATAGGATTGATCTGGTACAAAGCATCCATCGTAAGTTACAAGTCTACCGCCAGGCTTAAGGGCGGCCCAGGCTAATTCGAAGAGTTTCAACGCTTCGTTATCGTCAAGATGATGTAACACGCCTACTGCAAGTACAATGTCGAAAGAGGCTTGTTCTTTGAGAGTATGACTGCGAACGCGCTCGCAGATAAATGTTGCTCGATCACTGTATCTGGCTTGGGCCCTACGGATATAGGATTCACTCTCATCGAAGCCTACATAATGCACGTCTGGGAGATACGGCACGATGTCACCAGGTCCGCAGCCGATATCCAGCACGCGATCCCCGGCTGTTGGTCGGACGTATTCTTCGACGAACTTTGCTTCTGCATCCCCCCTAGCTATGAAATTCCATAGGCGGTAAAGAGTGGGGATTGCAAGAACGGAGCGAGCGCTTTCGAGGATTCCAGACACTACGATGATTTGAATCTTATACCTTCTCGGTACTCTCACCGACTTGAACAGGATCTTGTTTGCGCCCTACGGCCAACAAAGAGAGTCCGAAGGGGAAACTATCCGTCGATGACAAGTTAAGTAACTTTTTAGCCTCAGCTGCGAATATAGCTTTCATCCATTGGTTCAAGCGAAGCGCAGGTATTTTGAATTCACCCTCACCATCGCGCCCAAACATTCGTCTTGCAAAGCGACTGAGAACCGCCAGTGGAAACAGATAGGAGTTGAAGTAGCTTAGTTTCTCGATAGAGAATCCCGCGTCCCTTAGCAGATTATGCAACTGGATCTTGACATAGCGCCGCTTGTGATGGTTAAGCTCATCATGACGTGACCACATAAACATGAACGCCGGGACGGTAACAATGATCAGTCCATTCGGTGTAAGTAGTTCCCGGGCATGTCGCAACGCGGCAAGGTCGTCTTCCAGGTGTTCGATCACGTCAAACAAAAGAATTCCTTCGAAGCGTCTGTCGGAAACACCGGAAAGGTCAGTTGCGGAGCCTATTACCACATTACTAAGGCCGCGCTCGTGACACATCTCCACCGCAATGGGTGATGCATCGATCCCCCACACGTCGTAACGCTCTTTAGCCTTGTCAATGAAAAAGCCCGTGCCGCAGCCACTATCTAGAACTCGAGATGACGGAGCGACAAATTGGCTCGTAACTGCATACAGAATTTCGCGACGCGCCTGGAACCACCAGTGCGTTTGCTCTACCTCGTAAAACTTCAAGTATAGAGACTTATCCATCCAACATGCACTGGTTTCTTAGTAGGTTCCTGAGACCTGAGATATTCGTCAATGTATCACGCGGAGCACAAAATAATGAATCGGGTACTTGTCGTGGGTGGAAATGGGTTTATCGGTTCGCACCTGGTAAACAAGCTGGCTGCTTCGAATCTGGCAGATTTGATCGTTCTCGATCTCTACCCGCGTCCCTACGATGTGCTGCCTGAAGGGGTTACATTCATTCAGGGAAGCTTGGTCGATCCGAGTCTCGTTCGCCGGATTCTGATCGACAACGATGTATCGGTTGTTTATCACCTTGCGTGGGCCTCCATTCATGAAACGGCCACACGCGACCCAATTGCGGACGTGGAACAAAACCTCATACCTAGCATAAATCTTCTAGAAGCTTGTCGGGATGCAAACGTCAAACGCGTTATTTTCGTCTCATCAGGTGGCACAGTTTACGGATTACCCCAGAGCAATCCAGTCGCCGAAGACCATCCTACTAATCCAATCAATGCCTACGGTGTTTCAAAACTGGCCGTAGAAAAATACTTACAAATGTACCACCATTTGTACGGATTAGAGTACCTGATCTTGCGTCCCTCGGTACCGTATGGTCCAAGACAGAATCCGCATCGTCGGCAGGGTGCCGTATCCGTATTTATTGACCACGCCCTGCGTGGAAAACCAATCACCATCTTTGGAGACGGCAACGTGCTGCGCGACTACTTCTATATCGAAGACATGTCAACCGCGCTGGCTTCTGCGATCGACGGTTCCCTTTCCAGCAACGTTATTCTTAATCTGGCAGGCAACCAGGGCTATACCCTGAATCAGCTCGTACAAACCATTCAAGAGACGCTGAATCTCAAAATGGAAGTCAGATACGAACCTGCCCGTAAGTTCGATGCGCCGCAATTGCGTCTTGATATCAGTGCCGCTGCAAAAAGGCTTCACTGGCATCCAACGACCCCACTCCAACAAGGGATAAAGCGAACAGCCGATTGGATTCAAGAGCATATTATCTAAACTGTACTCGCTTTGTTTACCTGTTCACGTTCCTTTGCGTGGATAGATTCACGGATGACGTAAGCAGGACGCTCAAGCATCCGGGCATATATGCGTGCCAGGTATTCTCCGATGATACCCAAGGCAAAGAGTTGGGCGCCTGAGAAGATAGCAAGTACCGAAGCGAGAAAAGGAAAACCAGGCACAACATCGCCCTGAATCAGGTAGCGAACAAAGACAAAACCAAGAATCACGAAACCAAACAGGGTCATCACAAAACCCATAACACTAGCCAGTTGAAGCGGCCACGTGCTGAAGCCTGTAATTAGATTCAAAGCATGAAGCACAAGCTTGCGAAATGTGTATGTAGAGGCGCCGGCATGTCGTGGTTTGTGCGGAATCGGTATGGCCGCGAACCGCGTTGCGCCCCAGGTTAGTAATACGTCGATGGACACAACTGGGCTTTGATAATTTACAAAAGCCTCGCGTAGAGGGGCGCGAAAAGCCCTAAACGAACTAACCTTCTGTGCGGTGGCAGCGCCCATTGTCTTCTGAAGAGCCATCTTCGTAACTCGCGAAGCGAGGCTGCGTAAGAATCCATGCTGCTCTTTTTGCGGTGTCCCATAGACGACGTCATACCCTTCGTTCAGTTTGCGAATGAGATTGATGATTTCTTCAGGCGAATGTTGCAAGTCGTCATCCATCGTTACAATTACATCAAATCTCGCCGCCCGGATACCGCACAACAGAGCGTTGTGCTGACCAAAGTTACGCATTAGATCAATTGCTCGGACGTGGCGGGTATTGCTCGCAACTTTTTCTATCGCAGTCCAACTACCGTCTGAGCTGCCATCGTTGACCAGGATAATCTCGTATTGGAGATTTTCATTATTTAATGCCTGATTGATCCTGCGCACTAGCTCGGGCAGAATCGGCTCACTTTGATAAACTGGAATGATAATTGAAACTGTAGGTGCTTGCGGTTCAAGAATGGTCATGGATTGTATGGGTGAAATCAATAAAGACATCGAAAGTGAAATCTTACGGCGGTCGTGGTTTTACCGTTTCCAATTGCCAAGCGGAGAAATAACAGAATCATACCTCCCTGAAGATGTGTTGAAGATTCACGAAACCAGAGAGCAGATGATGTTTCATGTTCTTGATAACCACTTTGAAGGTCAGTGGCAGAATCTGAACTGTATTGATCTTGCATGTCACCAGGGGTTCTTCTCAAGCAAGCTAGCTCTCAAGAATTGCAAAGAAGTTGTCGGGATAGACGCACGCCTCGAACATATTGAGCATGCAAGGCTGATTTCCGAGGCTTTTGCTCTCAAGAATCTTAGATTCTCCGTAGGAGATATTCAAAAGCTTGTTCCACAGGACCTTGGTTCTTTTGATGTAACTCTTCTGTTCGGCATCTTGTATCACCTGGAGAATCCAATAGGAGTCTTGAGGCTAGCACAAGCAATTACAAGACGGGTTTGTCTTATCGAAACGCAGGTCGCTCCTAATCTGTCCGGAATCATCGATTGGGGATCTCACAAATTCACCAAAGAAATTGTAGGTTGCCTCGCGATCGTCGATGAGTCTGACGAGTTGAATTCCGAAAATAAAGAAGCAAGCATTTCAACAATTACCTTGTTGCCCTCAGTGCCTGCTTTGGTGTGGTTGCTGAAAGCAGTCGGCTTTAAGCACATTGAGATCGTAAAGCCCGCGGCGGATGCGTATGAGCAAATCGCTAATGGAAAGCGAGTTGTTGTTGCCGCATATAACGACCGGTAGAAACGCTTACTCACGAACTCATTCCACGTTGTTGGACTTCTTCCAAAACCTCTGGGGCGACTTCGCGTTCAGCATCACCATGAGTACTCCACTTTAACAAGGGTCTAATTATTCCTGGGACTGGCCCTGTAAAGTCCCCTCTTGCCGAATCTTTAGCGAGACTATCCACAACTTGAAACGCCACCACCCTTGGCACGTGAGCGTGGATAGCATTATTCGGAGTGTGCGAGACCAACTCCACTTGAACGTGCAAGTTGCCCTCGGAAAGAAAATTTCCCGGAATCCAAGCGGTGCTCACGTAGCGTCCAGGCGGCCGTGATTGCTGCCGCCATTCCGATGCTACATCGTGAGCCATAAAAATATGAATTCCTGTCTCGCTAAAAATATCGATCTTGGGAACCAGAGGAGGTCCAAGCTGGCATACTTCATAACTTATTTCTATTCCAGTCGCACAACGAATATCAATTGAATCAACTGTATCTCCACCCTCATTTCGCACTCTCACCTTGCGCAAACGAACAATCTCATTGCCGGGAGCTTCGGACAATCCATCCCACTGCTTCGAGCCTGCCGCCTGCCAACTGTCGGACATATACCCACTGACCACTTCACGCGCTGGTCCATCGACTAGCATATGCCCCTTGTCCAACAAAATGGCCCGGTCACACAGGCGTGTCACGGCAGCCATGCTATGAGAAACAAACAGGATCGTTCTGCCCTGATTTCTTATCTCATTCATTTTATCCAGACATTTCTGTTGAAACGAGACGTCCCCAACCGCCAGCACTTCATCCATAACCAAAACCTCTGTGTCGAGGTGGACGGCGACGGCGAACGCCAGCCTGAGATACATTCCGCTCGAGTACCATTTGACCGGAGTATCAATGAATTTCTCGATCTCAGAAAACGCTACAATCTCATCAAATCTTTTCTTTACCTCTGAGCTGGTGATGCCGAGGATCGTGCCGTTCAAATAGATATTCTCCCGGCCGGTCAGGTCCGGATGAAAACCAGTGCCAACTTCAAGTAAGCTGCCGATTCTGCCATGGACCTCGGTGCGTCCTGTTGTGGGAAATGTAATTCGAGAGAGAATCTTGAGGAGCGTCGATTTGCCGGCGCCGTTATGTCCGATGAGTCCGACTACTTCACCTGCTTTCATCTCGAAGTCTATATCCTTTAGCGCCCAGATCGTTTCACTCTGTGAGGTCTGAATTCGTCGCAAGCGCCGAATGGGCATAGCCATTGCTCCTCCCAGGAACTCACGAAACGTTGCATAGCCCGGATCGAGACCGCCAATCCGATAGCACTTACTGATATTCTTGATACTAATAACTGGAGTCATTTACTCAGATGAGATCTGCAAAACTCTTTTCAATTCGTTGGAATGCTTTGACGGCTAAAGGCATCGTCAAGAGTGTAAGACCGACTGAAAACGCAATCGCTGTCAAATTGAAACTCCGTCCGGTTAGCGATGATCGGATTCCTTCAATGATTCCGGTCAACGGATTCAAATAGATTATCCAACGCCATTTTCCGGGAATAACACTGAGGGGATAAATGATCGGGGTAACAAACATCCAAAGTTGAAGCACAAATGGCAAAGCGTGCCTAATATCGCGATACTTTACGGTCAACGCCGCGAGCCAAATAGCCAAGTCCAATGCCAGTATGATCGTCAGCAACAACATCACAGGAAACATTCCAAGAACCCAGCTCCAGTGAAGTCCGTAATACAGGCTCAACCCCAGGAGAATAGCTGAAGTGATCAGGAGATCAACTAACAAAGCTCCAACGGCGGCCGCCGGAACAATCACTCGTGGAAAGTAGACCTTAGTTATTAGGTTGGAGCTATTAATAAGGCTGACACTGCCCGCACTAACTGCACCGGAAAAAAATACCCACGGCATCAGACCACAGTAGAAGAAAAAGGTGTGAGGCATCCCATCCGTAGGAACGCCCATAAACACTCCAAAAAATACCGCAAAAATCAGCATCATCCCAAGCGGCTGGATAATGGCCCACGCAGCCCCGATCGCTGCTTGTTTATATCTGACCTTAGTGTCTCGCCAAATGAGGAAATATAGCAGGTCGCGATATCTCCAGAGTTCCCTTAAATTGACAACCCCGGCTGGATGATCCGCGTCGTTGACAATTACTGTTTGTTTACTGGTACCAGAGCTTTCACCATGTTCGGAGACCACTGATCCCATAACTACCGACTTACTCACCCTTAACATCCTCTCAATCCATATTCATTGACCAGCTTCGAGCGATCCGTAAAACTCGATAGTGCGCCGTTGTAGATACTGCTTTCGCCAACGTAAGACCGACGTCGGAAGTATCGCTGCTCCCATCATACGAACAATAGAACCATACGAGGGAGCGCCTCTCAAATTCAAGCAAAGTAACTTGATACCCATGCCCCTTTCACCAGCCTTAACGAAATCTCCGCCATACCGCCATTTCAATCTTGCGTTCGCTTTCTCTAGTTCTCTTGGTGTGAGCTTAAGGCTGGAAACGGCACGCTGCTGCGCCTTCAAACACTCTTTGAGCATGAACTCTAAGTCTCGGCTGTTGTTCTCCCCATGAGTCCTCCATGCACATAAGATATGTTCGTCAAAGACGAACTCACCTTCACCGCTCAGTCGAAGATAAAGGTCATAGTCCTCGAGTTGAGCATCCTCGTTCCAATGATAGCGATGAAGTATTTGTCGGCGGTATAACACTGAAGGACTGAATGGAACAATTGCGTTGAGCAACATTTCTCGCGTGCAGCCTTTATCGTAAGCAGCCCACTCTTTCGTACATTCGACAATCTGATCTTGTTCATTGATTACAAAGGAGTGTCCGTAAGCTAAAACGGCATCGCTGCGCGCCTCGAGAAGTTTTACCCTCGATGTAAGAAAGTCAGGTAGCCACACATCATCCGAGCCCAGGTACGCGAAGTATTTTCCGCGGCAGCGCTTAAGTCCCTCGTTAAGAGTTTGCACAAGACCCTTGTGAGTGCGTGCTATTAGTTCGCTTTCAAATGGGCAGTCCCTCAGCTCTTGTTCAATCCTGCGTACCGAGTCATCTTCCGACCCATCATCTATTACAACCAACTGTAGCGGTCTGTGGCTTTGCTCGATGATTGAACGAAGGCAACGCGCGATGTAGCGAGCATGATTATATGAAGGAACTAATACGGAAACGGACTCGAGCCTTCCCTCAGTTACTCTGGCGGGGGATACGACATCCACGTCTTGGCAATTGAGGTCTCTTCCAAAAACGACGTCGGGTCGGATCTGCGTATTAATCACGTTTGTCACTAATTTGAGCGGACCTCATATAGAGAGAATGAAAACAGAGATATGAGCATAATCAACCGTATCACTGTGCGGCAAAGCTCAAGTTGATTCAAATTTACGATATGTTTATTAAGGTTTTTAAGCAAAGTGTCGACGGGAATTTACTACCAGAATATACCAAATATCTTCTATTGATTTTTTGTGAGGACTCTACGCATCAAGTTATGGCTAAGACATCACGTTTCAACGGGTGAGAGTACTCCTCCTTGTGACGTCGTCTCTAAGGGCCTACCGTCTTTGTCTTACTCCGCAAGAACAGATAGCCAGAGAGCGTTTGTTGTTCTTATAAAAGACTTTGAAGTTTGACTTCTTCGCGGGGAACGATTCTAACATTCAACCCCGTCCTTATGCTGATTGTTCGCTTTGCTTGAATTCGTTTTTAGACTCTTTTAGCGAATCGATCAATGTTCGTTCCTTATCAATCAAAGTTCGCAACGAGTAGCGGAAGATGCGTTCCGAGAGAAACACGTCTTTTACAAGCAGTCCTCGAAAATCGGCCGCAGACCACTCAAGCACAGTTGACTCCTCAAGAACCCGCACCGAGGCAGAGCGTGGGATTCCACACAACACCGATAATTCCCCCAGGATCTCGCTAGGCCCAGTATCAGTCAACACTAAGTCGTTTCCTTCGCGTTCGACATAGACCTGCAACTTACCTTTAAGGACCAGGAGCACGAAGGTCGCAGGGTCGCCTTCCTTAAAAATTACTTTTCCGGCTGAAACATTCTTTACTTCTCCGGCACTCAAAATCCGTTTGGCGCCATCGGTCGTGTACCCTTTGAATAAGCGAAAATTGGTGACAATCGTTGCAAATTCTTCATTCACGGGAAGCTCCTATACTTAAGTCTTGCTTTCTCTGTCGCTGAAGACTAACAGCACGGGCGAGATGTGAACAAGCATGACTTGCCAAAACAAAGATCGAGCGAACCCCGGGAAAACTATGGTTGCTCCGAATCTTCAGGTACTGGGTCAACGGGTTGGTGATCTGATTCCGATGGATCTTGATATGCAAAAACAGCGTCTTCTTCCGAGACCGGAATAACCCGAGACGCTAATTTATTAAGCAATAGTTGTAGACGATTAGGCCCCTCATCATGCAATGAACCGTCCTTCTCCGCACCAGAGTCACATTCGAGACGCGTTAACTGTACAGTGATATGGCGGCAACCTCGGCAAGTAATCAAATGCGAAACCACTTGAGATGATCCCGCCTCTTCAAGACGACCCTCAACAAAAGAACAAAGAGTATCATCATTGGGGTGAGCGTCCATCGTCTCGACCTCCGCGGCACTCTTGAGACGACGACCGATCATATATCTGATGGCCTCCTCCTCTTTTTTTGTGTCGCTTCTCTTCACCGCTCCTTAAGAGGCTCCTTCAACTCTGCAATCCTCATCTACCTGCTTTACAAGATTCCGGTTCTCCGGTTTATCAAGGTTAAGACCCACGCCTGGTCCAAAATCCTCAGTCACAATATCTAAACAAATATCGATTTCGGCGGGATTCAAACGATACTGATTCTTAAGTTCGGAACGAAAACGGTCAGAGACCTTTTTATAAACGTTCTCTAACCAACGCATGACGGTCGATTCATGTATTCGGGTGGGATTACTGCTTTGCCGCTTGCGTCGCTGAAACCAACCACGAATGGAAGACGTTGGCGCTTCAACGATATGGGCGATCTCTCGAAGCTTGAGACCCTCTACGTGATAATAAAGCAGTAGCAGCGTCTCATGAGCATCGAGCGTTGACAGGGACTTATCCAATGCAGCAATGGTCGCTGAGCGGTAACGCTCTCGCAACAGGTTGTCCAACATTGAAGACTCGCCACCCTGAGCCCCGGGGCGTAAACCCAGGCCATCAGGCATATCGTTACCTTTGTTGGACCAGTCTTCCAAAGACACTTCATCCCGTCGTCCGCGATACAGATCTACCGCCGAATGCGATATGACGGACCGTAACCACCCGCGCAACGTGCCTCGGCCCGTGTATGTTCTGAACTTGGATTGACGAACGCCATCAGTCGCCTCCATCCCATACAACTCCACGTAAACGGAATCAATAACCTCATTCGCATCCATTCCGCGCCCGACTAGTTGACGAGCGAGACGTTCAATCAACGACCTGTAGTCTCCATCAAAGCGCCGCCAGGCCTGCTCATTGCCTCGTGCACAGCCAAGAGTGAGATAGAGATCCCCACATTGCAGTTCGCTGATGAACTTGCGGATCTCACTGACGTCAGGAAGTTGATCAGGCTTAGCAAGGTGGACTAGATACTTGTCCACCGCTCTGATTATAGCTGCCGTGAACTCCTCGATTGAGACATCAAAATCTGGATAGACGCCAGCACAGCGTGCGTGGATCTGCTGCACGTCATCACTTCCGGTTCTTAAATTGTCGACATACTCCGGTTCAGACGAAGTATTGATTAAACGGGTGAACTTGTCGGTCAAAGTTGACCTATTATATTTGCAAAGAACTCCTTCGAACAGAAAATTAGAAGCCCTCAACGCGGATAATAAGTCGATCCAAGAGGACTTACCTGGGTATTAGCGAAGCAAGTTCGCGTACCGTTGGACAACTGTGCTCGGTTCGACAACCAATTAGGGACGAAACTGAAGTGACTGTTTTGCGTATCTGAGGATTATTTCGAGGACACAGTCTTCTTGTGACTCGACTAACATCAACCGGGTATACCACGAGGGACGGCCCCGCCCGGCATTCCCATGCCCTCAATGGGTGCGCCTGGAAGACCTTTTTTAGAACCCGCATCGCCTCCACGTATTCGCAAGAGGGAAGGATCAACATTTTTTAGTTGATAGAGTGTCTTGTATAGACCGTCACGTTCGATTAGTTCGTCATGGGTACCCTGATCGATCACGCGTCCCTTATCAATCACGAGAATCCGATCCGAGACTGCTGCCACAAAGTTTAGATCATGGCTAATGACCAGACATGTTCGCTCGCTCGCGTACTCTCGAATTACACTGATTAAACGATTTCGTTGATCGGCATCCAAATTCTCCGTTGGCTCGTCGAGCAATAAGACTTCCGGCTTTCGTAATAGACAACGAGCTAAAGCGATTAAGCGCTTCTGACCTCCGGACGGCACTTGCACGTCGACTATCGTGTTGTACCCCAGCGGCATTCTCTGAGGGTCAACAATTACATCGTGAATATGGGCCAACTTGCAGGCCTCTTCAATTTCCGCATCGGTGGCCGCGTTGCTACCAAGCCTCACATTCTCTCTGATCGTAGCTTTCAGGAAAAAAGGAAATTGTGACAGCTTTGAAACCTGCTCTCGCAACGAGGTGAGTGTTGCGTTGGAGATATCTTTGCCCTCGAGCAGAATCCGCCCCTCTTGTGGATCAAGAAATCGCAAAATCAAATTCATGATAGTCGACTTGCCACAACCAATCGGGCCGACGAACGCGACAGTTTCGCCTTCCTTGATATCAAAGGAAATATTGTTCAAAACCTTCTGTACAGGAGAATAACCAAACGAGACATTGTCAAAAGTTATGTCTCCATGAACCTCACCGATGGCGATGGCCCCCGGTCTTTCGACGACGGTCGGCTTGGTATCGAGCAATTCATACGTAGAGACGATTCCGGGAACCAACGATTGATACATCGTGTAAGAACTAATCAGTCGCTGCACAGGTGTAAAGAGGTTCGGCGCCATCTGCATAAAAACAAGAGCGCTCGCAAAAGTGAGCCCCCATTTCTGGCCCAGTAGAATAGCGAAAAGAAGAATCAGGGCAGTGGTTAAGGAGATAAAGACCTGAGCGCCACTGTTACTTAAGCTCATCCAGGCGGTTGTGCCTGCAGTACTCTTGGCCGCCTTTTTGGATGCTTCCCAAAACCGTGCGTTTCTTTTCGGCTGCGCATTGAATACTTGAATGTCCGAAATTCCGTTGATCGTTTCTTCCAATTCCGAGCCGAGTTCTCGGGAACTAAGGTTAATTCCCATAGAACCTTGTTGCAGTTTAGCGCTCGTAAAACGAAACATGAGAACTGTGAGAGGAGCCATGATGAACAGGATCAGCGTCATCTGCCAACTCAGTGCCAGTAAGTAGCTGATTACGACGACGAGGACAATTGCATCGACGACGGGGGTTAATACTACCTGGGTCAACAAGCGCTGAACGGTGGACGTCTCCGAGAGGACACGCTGCATTAGTGCGCCGGTCTGCCCGCCCAAAAAGAAATCAAGCGAGAGGGTTTGAATATGCTCGTATAGTCTTTGTCGAAATCCAATGAGCAGCCGTTGCTCGAGGTTAGCGTCAACCCACGCTCGAAAGATATCGAGAACGTTGCGCAGCACGATGGCGCAGGTCCAGATTATAAAAATCGTTGTGAAAGAGAGAGGAGTGGCGAGCCAATCCGTCAATAACGGTATGGCGAACGAACTTCCCTCGCCGGCGTGAGCTGACTTGTCATAAAAAGATCCCGTCATGGTCCACACCGTGTTCCAGTCGCCAGTCTTTGCGGCGTCGCCGAAAAGTTTGATCAACGGACCGAAGGCCGCAGCCGCAAGAAAAGGCAAAAGAAACATCACCAGCGAGAAGCTGAGAGATAACGCTACGAAAGGCTTGTGCTCGCCTAAGAGCTTAAATGCGCGTTTGAGGTAAGGCTTCGCGTTCATCCGAGGCATTTCCTTCATACGGATTTTTCCACCCTTAGGGACCTCGCCCTCAGATAAACCTTCAGGCCCAAGTGGGATCGCACCCGGTAGGTCAGCGCCTGGAGGAGCACCCAGCGGAATTTCGATTGGCTTCCCAGAGGATTTTTCGTGGGGCATGCCGGGGATGGGCGTGCCAGGAACAGGAGGCTTCGACATGGACTATTTCCCTTCCGATATCAACGGAAAAGCCAACTCAAGCCGGAGATTAACAGAGTTGATAAGTAGAATGCCGTTAGCAACAAACACAGCAGGGGCAAGAAACAAGTTCTTTACCCGCTGCTGTGTATTGCGTTGACCATGACCGAAATCAACTCAGACGCCACGTCAGACGGTTCCGGGGTCGTTCTGTGTTGACTCGGTATCTGGGGTGAGTTCTTAGCAGTAGCAATAGTAATAATGCCACCAGCATCCGTAGGCATTACAAAGAAGTTCGCGACAAACACAGACGTCGTTGTAGGCCTGTACTTCACCGAGACTCTCTGCGTTCTCTACCCTGGTCGCGCCCATGGCAGCACTGCTCTTTGGGATCTCGCTGCCTGAAGTCTTCTTGCCTTCCGGAAACATCTGGGCGGCCTTATCACCTGTTACCTGATACTGGGCAAGCACGCTATCTGGTACATCGTAAACATTAACTTTATTGCCCTCGCCGGGCGTTGAGGTCAAAATCGCCATTGCTGTTCTCCTTAGTAAAAGTAGATTGTTTGGGAGGAGATCGAATTCCTCAAGTTATGTGAACTGCCGACGCCGCAATTGAAGTCACGAGGCATCAAATCTTGGCGTACAGTGTGATGCTGCCTGAAGGTTTCTTTAAGCAGCGGTAGAGATTTACTTTGCTTCAACGAATGAATTTCGATACACGTGGTGCTATCACGACGAGTTCCAAATGAGTCACGGCGGAGATTCGAGAGGACAATTGGGCGATGGACAACTCTGGACTTGGGTAGTCTTGGGAGTCCGTTTGTACTCTTGTTACGACGAGTGCCGAACCACTGACAGAACCGAACGTTACCTGCCATTCCCCCGGTCCGCGACGCAGAGGCACCCTTCACGAAATCATGATATTGAAGCAAGCGCATCCTATCAGCGATGACGTGATGGGACAATCTTTTTTGCGGAAGCTCGGCTGGAATTTTCTAACTATTTAAGAAATCTTGTAACTCTTTGTTAAAGAGAGGGTCACCTTCTCCCGGACCCGCGTAGCGGATCATCCCACTGCGGTCAATCAGCACCATCGTTGGTAATCCGTTGGCCCCAAAAAGACTTTGAAGCTTCTCATCCTTTGCGACCCCGACATGAAACTTCACACCATGACGATCAACCATATCCAGCATCAATTGCCGTTCCTCCATCAAAGATTCAGAAGTTCCGCCATAAGCCAAATAGTGACGCGTAAGGCCGATGATCTCCAACCCTTTGGAACCCTCGGTTTCGTGCAGTGAAGTCAGCTTGGGAAACATTTCCTGGCAGGGTTTACACCAGGTGGCCCAAAACTCGATTAAGACAACGTGCCCGTGCAAGTCTGCCAACGAGCGGATTCCACCTTTAATCCATTCCTTTATCTCAATCTCCGGCGATTCTTTCCCGAGGAGACTCATCTGAATCGAACGATCTCGAATCTGCAAGAAGCCGCTGGTCGCGCTCCGTTTCTGCGACGGCGTTCCCGTCGCCTGCATAACTTGCGAAATTCGTTCAGCAAAGGCGCTCTCTTCTAGAAGCATCGCACAAGCTTTTTGAATGTGGCCGAGGCGTTGGAATACATCTGCAAGACTCATTGCTAATTGAATCCGCGTTTCGAATTCAATCTCATAAGGTGTCTTTCTTGCTTCGGATAGGGCTTCTTCCAGAATCGTCGCTGCTTGACGCAGAGAATCCATTTGCTGCAATTCAAAAGCGCGACCCATCAGTGCGACCACCCGCTCCTGAGGTTTGACTGACTCGTTGTAAAATCCTGCATCAACACTCATTGGTTGGCTCCTTGACCGTCATCGAAGGCGGTCATGATCGTTCTCGAGCGCTTGATATTCTGGTCCGCTCGTTTTGAAAAGAAATGAAGGGCAGCCATTCTAATTGGATTCTCCAGTTCAATCCGAATGGTCTGACTGTTTATTGCGCCTTGGGCACTCAACTGTATAATCCATCCTTCGCAAATTTTTGTGGCAAGACAAGCTGTCATCACGTACCCGGAAAATTAAATTACCAATGTCTCATCGGATGCGTCAGGATTCGCATTAAACCATAACTGCTAAACGTCAGAGAAAATACTATGAGTGATGAAAGTTTTGATGCCGGATACGACGACTTTTCAACAGATGGTTATCGAAACAGCAACCGAGGACCTTTTGCAGACAAGGTGCGGGAAGTTATCGAGTCGATCGATGTCTCAGACTCGTTAACTACACCGTTGAAACGCGCTATTGACGAGCTATTGGAGGTTGCGGCAAAGACCGTCGGATCAGAAGAGGCATCGGTCCTGATTCGTGATGGAAGTGAAGGAGGCTTGAAATTTCTCACCGCAATCAGCGACGTAAAAGAAGAGTTGCTTAAGCTCCACATTCCGGCTGGCAAGGGAATCGCCGGACTAGTTTTCTCGAGTGGACAACCGATGGCAGTTTCCGATGTGTCGACCGAAGGATCTTTCTGGTCTGGGGCTGATAAGAAAACCGGATTCAAGACCTTCACGCTCCTGGCAACGCCTTTGCGCAGTGGCAACGAAATAGTTGGCGTATTGGAATTTGTGAATCGGGCGGGAGATCCTCCTTATCCACCTTTCACGCCTGAAGAGATGGACCATGCGGCCTTCTTTGCCGAAGACTTGGCCAGGCTGGTTGATGCGACTGAGATTGCAGAGCTGGTTGAGTCCATTTTCGATCGCTCGCTTAAGACAGTCATTTCTGGACAAGAAGGACGTAAGGAATCTGCACAAGAGCTGCGCGAGTGGATTAACAGCATTGTCGCTGCCCCAGAACATCGAGACATGGGAATGCTTTGGATCTCACTACGAGAGATTTTCGGAAAAGGTGACGCGGAGCGCGAATTGTGTCGAGATCTTCTGGAGACGCTCGCGCGTTTTTCACAGAAGCGTTCGGCCGTGAATACTGGTTATTTGGGATTTTGATTCTCGATTCGAAAGGGGAAGAGATGCCCCAGTCTGATGCCCTGGATGGAGCGGGTGCCTTTGCCGATTTGTTGAATGCATTAAGAGAGGACACGAGTTGGCAGCGTGCGACAGGACGCGGGGTACGCGTGGCGATTGTCGACAGCGGCATTGACAGCGAACATCCGGATCTTAAGGGAAGGGTCAAGGACTCCGTCGAGGCAGTCGCAGAGGATGGTAAGATCAACTTTCGGCCATCCACCTCCGGCGATCAGGCGGGCCACGGAACAGCTTGCGCAGGTATTATCAGCAGTGTTGCTTCCGAGGCAGAGCTTTACAGCGTCAAAGTGCTCGGGCCGACTGCTTCAGGCTCGGGCGAAATGTTTCTGGTTGGACTCGACTACGCAATCAAACAAAAGTACCAGGTAATCAACCTCTCGTTAGGAACAACAAAGCGCGATTATTTTGGACCACTTCACGATTTGCTGGACCGCGCGTATCACGCAGGTTGTATTGTTGTTGCTGCCGCCAACAATCTTCCCTACCCAAGTTATCCTTCCATCTTCTCCTCGTCAGTAGTTTCCGTAGTGAAACGTGCAGGAGGGGATCCCTTCAATTTCGGGTATCGCTATGGACATGTCATCGAGTTGGTAGCGCCGGGTGTGGACGTCAAAACAACGTGGCCCGGCGGAGGCTA
>DATEXA010000571.1:0-1877 GCA_035257465.1 Pyrinomonadaceae bacterium | reverse complement strand
AACTCGGCTTTGATGGGGTGGATGCAGGCAGTCTCGATGACTCGTGGAGGCAGCAACCGGCCACTCCCGTATACGCGACCGACTTCGATGCCGAAGGAGTTCGTCGGGCTTTGGCGAGTGCAAGTAAAGAACGCAAGCCCGAATGGCGTGCTAAATCTGACAAAGCCGCCAAAACGAACTAGCCCCTTGAGTTCAATTGCGGAGACTAAGAGTCTCAGAAACGAATAGTAGAAGGACAACGCCACTTGTTAATCGGCGTTGAGGTCTTAGGGTAGCTTCTTCCAAGCCGGATTTTCCATCAGCTTATATATAAGGACAGCACACTTCAGGTACCGTACCGACAATTGGTGGTAGCGGCGTTGGTTCAAAAGTCGACAGAACTCGAACTTTCCAGGTCTCGATCCTCACTCTCATGGTCCAATTGTCCAGCAGTTGTCCGAAGTCTCTGCAGACTGAGCGTTTCATCTACCGTCAATATTACCGTCAACGTTAATTATTTAGATTGTAAGTTCTTGAAAACGCGAGGTTTGTGAGCGTGACCCCATTTACTGAGCTAAGCAGGCAAGTCTTTTAGAATCAGTCATTTACAGCTATGATTGAATAAGCCATTGAATCCAAGTGATTGATTTGAAAGCATCTTAATTCATCCGTGCTCGCTTGCGCCAGCAATAGTGCTAACACTGAAGCATACCCGGATTGCGGGGCTGCTCTCCGCATCGCGAATTAGACTCTCGGCAACTGATTACGTTGTTTGCTTTTTCGAAGGTTGCGGCCACCGAAGAATAATCAGCGCGGTTCTTTGCCATCCCTTACAGTTTGCGCATACGTCATGTACTCTTATTTTTGGCCACGTCGTGCCCAGTTTTCATACTGCGAACTTTCGTAGCAACCAGCTAGTCTCTTAGTAGCAGCCGCCCAACCTTGGGATTATGAATCCCACGCGCCTTAGCGAGATAGATTCATTAAGAGTCATTGGCCCACCAAGACAAAACTTTTGAGCAACCAAGCGCCTTCAATAAACCCTAGAATGAGACGACTTCGTTTCACACGCACACATTAATGCCACAAAACATCTTTGCGGTGTCATGTAGGTAGTTCTGCCACTAATCAATCAGAAAATTTGGAGTCCCATTCAAATGAACAAATTACGCCTTGTGTTGATCACCGCGCTAATGATCATCACGGCTGCGAACGGCTCAAGGACGTCTGTTGCACAGGAGCAACCCACTAAGAGGTTACCGCTTGGAGCCGTTAAGCCAGCGCTGGATGTGCGCTCACTTGAAGGTTCTGCTGCGCCGACGTGGCAGGAGCTGCGCGGCAAAGTTGTAATCATGGATTTCTGGGCCACCTGGTTTACTCCATGTATAGAATCGATTCCACACCTGAACGCCTTGAAGAAGGAGTTAGCCGGCCAACCTGTTAGTCTGTTGTCGATCACTTACGAGCCGGGAGCAAAGGTTCGTGAGTTTTTGAAAACTCACAAAATGGAAACGGATATTCTTATCGATAATGATCTTTCCACATTCAAGTCTTTCAGTTCCTGGGGAATTCCGATCACGTATGTGGGCATTGTCAACTTAACTCCTCGCGAAAGGGCATGAGTCAAGTGAGAATGGATTCAACCACTTTTCGTGATTCAGTAATTAAGTAATTATGGCTCGACGCGACTAACTTCTTCCCAAGTATTGAATCTCGACCGCATCACTTCCCTATAAGCACTCGCTCGGTACAGATGTCTCCCTACGCGAAAGTGAGAGTTAATGATGCCGAAGGCCGACAGAAAACGTTGCCCATGGCCCCGCGACCTGAACCGTCTCATGAGCCTCTCCCGCAACCTGGTGGGCTGATGCGAATTCTCCGCCCGGTTGTTCTGATAT
>DATEXA010000570.1:0-5154 GCA_035257465.1 Pyrinomonadaceae bacterium | reverse complement strand
AGCGCTTTGACCAGCGACCAGGATTCGTTGCTCTCCATTTACTTGTTGAAGTGCAATCGCATTCGTATTGTTGTGGTATATGAAATTCTTGTAAGTGAAGTCCCAGGTCGTAATCATGAAGCCGTTGATACCGAATGAGGTATCGAGCGAACCATCGGCGTTGATTCTCATTAATCCCCACGTAGAGCAGCAGCCAAACATGACGACGATTTTTCCGTCTGACTGGGCCACTATGTCACGAGGCACGGTATCTCGCGAACCCGGCGATGGTACAGGAATGGCGACCGTGCCCCCTGAGCCGAACGTTGGATCAAGACAACCCGCGGCCAAGGGACAAGTTTGACCGTAGGCAGTGATCTCGAATGTCACTGCACAAAAGACAATTACTATAAGAAATGCCCAGTTTTTCATACTAGTTTCTCCTTCAGGTCGGGATGGAATTGCTATTGAAAACGTAAGGCATCGGGTCAGTACCACCATGTGATCGCTTGTGTTGCTTTATTGGTAGAGTTGTTGACAATTGATCGGACACCCGCTACCGCGCGGTGTTACTGACGTTTGCCACTATGTGTCCGTTGCGGCGAGGTCTGAACCCTTAGGCGCGCAACGAAAATTCAGCGAGAACTCCGCAAGCCGTTAAGACCTCACGGACCAAACCGCTGGCGATACTCTGCAGACACAATGAAGGACCGCACCATTTCAGCGTTGATAAAGTTCCCGCCAAATGAATTCAGCTTGTTAAACCAAAAGTCGAGTCCACTAAAGTCGGAATCGGGTGGGTCGTTCGGATTGCGGCGCAGGTAACCAAAGTACTGCATCAACACAAATGCTTTGTTCAATTCAGCCGAACGTAAGTCTGGATCCTCTGCTACCGAGCGCAACACCACGGCGCGCTTAGCTAAGTCAGACGGAGTTGCTCCCAAGACAGCGACCAGCGCACCATTTTCTGATGACGACAAAACGCTGCCGGCATTTGTATTTAACTGATCGACAAACTGCTGAGCCGTGAGAGTGTTTGGAAATGCGGTCTGGAAATCAGTGCGTTGCACAAATGCGAGGGCAAAGGCCTGTTTATTTGCTTCCAGCTGGTTCTGCCAATCACCGATTCCTACCTGCACGCCCTTGCCGATCTGCTGAGTGTCTTTGAGAAAGTTTGTGAAGCGAACCGGCACTTGAGTCTGAGGAATATTTCCAAACGCTGACTTGTAAACCCGATAGACCAGGTAGCCGGTTTCTTGAAATTCAATCGACAAGAAGAATGCAGCTGAGACGTTGATGCGCTTGACTTCGGTGCACTGCGCGTCGCTACCACACGAAGTGATTTCATTGGTCCAAAAGGCCAAGCCGTTTGCGTCGGGCTCACGGTTGAGGAAGTCGACGTAGTGTTGACGAACAAAGAACGACGCTGTGTCGATCGGATTAGTACCCTTGCCCGCGTCGTTGTCGTTGATTGTGATCGTAGCTGTGGCTGGAGAACCTAGTGTGGCACCAGTTGGATTTGAAAGAGTGATGGTGAATGTCTCGGGACCTTCGGAGTAAACGTCATCGGTAATGGGAATTGAGATTGTCTTGGATGTCTCCCCGATAGCGAAGGTCAACGTACCTACTGTCGTTGAATAATCGCAGCGTGAGGATGCTTTGCCGTTCACTGAACTGCATAGCTGCATCGCCAGAGGATCATCGCTAGTCGAGTAGTCAACGCTGGAGGGTGAAGTGATCGAACCAGTTCGAGTTACTGTAATGAGTCCGCTCCCGGAAGCTTCGTCGAATTGAATTGAGTTTGAGTTGAGCTGAATGATAGGAGGGGTCGGTGTTGGAGTGGGAGTAGGAGTTGCGCTTTCATCCGCAAAGACATAAGCAGCACCAATAAAGCTACCTGAAGTGCCGGCATCGAGCGAAGCCGCAATTATGATCGAACTTCCGCTGATATCGACGTTCCCTCCGAAAGCGTTGCGGGTTTGCCCCACCATCAGCTTTTGTTGAAACATCCACTCTGTGCCCGACCAGTTATAGATATATGATTTTCCAGGAACTCCCAGATCGGCGGGAGCACCGACAATGAGTGTTTGACCGCTAATACCCAGTTCTGAGCCAAAATAATCGTGGTTTAGTCCATCCGATGCTGTCAGTTTCTGTTGCTGCGTCCATGTTGTTCCTGTGCGTGAGTACACATAAGCGGCACCTTGAGCGTCGTTGGAACCCTCATTGACGTATTGGGATCCTACGATGAGAGTGTCACTTTTGACGGCGACGCTCCGTCCGTACGCGCATAAGTCTAAGGTGGATGGCTCGCATAAAGACAATCTTTGCTGCTGTTGCCAGGTCGTACCATTCCGAACAAATACATAAACTGCTGGATTCACGACTGCGGCATTAAATCTTCTGTCACGAGTAACAACGGCCGTATCTCCATCGATACTGGTTGCCAGACCAAAGTTATTTCTAAGATCTCCGTCCTCGGCTAAAATTCTTGCCTGTTCACTCCAAACGGTACCGCTCCGAACAAAAACATAAGCCGCTCCTTGTTCTACGTTGGCTCCTACCTGGTGGGTGGGTGCAGTAACAATAATTGAATTCACACTGATTCCGACTGACCATCCGAAATTATCATTGGCCAAAGCATCGCCAGAGGTTAGACGCTGTTGTTCTGTCCACGTGGTTCCGTTGCGCACAAAGACATATGCAGCTCCTTGCTTGATTCCATTGATTGTTGCTTGGCTACATCCCAACACCACCGTATCGCCATCGATTGCTATTCGCTTCGGAAAACCGAACCCCGACAACCCATCACTGGGAATTAGCAGTGCTTGCTGCGACCAGGTCGTGCCCGAGCGAACGTAAACATAGACTCCGTCGTTGGACGCAACAACAGCAGTATTACCACTAATTCCCACACCAAGACTTGCATAGCTGTCAGCTACGTTCCCGCTGGTCAGGCGTGTTTGTTGGGTGAAGTTTGTAGGAGCTAAAGGTGCCGCGTTGGAATCATGAGTGATTTGGGCGGAGCTGACGTAATTAAGATTGCACAAGAAAGAAAGTGCAATAATCGTAAATAGCGTTGTTAGACGAAGTCGTTGGGTTGGTGTCATGGGTTCAAGTTATTTTAAAGAAGCTGATTAGGTGCACTAGCATGCGCAGAAAGAATTTAAGGCTTCATTGATCTAGATCTGCAGGGTTTTAAGTGAACCTAGAAAAAGTGAGGCCACCGTACAACCGGCAAAGTGGTTGGACAGTGGCCTCCGAGTGTTTCGGTCAACCGATTGATTTGTTGGTGGCTTACGCTATGACGAGCTCACAGGGTGAACTTGACCTTCTTCTTGACTACCTCTGCAAGCACAGGCAAGCCATCCTGAATCTTCAGCGACTCCATCTCACCATGCTGGAGTTCCGCACAGTAGCGTATGAACGCTCGCCACGCCGGATGGAGCAGCCTGTCGTTCAACGGTCCTGATGCTACGGATAGTTTCGCTTGATTGCTTGCGTCTCTCATCAGTCGTGTGAGTTCTCCTCAGAAATCGTGGGATTTTTTCCGCACGCTGTCTCAATATTGAGTCTGAGACCTCTGATTCTCTTCGCGCCTTCAGTTTGGATAATCAACTGCGAAACTTAAGTTGGGTTTTTCATCGCGTGATTTGTTTATAGCTTTTACGGAAGATAGCGCGCGACTGCCATATCCCATGGGGCAGTTCCTGGAGGATCGACGCTGCCGGCAACCACAATCTTTCCATCTCCCGGCTGCACTCCAACCGCCTGTCCGTAGTTGGCGAAGCCAGTTAAGTCGAGTGTCACCGTTCCATTTCCCGTCAGCCCGAATGAAGCATCGCGACTGCCGTCGACGTTGAGTCTTGTTAGCGCCATGTAAGTTGTGTTAGCGCCATTTACATTCGAGTAGCCAAACAGAAGCACCTTGTCATCAGGTTGTAGGGCCAGGCCATACATCTGGTCCATTGCACCGTAGATGTCCACGGTTTGTTTGCCTCCAGAAAAGGTTGCATCCAAATCACCATTTAGTGTGTAACGAGCAATACCGGTATCGATAATATAACCGCCGCAGTTGACGCTTGCGCTATGGGTATTCCCGGCCACAAGGATCCGGTTGGCAGAATCAATGACTACCCTTTTTGCTGTATCGCCAAAACCCAAAAAGGGAGTCTTTACTATTCCAGCGGAGCCAAAGCTAGTGTCCGCTGTTCCATTTGAAGTGAAACGCATAACCGTCCAATCCTGATTAGCATTTGAGGACAAAGCCGACCAGCCGACTACTACTATTCTTTCTTCTCCAGTAACAGCAGGCACTCGTTGAATCGCAAGGCCATACGCCACTCCAATGGCGCCCGGTTTTGCCACTACTAAACCGTTGGAGCCGAAAGTGGAATCCAATGAACCATTCGATAGAAGACGAGCCAGGCTAAATCCTCCATTGTTGATCTGACTAGTTGCTATGGTTCCCGCAATGACCATCTTTCCGTCCGACTGTACTGCAATATCGAAGCTAGGAACACCACCAACTTTCCCAAAGTTCGGTATCGCTTTTCCACCGCTGCCAAAACCGGAATCGAGGGTCCCGTTGGTGTTATATCGGACTACAACCGCCGTACTGACTGAGCCTGCGGTTCCAAGTACGACAATTTTGCCGTCCGGTTGAAGGGCGACCGCATTCGGTGCGTCAGCATTTGTGGTGATTGCGGTGATTGTGTAGCCCAGCCGCAAGACTCCGTTGAATGGATCGACGTCGCCAAATGAAGTGTCCAAACTGCCGTCAGTGTTGAAACGGGTGACTAGAAAATCGCTATTCGATGTTGAACTTGTGTAGGCCTGACCGACGACCACAACCTTTCCGTCCGGTTGAATAGCTGCATCGTTTGCCACTGTGAGACGAGTCGCATCACCGATGTGAATTTGCACGAATCCCACGCCACCGAAAGTCGAATCCAAACAACCCGGCATGGCTGCGTAGCACTTTGTGTCGCCGGTTGGCGGCGGTTGCATTGGCGGGCATTGTCCGGTTTTGGCTTGCTTAGCAGTTACCTTGAACAACTCAGTTCCTTTTCCACCGCGGCCGTCTGAGTTTGTCACTTGGATATCGAAGGTGGCGATTGCTGCCGTGTCGGCCACAGTGATGTTAGCGGTTACTTCACTGCTGCTCACGAATGT
>DATEXA010000569.1:0-14385 GCA_035257465.1 Pyrinomonadaceae bacterium | reverse complement strand
CGTGGTTCCATCAGCAGCGGCAGCACCTTCCTCTGCATCCGCATCCTTTTCTTCATCATCCGCGGTGGTAGCCACTTGCATATTGATAGCGGTTCCAAAGCGGTGGTTTAGTTCTCGATAAATTTCGCCGGCGACTGCTGCTGGGAAATGATTACGTCCATCGCTACCTTGCGCAATAACAACTACCGCAAGGCGGGGATTGGCAAGAGGTGCATAAGATGTGAACAGTCCAACCCAGCCACCAGAACCAATACAAGTGCCAGTCTTTCCTGCCACAGTCTGTGTTGGATCATAAGCACGACGACCGGAGCCATAGTTCACTGCCCCGACCATTCCAGGGACCATGCGCTGCCAAATCTCCGAGCCTATCGGAAGCTGGCGACGGACCTTTGTTACGAACTTGCTTTGTTCTTTAGAGGTGCGAGGGACTTGTGGCACTAACAATTTTCCACCGTTGGCCATTGCGGAGACAAGTGTTCCTAACTGGAGTGGTGTAACCTCGAAGCCGTCAGCGTAAGAGAACATTCGACGCTCAACGAAACCTGGCTTCATCTCTGGAAGGCGGCCTTGAAACTCGAACGGAAGATTGGTTCCAGTCTTCTCACCAAGACCAAGTTCCCGTGCATAGCTCACCATTTTGTCAAATCCAATCTTGCTTCCAACCTGCTCAAAGAATGGATTGTTCGAGTGTGCCAGCGCAGCAGTCAAATCCATGCGATATCCATCGCCAGCGATATCAACTGGAGGAATGACATTTTCCGAAAGTCCAGCGACACCAGTGACCAACTTGATAGTTGAGCACGGCTTGAACCCACGACGAACACCCCACTCCTGATTGACCACTGTATAAACGCGACCAGTATTCGGATCCATCACGACAACGGTACCGGCGTGGTTGCCAAGAGCATTGACTGCAACTCGACGAACTTCCGGATCTTCGCCAGTCGTATCGTCCTTAGCTATAAAGGACTGAACCTCCGAACGCATTGCGTTCTCACGCGCTATTGCTGCTAGACGTGCAGCTTCTGCGCGGCGACGTGCGGCAAGCAAGTCTGCACGATGTCGAGCTTCAATTCGACGCAATTCAGCCGCGCGTTCGCGCCTTGTAAGCGGCCGATGAAGTCGTCGTTCCGCAGCTCTTAGAGAGGCTGATTGTTCACGAGCAACTGCAGCTCTTTGCCGTCGCCTGTCTTTCTTAGACAAACGAGCCGTGCTGCGACCGCGTCGCGAGGAGCTAGCATATGATTTGCCACGATGACGCGACGACTGACGATTACTGGCAGATTTCTTTCTTCCTTTTTCAGCTTTGGCGTGTCGGCCACGCGAAGGAGCGGCCTTCTTTTTAGCAATGACTGCGCCGGACAAACTTATAGAAACAAGAATAGCGAGTATGAATATAAATATGCGTCTTTGGGGAACAGGGGAATGGGAATGCAAAGTCATCAGGGCGAAGCTCTCTTTCTTAGGGATTACTTACCAGCGGTAAGTAGGTTGAAACTCTCTGGACGCCGGCGTCGACAACGACCCGAACCGCAGCCTGCGACCGTCCTCGCTTCAAAAACATTTTTTGCAGTTCGGGAGTCCTCAAATACGCCTCCTTTGGATTTCAACTTGAAACCTTCATCTGCAACATTGAGGTGGGAAGAATTCCCTAAATGGGCTGGTCCCTGGGGACATTGATTCGAGACCACAGCAAATATAACATCACCCATCGCCGATGAGCAACACAAAAGTAATCTATTGTACATAAATCGCTGGAAAGATGCGCTTCGGATTAACATTATTAAAGAAGTTCCAGGGGCCCGGTTGTAACAAAACCGACAACCTCTTTCGTTAGTCGACCCGTCTTAGACTCTGCATGAGATTCTCGGCAATCATTAAAAGCTTTCGCGCTCGCCTCCTGCTCCTTCTCGCCCTTATGTTCGGACTGACTCTTGGCGTTCAGTACTACTTTAATTTACGAGCCGTGAAGGCAAACGCTCACAAAATTATTGATCAGGAGCAGGCGATCATGACTGGAGTCGCCTTAGCAATCAAAAGTCTTCGCAGCGAGCAGTATCTCGACGAGATTATTGGCGACAGTAATGAAGCACTGCTGAATAACGGACGCGTTCGAAATATCCTGGTGGTTGACGACGCGGGCAATGTCATCGACAGCGTGATCCCCGATTACGTTCCGGGTGAGCGAGAAGACAAAACACCACGCTATGTTCAATTTAGAGATATCCCGCTGCCACCCTTGCACAATGCTGCGCAGGTTCCCCGGGAACAGGAACAACTTCCGGCATGGATGCCATCCACATACGACGTTGATTTTGGTGAAGCAGGTGCCTTCTATTTTCCAGTCGAGACCGACAAAGGGCGCAGGTTCATTATTGTCGAACTTGGTTCGGCCAATAGCATTATGAATCTGTTGGAGCGGCAGGCTTCCCGAACAGCCTTTTACACTTTGTTGCTTTTGTTGGTGACAACGTTCGTAACAGGCTTCTTTGTATGGCGCTTCACGAGGCCGATAAGCGAACTCTCGGTGGCTGCGCGGAAAGTAGCGGGCGGAGATTTCGACGTCCAAGTCGCTTCCGAGCGTGGCGACGAAATGGGAACTCTCGCGGCGGCATTCAACGAAATGACTGGAAGACTCGGTCGCGCTCGCGAACTCGAGACGCAACTACACCAGGCGGAAAAGGGTGCCGTCGTTGGACGACTGGCCGCAGCAATCGCGCACGAAATCCGGAACCCGCTAAACTACATCAATCTGACTCTTGATCATTTGCGTTCATCGTTCGCGCCTGAGAACGCGACCAAGCGAGAGACGTTTGTCAGGCTTACCGACCAACTCAAAGCTGAAGTTGCTCGCATCAATCGCCACATCACAGACTTCCTCAAATACTCTAGACCGACTAAGCTGGATCTGCAGGATGTCGATTTACGTGTCGAAGCGGAGGACGCAATTCGTATTATAGAAGCGCGAGCGGAAGAGAGCGGTATCGAGACTAAGATCCAACAAGACGGTCCCCTTCATAAGATCATGGCTGATCGTGAATCGTTGAGATCCGTATTTACCAACCTCGTAATCAATGCGGTCGAAGCGATTGATGGTGAGGGTGGCAGTGTGGCGATCAAATTATCGAATATCGACGACAATTCCGTTAAGGTTGAAATCAGCGATACAGGTTGTGGTATTGGGGCTCAGGACATTTCCAAGGTGTTCGAACCTTATTTCTCCACCAAGGAAACGGGTACAGGTCTGGGTTTGGCGATCGTGAAAAAAGCAATCGACGATCACGGTGGCTCAATAAGTGTATCTTCAAAGGAAGGCAGTGGTACCACGTTCACTATTATTCTACCGACTACCGAGAAAGGAGTATCGATGAAAGTTGGAGGTTGAGCATTCTTGCTTTGTTTCAATCTTCGTCCCTCATTCTTCATCCCGATAACATGGCGCGAAAGAATATTCTGGTCGTTGATGACGAGAAGTCTCAACGAGAGATCCTTGAAATGATACTCAGCGAGGAAGGATACCACGTTACAACCGCAGCGTCGGGTGAAGCCGCAATCAAATTCGCCAAAGACCGCCGTTTCGACCTCGCCCTTACTGATTTGAAGATGACTGGCATGGATGGCATTGAGTTGCTTCAGCATCTCCTTGCTTTTGATTCGTCAATCATCGTGATCCTGCTCACCGCTCATGGCTCAATCGAATCCGCCAAAGAGGCGCTGCGGCGGGGCGCCTTTAATTACCTTGAGAAGCCATACGACAAGAATGCACTCCTGGAAACAATTAACCGCGCCCTTGATCGATTAGACGCAATCGACACAGAGATCATTTCAGGTTCGCCGAAGATGGAAGCAGTGAAAAAAATGATCCTGAAAGTTGCGCGTTCAAATTCGACGGTACTTATTCGCGGCGAGTCGGGCACTGGTAAGGAACTGATTGCCCGGGCCGTTCATAACCAGTCGCCTCGTTCGACTGAAATGTTTCAGGCAGTCAACTGTGCAGCGATAAATGAAAATCTTTTGGAGTCGGAACTCTTTGGTCACGAAAAGGGTTCGTTTACTGGAGCCCACGCGGAGAAGAAGGGCCTGTTTGAAATTGCCGATCACGGCACTCTCTTCCTCGATGAGATCGCTGAACTTGATGTCGGTATACAGGCAAAACTACTTCGTGCGCTACAGGAAAGAAAGATCAGAAGAGTCGGCGGTACTCACGAGATTAGTACAGATGTCCGTGTTATAGCCGCCACCAATCGGGATCTGCGAGCAATGGTCGGCGACGGAAGATTTCGAGATGACCTTTACTATCGGATCAATGTTCTTTCGATCGACGTTCCCCCTCTTCGCGAACGCCGCGAAGACATTCCCGTCCTGATCGACTACTTTCTCAAAAAGCACACACGTAACACATCAAGACTCGTCCGCGGACTCACTCCGGATACTAGGAAGTTAATGTCGGACTACAGCTGGCCTGGTAATGTTCGACAACTCGAGTCGGCCATCGAACGAGCCATTCTGCTCTGTGAAGGAGATCTCATAACCGTCGAAGATCTTCCTTCTGAGGTACGCCAAGACGTTGGGCCGGCACCTGAAGGCGCATTCAAACTTCCTTCGGAAGGCATAAACTTCGAAGATGTGGAGAGAAACCTGATCACTCAGGCCATGGAACAAACTGATTACAACATCACCAAAGCAGCGAAGCTGTTGGGTCTAACATTCAGGACGCTGCAGTATCGACTTGAGAAATTTGGAATAAAGAAGGCTGACGGGATCGAACAGTCAGAGGAAGAGTCCTAATTCCCGTTCAAGCCACATGAATAAACTGTGGAAACGCACGTGGGAAGTTTCCACAGTTTCTGCAAGTGTGTCCATTACGTTCACTCATTGATGCATTCAACTTCTAATGGAGGCTCATCATGAAATCTCTGTCCCTATTCCTACTGGTGATCCTAAATGTTACCGGCATGAGCTCGAAGCTACTCCCGTCGTTGATTGAGGAACAAACGATTTGCTGAAAAGACAACTTACAATTTCCATTCTGCTCCTGTTCTTTTGCTGTGCATGCACAAGGCCGAACAAGGAGAGTAACCTACCAACCACAGCTGCCACGCCTGCCTCTGGACACCCTCGAAACTCAGTTGATGTCGTGAAAGCAATCGCGTCGCCAGCCGAACTCAGACTAAACGGATCGGCCGACGCAGTCGTTCGGGTTACGGTACAAAACGGGTATCACATCAATGCCAATCCATCGACGTTTTCATATCTCATAGCGACGGAATTAACCATGAATCCGGCGGCTGGGATCTCAGTAAGCTTCATTGTTTACCCAGATGCGATCACCAAGAGTTTCTCCTTTGCAGATAAACCGCTCGCTGTGTACCAAGGAACTACTGATATTAAGGTGAGGCTGAAAGCTGACAAATCGTCGCCAGTGGGCACACAAAACCTTTCCGCCAAATTGCGCGTCCAAGCTTGTGACGATCAGGTTTGCTACGCTCCTGGAACTTTGGATGTGACTATTCCGGTGAGTATCAAGTGAAACGTTTTTGGATCTTCCTTGCGTGTGCGTTCGCGCTTACTGCGCTGATAATGTTTCTACGCACCGATTATGAAAAAGCATTTATTGCGGCTGCGCTTGGTGCCGTTTCATGGATGCTCAGTTACCGCGTTCAAATGCGAGAGAAGGTTCGTGCAAATGAACCTTCGGAAAACCTGGACGATAGTTTGGAGACAGATGAAGAGGAATAACCCTTTAAGTTTAGCGGTGGCCGTTGTAATGGCGTTGGCAGTCAATGCTTCAGTTCGAGCTTCGGACGAATCAGAAGTCCGCGAGATGGTCAGTAGAGTTTTTCAGCAGTTGAAGTCTCATGACTATGGCAGCGTATATGATGGCTTGCCGAATTCTTCCCGGTCTCGGATGTCTCGGGATCGTTTTGTAAATGCACTTGAACGAGCGCAGGGTATTTATGAGCTGGATCGAATGGATGTTGGAATCGTGAAGATCGCAGGCAATCTCGCCGTGGTGGATACAGTTCTCTATGGACGAGTCACGCTTCCAGTTCAAGCCGAGGGAAAGATTGTTGTTCAGCAGTACCTTATTAAAGAGGACGGAAAGTGGCGAGTCGCGACAGGCGACCAACCAACTATCAAGAAGTTTCTCGCAGCGAATCCTTCGTTCAGTAAAGGTTTCCGGATCAAACAACCGCAGATCTACGTAAAGCAGGATGGAAAGTGGGTTGAGTTCACTCCTCAGAGGCCGCCACGACGTCAGACTTAAAAATCCAACATTCCGCTAGCTTAGTAATAAATCCTCGAAAGATAACTGTGCATCGTCGACGCGCTCTGTGTATTCGCCATGCCGGATTCGGTAACGAGGCACTTCAAGAGCGTCACGTACCGCGTCGAGATGAAAACGAATGATATGAGGGGTTAGACGGACCGAAGGGATCCGACGTTTAAGCGCCAACCTTCGAACCGTCGATTCACTGACCTGCAGAATTTGGGCGAGTTGTTTTGCGGTAAGGAATTCTTCCCGTTCTTCCATAGCAACCAACCAGGAATTATATTTACTCTCTTCCTCGAAAATCCTAACTCAACGAAAAGCGCTCAGCCAACCATAAAACAGTTCGCGGGAGATACTGGCTTTAGGGTTTAGGCGGCGCCGCCAATGACAGCGCAACGCGGTAAACCGCGGGGCCGTCGATCTCAACGTCTTTCGTAATTGGATCGCTGCTATCCGCCTTTAGACTCACTCGATACTTTGCTACTTCAGGCGAGAGACGAAAGACAAACGAACCGGTTTCATTTGTGAGGCGCCCGTCGATCTTCTTCGTCGTACCATCTTCAAGAATCCGAGACAGTTCAACTTTCGCGTTTGGTACGCTGCGCCCGGATGCGGTAAACACGCTGCCTTTAATAAATGCGATGGAACCATCGTCGATCGTCAGCACCAGGCGGTCACCCAGTGTTCGGACTTTGCCCGCCTTAACCTCCACATCCTCAATTGTCCCTACACTCAATCCGGGTTTTCTGAATGTGAGGCCATAGATTCCAGGGGGTACACGGCTTATCACAAAGTCACCGTTCTTATCAGTCGTCGTCTGGCTAAGTTCCTTTTCACCGCGCCTTAGTATTACAGTAACGCCATTGGGCGAGCCTACTTCGACCCTTACTTTTCCCTTAATGCCGCCGACTGTCTTGTCCTGGGCATAGACTAAGGCGACAGTCGAAAGCAACAATACAAGGGCTAAAGTACTTTTCCTGAATCTCACAACCGAACCTCCACGTAATAACCTAAGAGAAATTTGCGCGCGAAGCCGGATAATAACACCTTCTATCTCGCGTAGCCTCCGGCTACGAACCTTGATGCGTAGATCAATTAACCTGTTGTATTGCTGAGTAGTCAGGAAAAACCAGGCTCCGTATAATTCACGACGAGTGTTTTAAGGAAGTGTTTCTAATGTTCAAAATACCCTCGGCGTTACTTCTGTCTTCGTTTCTAGTTCTCTCTTTGCTAATCGGACTCGCTACTCCAGCCTCGACCCAGGACTCAAACAACCCGACAAACAGGCCTCGAAAGGTCTTCCCCAAAGAACAGGAACCAGAAGATGTTCTACGAATTGACACTGATTTGGTATCAGTGGATATCACAGCAATGAATAGTCTGGGCCAACCAGTCAAGAATCTGCGACCGGAAGACTTCAAACTCTACTCAGATGGTGTGGAGCAGCAGGTTGCATTCTTTCAAATCGAGAAACGCGAGGGCGAGGAACGACCCCTCGCGATCGTCTTTACACTTGATGTGTCGGGCAGCATGACGTCTGAAGAAATGGAGCGAGTCAGATCCGCGCTTCAGCTTTTTTCCCGTCAACTGTCCAGTCATCCGGTCGTCTATGCGGTCATGACATTTGGGATGCGCGTTAAGACGGTCCAGAAATTTACCAGCGACCCTAATAAGCTTGACGAAGCTATTGAACGGATTGTGCGAGATGAACCAAACGGACTTTCGACACACACGTACGATGCCGTTGATGATGCCGTTCGACTGCTGGTTCGAAATGCGCCACGGACACGCGAGCGGCGATTGATGAAGCGTGCTGTCCTTGTTGTAACCGACGGTTTCCCTGTTGGTGATACCGTATCGTCGAAGACGGTGATTGAGCGAGCTAACGCAGCCGATGTCAGCGTTTTCGTTGTGACCTTGCCTTCCTATTCGCGGATGATGGCATCTTCGTCGAAAACTCCATTACCGACGCCGTTGGATGTAAGTGGCCTGGCAGAAGCAACCGGTGGGAGAAGCGTTTACGCTAACGAAAACGACTACGGTCCACTGTTTAAGGCACTTGCTGAAGAAGTGACCTCTTCATACCTCCTGGCTTTTTACCCGCCGGAAGCTAAACGTCACGATGGACAAATGCACACGATTCGAGTTGATGGCCCACGAGGTCTGACGCTGCGGCAAAGCAGGGTTGAATATAAAGCTGCAGGCAGGTAGCTAGAGGAATTACAGAATTAGAAAGACGGCAAAAGCAGTTTGGCCCAGGATGATTATCTGCTAATTGCCGTCTTTAGAATTTAAGACTTACAACTTGAAATTAATACTCGTCTTCGTCTTCGTCCTCGTCGTAGCTTTCCTCTTCGACAATATCTAGTTCAACTGGGTCGAGTCCAACGATCTCGAGTTCAGTTCCACATTCTTCGCATGACACAACTTCGCCCTTGTCCGTGTCCATATCAACGTGGACATCGGCATCACATTCAGGGCAGGTTCCTGTCGGCACTGTTTCTTCCTCCCACCTTCTTAAATAAAAGGCAGTGGGACACCTCAAACCCTGGAGGAGAGCCCCTACCTTGTAATGACAGTCCAAACAATCTAACCGTGGCGGCTGGAATTTGCAATACTCTTTTTCCATGACTGTACGGCACCGATCATTTCGTCTTATCGAACAAATTTTATGCTGAAACAAAGGGCAGCAAGATGCTCAAAACTACTTACCTGTGGCTCTCGTATTGCTACACTGAGGAGTCGTTTTCGCTTAAAGGGCCACGTTGCAGAGGTGGGCCAATCCAACGATGTGAAATCCTTGTTAATGTGAACTGTCAGTTGGCGTTGAATGAATAGCTGACACTCGAATAGCGCAGCAGTTGGCGGTCAGGTGGATGAACAATCAGCTGCATCATTATCGACACCTCTGCAGAGTCGAGGCGAAGAATCACATGAAGATCCCGAAGCTTCTTTTGAAACCTTTAGTGTTTGCATCACTGTTAGTCGTCGCCTCCGAAGCCTCAGCCCAAAGACGTCCATCACCCAGACCCACACGAAAGGTAGCGACGGCCACTGCCATTTCAAGTGCGCCTACTTTCGAAACCTTGCTTGCGGCTGACTCCTACAAAGTGTACATGGAGGTCCACGGAGTTGGGCAGTTGATTCGCTCAAATTCGGTAAGCGAAACGCTCGAGCCCGTGATGAAACTTGCTGACCCCCCGGAGGAGTTCAAGACTCTCTTAAAGTGGCTGAACTCACATGCCGACGATGTGATGACGTCAAGAATGCTGGTGGCTACATGGCCCACAGCTAAGAATGTTCCTGATGCTCTCGTCGCTATTGAATTTGAGTCACCTGAGGAAGCTGGAAAGTTCACACCCCAGCTCAATTCACTGCTCTCAAAAGTTCTGCCGACAGCATCGCCTCGGCCGTCGCCGTCGACCGCTGAAACAAAGAATTCCTTAGAAGAGACGAAGCCCTCTTTTTATCTCCACCAAATTGGCTCACTCGTGCTCATTACGCCCACCCCATTGGCGATGAAAAATCTAAGACCTCCTCGAAGTAAGCTTCTAAGTGACGATGTGAGTTTTCGAGTTACACGGTCCCGATTCAGTTCTGAACAAGTCTTCATTTACCTCAACGTCAACGGAATAGAGTTGGAACAGGAGAACCGACGGAAACAGTTTGAAGAGGAGAACAAGAAACGCGTAGCGGACGAACAGGCAAAACAGGTTGCAGCGAGTTCCCCCTTGGCTGAGGCTGCAGCGGTGGAAGTGAAAAAAGCAGTTGAGGAAGAAGCTGCAAATCTCGACGTAGTTACTCCGCCAGAGAATCAACTACCCGCGCGGCCGGCTGAACCAGATCTCATGACTAAGTCCGTTGGTATGTTGGCCAACTCTTTTTTCCAAGGGCAGTCGAAAATGCCAGACGCGATAGGTTTCGGTGTGTCTTTCGAGAATGATTCGTTCGACGTTCGCGCTTTACTGATTGCAGCGCCAGGCGAGAAGTGTGATCCAATACCATTTTTTCCTAATCTGATTCCAGGTCCCGCAATAGTTCCAGAGTCACCTGCCATTCTGCCGGCGGATACAGAGGTGTTTCTTACTCTCTCACTTGATCTGCCTCAGATCTACGCTGCGATGTCAAAACCACAAGTGATCGACAAAGCCACGAATCGTGCGATCCTGGTAAAAGATCTGGAGACGGAAGGACCCTTTGCCGAGATCGAGAAGGGCCTGAAGATAAAGTTGAAAGAAGATCTCTTGCCGCTACTGGGTTCCGAAATAGTCGTTAGTATGCCAGTGAACTTTATCGAGGACGGGCGTCTTCCCAAACCAAATTCGCAATCAACACCGGCCGCGGAGAAAGATCAAAAACCTGGAAGTGAACCAAGCTTCGTTATAGCGCTTTCTTTGAAGGACAAGGAAGGAATGCGCGCTCTGTTGCCCAGGATAGTGGATTCGACGGGTTTCAAAGGTGCAGGTGCATTCGCCCAGACTGAGCGAAGCGGAGACACTGAACTGGTCTCTTACGGCAACATGCTGTCGTATGCTTTCATCCAGAACTTTCTCGTTTTCTCCGCTGATCCCGCAACAACAAAGCATGTCGTCGATTCATACCTGAAGCACGAAACTCTTTCGTCGGACACTCCGTTCAAGAATTTTACCCGTTGGCAACCCCGTCAACTTCAAGGTGAGGTTTACGTATCACCGGCTCTGATGGAAAGTTACAAAAGTTGGGCTAATCAAACCACTGCGTTGCTGAGTGATCAAACGCGAGAGCTTTTGTCGAGATTGAGCATGGTTGCGCAGCCCATAACTTACTCTCTTTCCACTGATGGCTTGGGCACATTACACGAGCTGCACGTTCCTAAGAACCTGGTTTTGATGGCCGTCGCCGGAATCTCCGCGGAATCAAATCCGTCTCCTATTATCACCAACGAACGTCTGACGATCAGCATTCTCCATACAATTGCGAACTCCGAAATCCAGTACAAGTTGGGCAAAGGCGCTGGTAGCTTCGGCACCATTGAACAGTTGCTTGATGAAGGATTTCTCTCCAAAGAAATGATGCAAAGTCAGGGTTACAAGATTGAGGTGCTTTTGCTGGGAGATCAGTTTCAAGTAACGGCAGTGCCGGAAGAGTATGGGAAAACTGGCAAAACTTCTTACTTCATCGATCATACGAACGTGCTACGTGGCGGTGATCATGGGGGTGGAGTTGCGACATTGGAAGATAACCCGATTAATTAGCTTGCTCTTGCTTCAGTTGATCATGGTTCCACCGAGAGCTCACACCAGCTTTGAGTGAGCAGAACCTAATCCTTCATCGAATTCGCAGATTCGCAATCTGAACAGGCTCAACTTGCTCAGCTAAGTCGAAACCAAACACACGCGAATAGAAATAGAGTTCAGCATCCAGGGACCTCTTGATGTTTTGCGCTTGTCGAAATCCGTGCTGTTCGCCGGGAAATGGCACGTACGCAACTGGGATCCCCTTCGACTTAATTGCCGCCACCATCTTCTCGGCCTGGTCAGGTGGAACTACCTTATCCTCAAGTCCCTGGAAAAAAATCACTGGGCACGATAATCGATCGGTAAAATTTATCGGCGATCGTTCAAAGTAGATATCACGTCGTTTTGGGTAAGGGCCGAGTAATCCGTCGAGGTAACGTGATTCAAACTTGTGCGTATCTCTGGCGAGAGCCTCGGCATCACTGACGCCAAAGTGACTCGCACCTGCTTTAAACGCCTTGCGAAATGTCAACGCGCACAGTGTTGTATACCCACCAGCGCTGCCGCCAGTGATTATCAGTCTCTTGCCATCAACTTCTCCTCGGGCGACTAAATACCGAGCGCCGTTGACGCAATCATCAACATCCACGATGCCCCATTTTAGATTCAACCGTTCACGGTACTGTCGTCCGTAGCCTGTGCTTCCACCGTAGTTCACATCCAACACCGCAAAACCTCTACTCGTCCAATACTGAACCGAGAGCATCAGTGAAGTGGTTGCGGACGCGGTTGGTCCGCCGTGACTCTTCACGATCAATGGCGGCCTTTCATTATCGGGTGCCTGGTAGTCAGGATTCTGAGGTGGATAGAAAAAACCATGAGCAGTAAGACCAGCTTCCGTTGGAAATACGATCGGGCGGGGTACAGAGAAGTACGCAGGAAAAATGTTCTGATCATTGGAGCGTCTATGCGTTTCGATCGATCCTGTCTCAAAATCATATGTAGAAATGGAAGCGACATCTGTCGGCGAACCGGCGCGGAACACGGCTCTTTTTTTTGAGGCTTTTAAATATTGTATGTCAGTAAAAGGGCAGTCGATGTCTGTCAACTTTTTGGTGGTTAAGTCAAAAAGACCCAGACGAGAAATGCCCTCTTCGACGTGACTGCAGATAATTTGATCGTTGGAGGTAAACGCATACGACGACATACCAAACAGCCATTGAGGCATCCCCAGCTCACCCTTGGTCATGTAAACGGTTTCGATTTCACCGTCGCCCGAGATCCGTTGCAGATTCCACCAACCATTTCTGTCAGAGGCGAAGTACAACACTCCAGCAGGTGACCATTCAGGCTGAAAAATGGATTCGTGTGCACCACCGGCAACCCAACGTTCATTTCCCAGCGAGCCATCCGGAAGGATCTCCCCAACCCACAGTTCACAACCGTCCCAGGGCATGCTGGGATGATCCCAGGTTAGCCAGGCCAGGTGTGTCCCGTCCGGACTTAGTTTGGGTGACGAGTAAAAGTCGTTGCCCTTAACAAGGATTGCGTCTACGCACTCGTCGCCTTCAAGATTGATGCTGGCGATGGTATTTACCGCTTCGCCGCTGCCTGAATGATCTTCTCGAACACAAATGAGCCTGTTGCGCATGACGTCGATACAAGCATCGGCGTAACGGGTGTCGGCAGACTCGGCAGTGAGCGGCTCAGGCTCAGCGGAAACTCTCTTGCGATAAAGCCTTTGATCGGCAAAGTTTGAGAAATAGACGACACTATCGTGGACGATGAAATCACCGCCTCCGTACTCATGGACACGCGTCCTCGCGTTAAGTGACGGAGGAATAACATCAATGGTGTGTCCCGAAGAATCTCGCCGTACAATCACATTCCGGCCGGCCTCGGTAGGTCGCATTTCAACCCAATAGATGTCCTCGCCATCAAAAACACATTGGCTTAAACCTACAGAGCCACTAACAATCATGTCCGAGGTGATCGGCGACTTCCATGAGCCGTAGGGGGCAGTCGTGCGCGTCTTTACCAAGAGTTCTCCTGTGTTGGTCCAATATTCTGAATTAACTGTCAATTGGTGAGTCTAAACGAATGGACTCGACGAAAGGGTTCGAAAAACTTTTGTCACAACCTCGCAAAGGCTTTACAAGACTTATGCAACCTAGAACCGAAGAGGTCAGTTTAGTATCTGCCCGTCGTTAATTCTCCATGGGAGAACTGAGATAAAGGCAAGGGCGCTGGTCTTGGGGGAGGTCAGCGCCCTCTCTTTTTGTCTTTTTATCTTAGCAACGAAATCGATCGAGAGGCTGGAAATTTTCGTTCAGCATCAGAGTTGTCCTCCTTGCCTTAGAAACCTAAATCAACTCAAAGTAAAGCCCATCAAGAGAGACTGTGCTGCCATTTATCCGCGCACTCATCTGTAAGCCTATTGACGAGCGCAAAAAAGAGGATAACAATTCGGCAGCCCATCAGGTGAGGTCTCAAAATGTCCACTCGACGCACTTCATTAATATTCTGTCTACTGATTTCGATAGTAGTTGGCTCCTTCAACAACCCATCCTCAAGTGCAGACACATTTCGTCCAGTTGTGCGCGGAAAACGTGGCGTAGTCGCAGGCGGTCATCCACTATCCGTCGAAGCCGGCATGCGTATGTTGCAGAGCGGTGGAAATGCGGTAGATGCCGGCGTTGCGACGATTCTTGCGGCCTCTGTCATAGAATTTTCCCATTTTTCGTTCGGCGGCGAGGTACCCATTCTGATCAAGTTGAAGGGTAGTGACGTCGTAGTTGTCGAGGGTATGGGTCAAGCTCCGATGAAAGCAACGAGAGATTTTTTTGCGAACCGTCAGAAGTCAGCTCAAAACGACGGTGGCGCCACGGCGCCTGA
>DATEXA010000568.1:0-13260 GCA_035257465.1 Pyrinomonadaceae bacterium | reverse complement strand
GACACGGTGTGGGTAGGGCATCGTTGCGGTCCCAGCCAATACTCGCGAGTTGATCAAATCGATCCACCGGTACGTTGGCGCACCCGCATCCCAGAAGGCAATCTGCTGTCGCACTTGCTCATTGTTACTGCCGATGAGGTCAGCTAGCGATCTCAATTCCGCCTGTGTCTCTGCTGGGCCTGGTGGTGCGGGCACGCGGTAATCGCGTCCTGAGGAAATAACCCAGGTTCGCCAGTTGCCCGCGTTTGGTTCTACTTGATCGATCTCGCTCGGGTTTTCGAAGCTGTTTTGGTGCGCTCGGACGGTCAGCGTCTGAGCGAAGAGGAAAGAGGCGATTAGAACCGTCGTTAAAATTTTTTTCATGTGTATGCTCCTTTCGAGAGACTCGCTTAATCCTGACTAGGTGGATGCCAGAGGACCTTTCATGAGTTCGGAGTTGTTCGGTTCAAACCGACTCCCCTTTTAAGGGCGAGGCTCCTCCGTCATCATCCAGTGGGCAATAGGGCTGTCGTCGGAGAGGATGAATAGGAAAGTTGTTTTGAGTGAGTTTTCCTTCCCAACATCTTTCACTTTGGTCCAGTCCGAGATCAAACGCGGGAACAAACGCGGGAACCTCTAACGGTCTTACCTATTTTTTTCGGGAAGGGTAAAATGCGGCGGCAGTTACGAACTGCTCCGGAGATTAGTCTTCAACCAGTCTCACATCCATAGCTACATAGAATGGCGACTTCTCCCAACGAAATAACCCAACTCCTGGTTGCGTGGGGCAATGGTGATCAGGCCGCGCTGGATCAATTGATGCCCCTTGTCTACTCAGAACTGCATCGGTTAGCACATCGTCACATAAAGAAGGAGCGGCCGGGGCACACCTTACAAACCTCAGCACTATTGAATGAAGCATTCGTACGACTGGTGGACCAGAGAGATGTAACCTGGCGAAGTCGGGGGCATTTTTTTGCGATTGCGGCCCAGATGATGCGACGCATTCTGGTCGACTACGCCAGGTCGCGGCGTTACGCAAAACGAGGCGGCGATGCGCACCAGGTGTCGTTTGACGAGAACTTGATGGTCTCGAGACAGCTAAGTGTAGACGTCATCAAGGTTCACGATGCCTTAAACGAATTGGTGGTCATCGATGAGCGGAAGGCCAAAATTGTCGAGTTAAAATTCTTCGGTGGTCTGAGTATTGAAGAAACTGCTGAGGTCCTCGGTGTTTCGCCGGGTACTGTAATGCGCGACTGGACGCTCGCTAAGGCATGGCTCAGACTAGCGATGAGCCGCGGCGACCAAAAGTGATTGCCTCACAAACTCGTTAGAGCTTTTGCATACTTTTCTCGCGTTAGTGTCGGAGTGAAGGTGCACGTCCTGTGCCTGCGTGAAAAGCATTGACCCAATGACTGTGCAAGAGTAGGATACGCCCAAATTCCAAGCATCCTGGCCTCAACCTACTTGGTCCAGCAGGAGCATTATGCGAAAGCTTGTCGTTGTTCTAATCGCCACATTAGTCATTCAATTTGCGATGCCGGAGGCAGGCGCGTGTGGTGATAAGACAATGCGAGTCAAGACTGGTCTTAGATACTACCAGTTGCAGGCAGCGAAACACCCATCAACGATTCTCATTCATTCGGCCGCATTGCCTACAGGCAAAGCGGCTGAACTCAGGGACTTCTTAAACAAGGTCGGTCATAAAGCAACAGCATTGGACGACGTAGCCAGTATCAAGAACAACCTGAAAAATGCTCACTACGATCTCGTCTTAACGAATCTCGCAGAAGCACCAGACCTGCAGAAGCAAGTCGATTCCTTCACTCCCAACACACGCGTTGTACCAGTATTGTTAAAGCAGCCTGACGCTGAAGCGAAGGCGGCCGCGAAACAATACAAAGTCATCATCAAGAATCCTAAAGACGGCTTGGATTTTGTGATTGCCGTCGCGAAAGTAATGGATTCGCAGTCAAAGAAAAGCTGAACAGCCTCAGCAAAGGTCGGTCACCATGAGTCTGGGATTGGGTCATTCAACCCTAATCGGCTGTGCCTTGCTCATTGCAAGTGCGCCACTGAAGTTGGCGCACGCACAAGCTTGGGTACCAATGCAGGGGGAAGGGCAAGTCACAATCACTTATGAGAATCTCTACGTCCGGGACCACCTTGATTACACAGGTAAGAGATTTGATGCGGGACCGATTCGTAGCAACACGGTAGTAACGACTTTTGAGTATGGCCTAACCAATAAACTCACTCTCGACAGCGACCTCACCCATGTGACTTCCAAGTATGAAGGGTTCGTCGGACCTGTCCCTCATGGCCCACCAGATACCGGTTTCTATCACCCTACCTTCCAAGACGCGCGCATTGGAGTTCGTTATAACGTCACATCGAGGCAGGTGGTTGTTACTCCATTTATTGCGACTGTGATACCCACACATAACTACGAAACCCGCGGCCATACAGCCGTTGGTCGAAACCTTCATGAACTTCAGATTGGAGTGAATTTAGGTCGCGATCTTGGAGACATTATTCCGCGAACGTATGTTGAGGGTCGCTACTACTACGCAATGGTTGAAAATGTTGAGCGGTTCGGTCTCAATCGCAGCAGTGCGGATTGGGAATTCGGTTATTTTGCTTCGCCCCGGTTTTCGTTACGCTTCACGGGGGCCTGGCAACACATATATGACGGGGTTAGATATCCTTTGGACAGTGGCATCCCTGATTTTCACGAACTGCACGATAGAGCAGCCAAATCGGGTTATCTCCGTTTTGGTGGCGGGTTAAGCTTCTCATTAACCAGATCATTTGATTTGCATGCTGACTTTGGTAACACAGCTAGAGGTTCAAATACGCATGCCGCAAGAGGGCTTTCACTCGGAATTAGTTGGAGATTCTCACACGGTGGGTTTCGGGTAGGAAAGTTCTGATCAAGTACATCTCAATCGATCGATTTTGTTAGCAGTTGTTGCAGCAGTATCCAATAGGTGTAAACGCTCACTTTTCCATCAGGGGTTATTAAGATCCCACCTTGATTCAGTTCGAGACCAACAAGTCCTACTTTATTTGGTGGATCAATATCTTTCCATTCACGACGATTACCGTTCGCAAGATCCACCCGATAAATCTTGGTGGCAAATTCCCCAGGTCCTATAACGTAAACCGACCGACCATCATCACTCCACTGGATAGGTTCGTCCCCTGATTCAAGCCCTGGAATCGGTTTTGACTCTCCTCCATCCAACGGTTGAATGTAATAGTTCCTATCAGGTTGAAGAGTGATTACTCTCTTACCATCTGGCGAGACGCGAAGTGCAACAGTCAGATCTTCGGTAAGCGGACGAATCTCGCCTGTGCTCAGGTCTTGAACATAAGAGCGAATCGCGGCGTCCTCACGCGCCTCCACTCCAGTAAAGAGAATCTGTCGTCCATCCGGAAAAAAAGAAGCATAGTGGTATTCCTTAATGTTCCGATTAGGCAGAGTTCTGGTCTCTGCGCGCGAAGTTGACAGAAGAACTAATTGTGGTTGGGGCGTTGTCTGCAGTGCCAGGGCCCAGTTACCGTCGGGCGATAAGGCGAGAGCCTTTCCCGGACCAAGCTTGATAGGTTCGCTATCCCGTTTTCGCAGATATACCCTATTTACGTCAGAAGGATCGCTGGCTTCATATCCCCAGTCATAGCAGAGCAAAGTTTTACCATCGGGAGAAAGATCCACAGAAGTGGTCCAAGCAAATTGGGAGCCGACGACTTCGGTTGGGGACTTGCCATCTAGAATCACCATGGTGGAATGATTACTACCCTGGTTAATCAACATCTTTCCGTCATCGGAGATATCTTCGATCCTGGCGCCCATACCTGGCACTTCATAAAGGTTCGTTCGCAGTTGTCCTGAGAGCGTTAGTGCATTAATGCCGAATCTTTTCCCTATCTTGGAGCCTCCAAACCAGATTTCATTGTTCTTGGGATTCCAGGCAAGTCCCTTGAGAGATTTCCAATCGGTTGATATGTCGGTCTTCTTCTGTGAGGTCAAATCAAAGATGACTATGGATCCGCTGAAGTCTCCTAGGGGATGTTCGAAAAATGCAATCTTGTCGCCCTTCGGGGAGAACCTGGGATATGACATCCAACCACTAGACTTGTATAGAAGTTGTCCGGCGGGATATTCGAGTTGTTGTTCTCCCATTACCGACTTTATGATCGCGAAAGTATTTCCGTCGGGCGCAAAAGCGGCATCATCAACTCCCGCGATGACCTGCTCTGGTTCACCACCTCCCGCAGGCAAAATCGCCAAGCTTCCATTGAAGCCATCGCTCCAATTGAGTTCAAAGTCCAACAAGACAGCAATCTTCCCTGAGCGCGAAACGGATTTGAGCGCAGCTGAGCGAATACCGGCAGAGCGGGACTCGGACCCTTCGACATCAGTAAAGAAAAGCTCAAGAGGTTTTCCATCGAACCCGGCACTGTAGATGATGCCCTTTCCATCTGGAGCGAACCGGGATGCCGAGATAAACCCATCGCGATTCGTGAGTTGGCGCGTGTTTTGAGTGGCCCTTGCACTCGATGACGTCTTGCGACGATTAAGAGAGACAAGAGTTACCACCGCAACAAGCAATAGGACTCCGAGAGCAACCGCAACGGTCCACCTGGTCGAGTTTGTAGGAGGTGGCTTTGTCTTTTGCAGGGCCTGCGGATCAGTTGAGACGAAAGCGCGAGTTGTTGTTGGTATTGCTGGACCTTTCAACGATACGCGAGAGCCATCAGAGTTCGTACGCACAAGCTCATTCAACTGAATCTCATTTTTCAGTCGTTGCAGAGCTGACGAGAAATCCGTGATTGTTTGGTAGCGCAGGTCTAGGGTTTTGGCCAGAGCCTTCTTAACGACCTGTTCAAACTCCGAAGGTAATTCGGGAACGGTCAAAGACATTGGCTCAGGCTCATCCTTTATCAGCGCAGCAATGATGTCACTTGTCGTCTCCCCTTCGAACGGAGGCTTTCCGGTTACCATTTCATAAATAACCGTTCCTAAACTGAAGATGTCTGTTCGTACATCGACATCAACCCCTCGCGCTTGTTCTGGAGACATATAGTGAGGAGTGCCCATTACTACGCCAGGGTTTGTCTCCGGGGTAACCGGCGCCAACTCTGTTTCCATCAGTTTCGCTAAACCAAAATCCAGCACTTTGACGTAGCCATCAGAACGGATCATTACGTTTTCGGGTTTGATGTCACGATGGACAATCCCCGCAGCGTGCGCTGCCTGAAGCGCACTTGCGATCTGAGTCGCAACATTGAGTATTTCATCGAGGCTCATTCGCTGATTATTCATGTGCTGTCGCAGCGTCACGCCGTCAACGAATTCAGTAGCGATGTAGTGCAGCCCGGCTCTTTGTTCGATTTCGTGAACTGTAAGGATGTTTGGATGATTCAAAGCCGACGCAGCACGCGCTTCTTGCTGAAACCTTCGCAGTCGATCTTTGTCGTTTGTGAATTGTGAGAGGAGAAGCTTGAGAGCGATCTTGCGACCGAGTCGCACATCCTGGGCCAGGTACACAATACCCATTGCTCCTGAGCCAAGTTCCGAGAGAACTTCATACGGCCCAATCGTCTCCCCCACCCTATCAGCAAACATCTCGGCAGCGAGAGCAGAAGCAGAGTCGTCGAAAAAACTGTCCTCCTTTTCGTAAGAAGCGAGGAGGGCCTTAACGTCGCCTAAGAGCGCGGTATCGCTGGCGCAGGTTTGTTTGAGGAAGTTGGCACGCTCTTGCGGTTCGCGCTGTAACGCAGCGTGAAAGATTTGTTCGATTCTCTGCCATCGGTCAGCTTTCATAGGGGATACCAATTGTAAAACTGACTCTGTGCGGAGTAGCGCCAAGAGCGATTCTGCCAGCGACGCCAATTACGAGCAACACATCGAGAGCCCGGGTATGATCCTTCTTGCAGAACTAATTGCTTCTAACTTAAGAATTCAACTTAGCCTCAAGAAGATCGCGAGAAACAACGGACGAACCTCTAAAACTCACCCTTCGAACATTTGTCGAACACTTCTAAAGAGTCAGCCGCTCTCAAACGTGTGGGAACCGCCCTAGACTTTGCGTGAGATCGCTATCGTGAAACTCTCTGGTTGAGCGTAGCTGAATCACTACTGATGGCAGTAGACTCTTGACATCCTGGAGCCCACCCCGACTTAGGGGAGTTGTATGTCCTGGGCTAAGCAAACCAAATTGTGGGGCACCTTCAAGCTTGTGTTGTTGCTGTGCCTCGCGACTCACTCCTCGGAAATTCACGCCGAACGACTTCCAGTAAAGATTTACACCACCGCAGACGGACTCGCGCGCGACCAGATTAATCGAATCGTTCAGGACTCACATGGCTTCCTGTGGTTCTGCACAGTCGAAGGACTTTCTCGCTTCGACGGTTATAGATTCACGAACTACACAACCGCAAACGGACTCCCTAGCGGCATGGTCAATGACTTACTGGAAACCCGCGATGGGACTTTTTTAGTTGCCACCGCTAATGGGTTATGTAAGTTCAATCCACGCGGGGCTCCAATGTTCACTACATGGCGACCGGCTGAGCCCGGTGCGGAAGTGATTAATGAGTTGATCGAAGATCGCGCGGGTAGGATCTGGTGCGGGACAAATGCGGGTCTCTATTGGATTGACACCACGAGTGGTGCGTGGAGCTTTCACTTCCTCGACTTAGGACTACGCCGAGAAAACTTCGATTCATGGCTCGTGGAATCGTTGATTGAAGATAGAACTGGAGCCTTGTGGATTGGAACACGTGGTAATGGACTCTGCCGCTACCGGCCTGACGGCCGAACTGACCGGTTTGCTGTTGCGCAAGGGTTACCGAGTAATCGCATCACAGCTTTGCTGGAAGATAGTGCGGGACAGTTGTGGGTTGGAACCCCGCTTGGTTTATGCCAACTCCTACATCTCGATTCGCAACGTCCACGTGTGGCCCGCGTATACACAGTAAAGGAGGGGCTAACCGACAACTGGATAACTACTATTTTTCAGTCGAGGGAAGGAAAGATCCTGGTTGGCAGCAGGGGGTATACCGAGATCGTCAATTCTTCTACGGATTCCACTCCGCAGATCCAGAGCTACACCACGGCACAAGGCCTAAGCATTAACAGCATCAATGCCATCGCCGAAGATCGTGATGGAAATCTGTGGCTGGGAAGTGACAATGGTGGAGCAATCAAGATCGCTCGAAACGGGTTCAAGACTTTTGGACCAGTCGACGGGCTCACGGATGGCGAGATCTCGTCACTCTTTCAAGACCAAAGTGGTGAAATTTGCGCCTTCTTAAGAGACCGGCAAGGTAACGAATTCATAACTCACTTCGAACAACGACGGTTCGCCTCCCTTCGGCTTCCTCTGCCGACGGGACATAAATATGTTGGCTGGGGTTGGGGGCAGCAGGCTTTTCAGGACAAATCTCGGGAGTGGTGGGCTCCTACGGGAGATGGATTATACCGGTTCCACTCGACCGCGAGTTTTGCCCAATTGGCCCACGCACAGCCATCAGCAGTTTATACCCGCAAAAATGGACTCGTCACGGATGATGTTTTTACCCTATTTGAAGATTCCAGGGGTGACGTGTGGATCGGGTCGATCTCACCAAGCCTCAATGGGCTGACTCGTTGGAAACGTTCAAAGCAAGCGCTCCATACTTTTACAGAAGCCGAAGGTCTACCATCAACAAATGTTCTTCCCACAGCGTTCGGTGAAGATCGAGCGGGTAATGTTTGGGTTGGACTCCATCTTGCAGGGCTTGCGCGTTATGACACCAAACGCTTCACCATGTTCAACGGCAATGATGGTGCACCAAGAGGATGGATTCTCGCCATCTATTGCGATCACAGTGGCCGGTTGTGGGTGTCGGGTGGACAGGACGGTGTTAGTCGCATCGACGATCCACAGGCTGCACATCCGACCTTCGTCCATTACACAGTGGCTGAAGGCCTGTCTAGCAATCAGGTTAATTGCATCACCGAGGATCAATGGGGCCGCCTCTACTTTGGTACGGGTCGAGGTTTGGATCGGTTGGATCCAGGTACGGGTCGCATCAAACACTTTACCGCCGCTGATGGTCTTGTAAAAGGAAGAGTACGATTTGCTCTTCGCGATCGGAGTGGCACACTTTGGTTCGCCAATGAGAGCGAACTCTCTCGTTTGGTTCCTGAGCCTGACCCTCCACAACCAGCACCGCCGATTCTGATCCAAAGAGTGCAAATCTCAGGAGTTCCGTCGCCCCTCTCGGAGTTGGGTGAAAGTCAGGTAGGCCCGCTGAAGCTGAGTGCGTGGCAGAACCAAGTGAGCGTTGATTTTGTTGGTTTGGAGTTCGACCCCGGTGAGGTGCTGCGTTATCAACACAGGCTTGAAGGCGCCGATCGCGACTGGAGTACACCCTCCGAACAGCGCGTCGTCAATTATGAAAGTCTCGCGCCCGGCTCATATCGCTTTCTCGTTAGAGCTGTCACGGCGGACGGTGTGATGAGTTTGCAGCCGGCCGTGGTGGCATTCCAGATTCCACCTCCATTCTGGAGACGATGGTGGTTTGTCACGTTGGGCGTGATACTCACCTGTTCTCTTATCTACACCGCGCATCGTTACCGTGTCACTCGTTTGGTCGAACTAGAGCGCGTTCGAACACGTATCGCCACCGATTTGCATGATGATATTGGTTCAAGCCTTTCGCGGATGGCTATTTTGAGTGAAGTTGCCAAACGACGAATGGATGGTAATACGAAGGAGTCGGCTTCACTGTTAACCGACATTGCTGAATCAGCACGAGTGGCAGTCAACTCAATGAGCGACATTGTGTGGGCCATCGATCCAAGGCGAGACGATTTGAGCAACGTAATTTTTCGTGTCAGGCAATTCGCAGCTGATTTGATTGGGGCAAAAGGTCTCACCTGGCATTTCGACGCGCCAGCTGAGTTGGAAAACATCAAGTTGAGTCCTGAACAGCGTAGACACGTCTTCTTAATCTTCAAAGAAGCAATTAACAATGCCGTGCGTCACGCCGAGTGCACCTCCGTCAATCTGAGTCTTGCCATTGTTCATAACCAGATGGTGGCGGAGATTCGTGATAATGGCCACGGATTCGCAGTCCCATCTCTTGAGCATGTCGGGGATACTAGTTGTACCGGACATGGCCTGTGGAATCTTCGAACGCGCGCGATTGAGCTTGGAGGTCATTTGGAAATTGACTCGTGGCCCAAACAAGGGACTTGTGTGCGACTCACGATACCTCTCAAGGGACACCATGGCATAAATATGCCATGGCTGAGAATGGAGAGGTGAGATAGGCTGTGCCGGATTTCGCGGTTGAGACTAAAGACGTGCAATTTCAGGGAGCGGACTACGATGTGACTTCAGCAAACCCACACGAGCCAATTGTAGTAGCAATTGTTGAAGACGATCGAGCGACGCGCGAAGGACTGGGTCTGCTAATAGACGGAACGCCTGGCTATCGTTGTGTGGCGAAATTTCGTTCCGTGGAAGACGCGTTGAATTCGACAATGCAGGAGACACCGCGCGTGCTGTTGCTGGATATTCGTCTCCCGGGCATGCGTGGTTGTGACGGGATCGGAGTGCTTAAAGAAAAATTTCCGTCGGTTCAAATATTGATGTTAACGATAAATGCCGATGAAGACAGTGTATTTGAGTCCATCTGTAAAGGAGCCTGTGGTTATCTGTTAAAGAATACTCCGCCAGCGAGATTGCTCGAAGCAATTCGTGAAACTCATAACGGCGGTGCGCCCATGTCGCCTGAGATTGCACGAAAGGTGGTCACCTTATTTCAACGGACTGGGCCACCGGAAAAAATCGACGAGCGACTGACTCCTCAAGAAACTCGGATGCTAAAGCTCTTAGTGGAAGGATATACATATCAAGGTGCCGCCGACCTACTCAAGATAAGTGTTCACACCGCGCGTAACCATATTCGAAGCATTTACGACAAGCTGCACGTTCATTCCAAATCCGAGGCAGTCTGTAAAGCGTTGCGCGGCCGCATCATTTACTAGCCGTCAACCATCTCACAAAAAAGCCTGAATATGCCTGTCGCTCAAAGCGCAGCGCCTATATCCTGCGTACGACCTTGCAAGAATGCGAGTAAGGTCACAGCGCACATTAATTGTTAACCCAAACAGTGCCGCTAACTCGCAATTGATCAAAATCTCAAGCGTCCTCGCTGAAACTAACGATAAGAAGACTTTCTCTTAGTAATCCCCCATCACAGCCAAACAACTAACTGCCGCGCCTTTCTACTTGACGTTGAAATTCTCTCCCCCCGTGATTTGCCCTGGATCTTCACCGATCCGATTTACCAAGGAGTTCAAATATGAAAGCAAGAAGTTCTGTCCTGTCATTAATAGTAGGAGGACTCCTCACATTCTCATGCACGTGGATATTTGCCCAAGCACTGATCCCCAAAGACCCTGGAGTTCGAGGTGGACTTTCAAACACCGGAGGCGGACTTCAGCAACGCGGTGTGCCCATTCCACATCCACCGCTGATAAGTCCAAATCCAAAAACTGGCGCCAAGGCCAACGATAATGAGCGTGCATCTTTCGAGGAAGGAATCTTGCGCGCCGGCCAACTCGAATCCACCTGCGATGACTGCGCAGATGTAACAGACGGTTCTCCAGTTCCAGGTGAACTGGATCCGGAGTTTCCCCAAATTCACACCAATTCCAATGGACTGGGCGCACGACATAATGCTGATCAATGCTTCATCTGCCATGCTCACCCTGTCCTCGGCGGGTCTGGAGGTTTCATTGTTCCAAACCCGGCCGACCCTGTTCCGCAGCCAGCTGAGAACCCGCAGTTTCGGTTAATCCCACATCGCTTCGGCAGGGAGAATGTCGTTCCCGCTTTTGAAGAGCAATACGGTCCGATTCGTGAAGTACGGTTTAAGTTCCGCGCCGACGGCAGTCGAGATGGTGGCGTGCATCAACTATGGACCGTGCGTGGCAGTACAAACGATCCAACCATCCCAGACTGTGCTCTGACTCAACCCGATTTTGCCGCGCAACTCCAGGCCAGCAACCTGGCCTTCCGTATTCCGTTGCAGATGCTTGGGCTGGGTCTTATTGAGTCGATTCAGGACCGGGAGATTCTCGCGAAGCATGACGCGACTGCTAACCGTCGCGCTGAGCTCGGCATTGAAGGGCATCCAAATCGTAGCGGCAACGACGGCACGATCACACGCTTCGGCTGGAAGGCTCAAAACAAATCGATCACCATTTTTGCCGGCGAGGCTTACAACGTCGAAATGGGAATTACTAACGAAGCTTTCCCAACTGCGACAGAAGAGGATCCGGGATGCCAGGGACCTCAGAAGCCGGAACCGAATGATGTCATTCGCACCGCGAGAAATGATTCTCGCAATCAAGCTTTCAAGAATCCTCTGCACATCCTTCCTGACTGGCAGCAGTTCCAGTTAATGATGCGGTTTACTGACGGACCGGCGCCGGACCCAAATCCGAGTGCCAGTGCGCAGAGAGGTCGCGTTGTTTTTGAACAAATCGGTTGTGCCTTGTGTCATACACCACAAATGCAAACCGCACCGGTCATGCTGAGTCCGGTTTTGCAGGATCGTCCTGTCAACTTGTTCTCTGATCTTTTGCTGCATCACATGGGGGCAAAATTGGCGGATAACATAATCCAGGGCCAAGCGGGTCCTGACGAGTTCCGAACTACACCACTGTGGGGAGTCGGTCAGCGTATCTTCTTCTTGCACGACGGCCGAACGTCGGACTTGCTCGAGGTCATAGCGGCTCACTTCTCGGAACCAACATCACCAAATCCGGGCCGACGTGACCCAGCTTATCCTGCGTCCGAGGCCAACGGCGTCGTACAAAATTTCAATCAACTATCGAACGCAGACAAGCAGGCAGTTCTTGACTTCCTACGTTCGTTGTAAAAGGTGAATGGTTGTCTTTCGTATCTAACTACCGTCCGGTAACCGGTCCCCGAAATGTAGAGAGGACGTCATGCTCTTGCACGACGTCCTCTCTATATTTCTACATATCTAATCCGCGCTCGGCCAACTACGCGCGCAAGGTGCACGACCGGTCAATCAGAGTCATTATGGTTGTGCCATTACTGTGCGAGGCACAATCGGCAAAATTACATACGAGGGGTGTTCGCGATCGTGGTAGATCTTTTGCTGGGCCACTACCATTCGCGTGGTCTGGCCAAGCGCCTCGCCTGTGTTGAGATTGCGATCGTATTTTGGAAACGCGCTGGAAGATATTTCGAGTCGAATGCGATGCCCCTTCTGGTACAACTGACACGTGTTCCACAAATCGAGGTCATAAGAGTAAACGCGTCCCGGCTCGATGAGTGACGGCTTATCCATTCCTTCGCGGAATCTTGCTCGTACCATTCCGTCATTCAATCGTTGTGCGAATCCATTGGGCCAAACATCAATAAGCTTCGCCATGAAATCCGTGTCGCGCGCAGACGACGCGGCTGAAAGACGGACCCGCAAAGGTCCACACACTTCCATGTCTTCCGTGAGTGCATCACTCGTGTAAACAAGCACATCATCACGTTGCTCAACCTCGCGATAGTCGTCAGGACCACCGATCTGCGCAAAACTCGGATCGGTAATGAATCTAACTGGCTTCGCTGGATCATAAGAATAACTATCAGTCGGTTCACTTGCCGGTTCGGCACTCGAGAGCGTGCCGTTACCGGAAAGAGTATTCGCCTGTCCATTGCTGTGTAGAAAATATTTCGTCCACTGTGTGCGCGCGATTGGCCATTCGTTCTCATTACGCCAAACATTTTCGCCCATCACGAAAATCCGCACCGGCGGATCCTTCATAAAACCACTGTCGCTGTCCTTGAGCCAGTGATCGAACCAGCGCAACCAATAGGCATTCATGTCGATAACTGCAGTCGGTCCGAATTCGACTGTTCCGAGCTTTGTCGATGAATTGATTGCGTGTGGCCACGGGCCAACCAGGAGCTTTTGACTGCTGCGGATCGAAGACGAGCCTTTCGTCGTTACGCCAATGTAGTTCAAAGGTGTGCCAACCTGTTCGTCATCGTACCAACCTGAGATGTTCAATACGGGAACACGAACGCGGTCATACTTGTTCTGGTAACGCAGGTCCTCCCACCAACTGTCCAACTTTGCATGCTCGACCTCGTCTTTCCAGAAGCGGTTCGGACGTCCCATCGCCTCATCCATCGTGATAAGCGGAAGATGTTCGTAGAGCTTTTTCCAATCGACCACTTCCAT
>DATEXA010000567.1:0-19039 GCA_035257465.1 Pyrinomonadaceae bacterium | reverse complement strand
CCTCCGCTCTGGCTACGGCGCACGCTGCAGGGATCGTCCACCGCGACATCAAGCCGGAGAACGTGATGCTGCGCGAAGACGGCATCGTCAAGGTGCTGGACTTCGGGCTCGCAAAGCTCACCGAGCAGCAGGCGACTATGAACGACCCGACGGCCTCGACTCTTGCGCTCGTTCAAACCGACACCGGCGTGGTAATGGGTACGGCACATTACATGTCCCCTGAGCAGGCCCGCGCTTTACCAACTGACGCCCGCACGGATGTCTGGAGTTTGGGGGTGGTGCTCTACGAGATGGTCGCGGGAGAGTTGCCGTTCATGGGCGCCACAACGAGCGACGCGATCCTAACTACAGAGCCGTCTGCATTGACTTCGAAGTCGGCCGAGGTTCCACCTGAACTCGAGCGGATAGTCACTAAATCACTGCGCCGAGATGCAGGTGATAGGTACCAGACGATCAAGGACATGCTGTTTGATCTCCGGAATCTGAAACAGGATTTGGAATTCAAGTCCCAACTGGGCCGAATAGCCTCTCTCGACCCAGACACACACCCCCCGGTCAGATTAATCGGAGCGAGCGAAGCATCTACGACGACTGAACCGGCAGGCGTGCGATCCACTTCAAGCATCAAATATTTCTTTCGTGAGACCAGACGATACAAGGTGGGCGCGCTCATAGCTCTGTCAGCGATTGGCATAGGGGTGATAGTGCTGGCCTCTTACTTGTACTTCTCACCGGCTGACTCGCTCGCGGTCCTCCCCTTCACATATACGAACACAGACTCGACCGCCAACGCTGAACCTGATCGTGATTTCTTCGCGGACGGGATCACCGAAGACCTGATCAACAGACTTTCGCGGCTATCCCACCTCCGGTTGATCGCGCGCAACTCGGTATTCCGCTATAAGGGAAAGCAGGCCGATCCTCAGACGGTGGGACGGGAACTCGGCGTGCGTACCGTGCTTATCGGTAGGATCGTTCAGCGGGGCGACGATCTCAACATCAGCGTCGAGCTGGTGGACACGCGCAACAACACTCACCTGTGGGGCGACCAGTACGACCGAAAGGTGACGGATATCTTTGCCGTGCAAAAAGAGATAGCGCGGGACATATCGGACAAGTTAGGAGTTACACTGTCAGGCGCGGAACTGGAACGTGCGTCCAGGAACTACACGGAGAATGCCGAAGCATATCAATTGTATCTGAAGGGACGTTATTTCTGGAATAAGCGCACGCCGGAAGATCTGCAAAGGGCCGCCGATTACTTTCAGCAGGCCATCACGAAGGATCCGAACTACGCCCTCGCGTACTCCGGGTTAGCAGACGCCTACTTCTACACGGGTTATGCCTTCGGACGCACGCCGCCCAGGGAGGCAATGCCGAAGGCTAAGGAAGCGGCGCTCAAGGCGCTGGCACTTGACGAGAATCTCGCCGAGGCGCACACCTCGCTCGGTTTGGTGAAATTCGCCTACGACTGGGATTGGTCAGGCGCGGAGAGCGAATTCAAGCGTGCCATACAGCTGAATCCGAAGTATCCCTCAGTCTACCACTTCTACAGCGTTTACCTTATCTGTGTGCCCAAGAAGTTCGACGAGGCGATTGCCGTTGCGAAAGAAGGTCTGGAACTCGATCCCTTGTCCATCCCGATTAACAACATCCTGGCTAACCACCTCCAACAGGCTGGCCGGTATGACGAGGCAATAGAGCAGCGCCGGAAGGTGCTCGAGCTAAATCCGAACGACGGCGTCCAGCACCTCGGACTCAGCGAAATGTACGCAGCCAAAGGTATGTACGACGAGGCTTTCGCTGAGCGATTGACGTCAAGTACTCTCTTCGGCGCGGGCAAAGAGAAGATAGAGGAATACCGGCGAATATATGGCTCGTTAGGGTGGAGCGCTTACTTGCAAAAGGCATTACGGGACGAACACGATGAGATCCTCAAAAAATTGAATCAGCCAGAGCACATTAACGACGACCCTATGACTGCGGTCGCAAGCTACGCGGCTCTCGGGGAGAATGACAAAGCATTTGAATTGCTTGACAGCATGTATGAAGACCGTAACGGAATGTTGATTTGGCTCAAAGTTGATGGGGGGTGTGACCCCCTCCGTTCCGATCCGCGATTTACCGCCTTAGTGCGCCGCGTTGGGCTACCACAGTGAACTGACTTCCCTAACATCTTAAGCTGTGCCTTAGTGGGCAACACGGACCTGTGAATGAAATGCCATTTTGCGTCTAAGCGATCGTTAATCAACCAGATGACGAAATGTGCATTCCTATCACCCACGTCGCTAATTTTATTCCTTATTGAGTTAAGTTGACGACACAGGCGAACGCGAGTAGCGAGCGGTAAAGAGGGTGTTTCAATCGCGGGCCCGAGACGGCTGATCTAAGTCGACTATACATAAGGACTGGGGTTCGCAAGGGAGATCGTCCGATTTCTTGATCTAATGGCGTAATCTGGAGTAACGGAAAGGTAGGATGGAGAAGCTAAGTTATTGATTTATATGGTAGGCGCGTGGGGATTTGAACCCCAGACCCCTACCGTGTCAAACCGTTTTCTTTACCATCGTCATCGCTTCCCTGCCAAAATCATCGGTCATTGATTTGGTTGTATTTTCGCTTTGCCTTGAGGATATAAATAATCAATGTCAGAGGACGTTAAGCCTGATCTAGAATAAGGTCTAATTAGCTAATTCGAAACCAAAAGTCGCTATACTGACGAGGGGTACAAGGAGGGGTACGTTTCTTATGACCCTTTGAACCTCCATTTTGTTAAGCCCGCGTAGCTCAGTGGATTAGAGCGTTCGCCTCCGGAGCGAAAGGTCGCAGGTTCGACCCCTGCCGCGGGTACCAACTAAAACAAGTACTTACAGACACCATCCAGATCGTCAATCCGCGCCAGCTACTTTTTGTCCGCAAGTCAAATGATTTTTTCAAAGACTACTTATGCTGTTCTCAAAATCAAGTCTTTCATTTGTGAAGATCATCTGTCTTTCCGTATTGATTCCCCTGCTGATTTGCCTAATTTCGCCGCCCGCCATTTCATTCTAGCTAAAATGTCGTCGTAGGTGCGTAGATGAAGATTCGGCAAGTCCGCCTGCATCCCGCGTTCCTCCATTGGATCAACTTTGCTGGAGCGCCTACCGATGATTACTAGCATCTTTGGCTTATACGCACTTAAACCGTAGCGCTCTAAAATCTGCTTCCTATTTTTTTCTTCTTCGAAGTATCTGCCGTACTCGCGTAGCTGCGCTGCAGCTTCAGCGACAGCAGCTGAATACCGCATTCGATTCTTCTTCAGATTGAAAATTTGTGTCGAAGGCAGTTTCAATTCCAACGTCACACAAGGCTCCTGTTATTGGTTCTAGAACGAAGTCGGGTATCAGAGGCTTTCCTTTATTGTTTGTTAGAACAACATGGGGGTGAGCATCTTTATATTCGTCGTTCAAAATGAAGTCTTTGTTCCGAACGAAAAATTTCTGAAAGTCTTGCTCTCTGCTTTTAGGATTATTGACTAGCCATTCCAGCTCTTCTATTGCTTCATGCAGGGCTGATACTTCGAAGGCTGAGACGTGTATGAAATTGTGTAAGCCATTGCTTTGATCGAGAAATGTATACTGCCCATCGGGCGACAGCGATACGAGTTTGATCTTGTCCCCGATTAATGCCAGTGCCACATACTCTTGATTCGCTTCAAGTGGCTGTGTTTGTTGCGAATCGGGATTATCGTTCCTGACAAAGTTCACCCTACCTCTTATTACTTCTTCAAGTGCTATCCGCGTCGGCTTATGCTTAACCGGATCGATTTGTATTTTTGGGAGGGCACCACGCTTAAGTTGTTTTGCCCGTTGAGCGGCAAGGAGGATTAGCCTGTACTTCGAGTCTAACTTAGGGAAGTCATCAAAAGGGTTTCTGTCCTCATTGTCCATTAGGAAGTGACCTATTGGTGAGGCTTACGAACAGAAGGCATCGCAAGCGGAAGTGAATTTGGCGCTTGCACGATATGACTCATATTACTCTAGTGTCAATTTGCGACCCTTCCTGTCGGGCGTACCAATTAATCTCAATTAGACCCCTGAACAGATTTTGCACGGCCTTGTGTGTTTCGCTTTTCAGCATGAACTCGGTCGTAAACTTTGAGTGTCTGTCGGGCAGTCTCTTTCCAATCATAGAGACTCGCGCGCTTGGTTCCCTTTTCACTCAGTTCCTTTCGGAGTTTCTCGTCACCGAGAACGCGAACCAGTACTTCCAGGATTGCCCTTTCATCAAACGGATCGACCATCAGTCCTGCATCACCAATGATCTCCGGGAAGCAGGTGCGATCACTCGTGATCGTCGGGGTTCCGCAGCGCATTGCTTCCAGCGTCGGAATACCAAAACCTTCGAAGTACGACGGATAAACAAAACACTTCGCTGCAGTGTACAGAGCCGGAAGATCCTCTTCGGGCACGTAGCCCACAAAGAGAATTTGATCTCTTACCGCGCTGTTTTCCGCCGCGTCGAGAGTGTCGTCGAACAGCCACGCGCGCTTTCCCGCAACGATTAGTTTCGGAATGCTTTCGAGCTTTGCCTCTCGGCACAACTGTGCATAAGCACGAATCAGTCGCGGCATATTCTTGCGCGGTTGAATTGAACCAACCGTCAAGATGTAATCCCCGCTGATTCCATACTTCTTCCTCACTCTTTCAAGCTCGCTGGAATCACCTACGGGTCTGAATCGCGATGAAGCCGCGAGCGGAGTCGCAGTCACACGATCCGGCGGCAAACTGTAAGTGGTTAAGATATCGTTTCTTGAATACTCTGAATCCGTAATGATGTGAGCAGCTGACTGTGCCGATCTTCGAATCGTAAGACGCATCTGGCGCCAGCTTCGTCGCTTAAAAGTTTCGGGCAAATGTTCGAACGAAAGATCGTGTATGGTGTTGACGACTGGACAGGGAGTGAACGGCGGCGACGTGTACTGAACGTGCAAAATGTCGACCGGACGACGTCGCAATTCGACGGACAAAGTCAGCGGTATTCGAACCAACGGTGTATGAGGCAACGTGAGACGTACACGAACGTTTGGCCAACGATTACCAAATCGCTCAACTGCTTCCCTTCTTGTGACGTAAAGTGTGTAGCGATTGACAGAGTCGACTTCGGCTAACGCTTCGATCAAGTTGGTAGCGTACGTCTCGTTTCCCCCGAGGCGCGTCCCAACCGAGTGAGCATCGATGGCGATGTGCAAAGTGTGTGACTCCTAAACCAGCTCAATGAATGTTAGTTCGTCTAGTTTTTATCATGAAGACCACATCAAACGGAAAATGATTATCGGCATCGACGGCGCTCCTCTGAGTCAAATCAAAACAGGGGTGGGCCACTACACATTCGAAATTGCTCGAGGGGTTGCGATAGCTCAACCTCGAGAAAACTTCCGGGTCGTCTCCCATCTTCAGTTCACGGCCGACGGATTTGAGGACACTCCACCAAACCTTGAGTTCGTGCAGGCGCCGGTAAACGCCTTCACAAAACACTGGTGGACAATCGGACTTCCACGCTACATCCGTCAAAACTCAATTGAGCTATTTCACGGGACGAACTATGACATTCCCATGTGGGGTGGATGCGCCACTGTGTTGTCCATACACGATCTCTCACCGCTTCTTTATCCTGAAACGCACGTAGCCCGTCGAGTGTGGCGAACTCGCAGGCGCCTTCCACTCATGGCACGTAAAGCAACTCGAATTATGGTTCCGACGGAAAGCGTGAGGAGTGAAGTTTGTGAATACCTCCGAATAGATCCGGAGAAGGTTGAAACTATTCGCCATGCGCCGCGTCGATGTTTTCAACCGCTGACAAAGTCCGCTGCTCAAGAGACGTTGAAACGACTGAAAGTTGAAGATTTTTTCATACTTTACGTGGGCGCAATCGAGCCGCGAAAGAATCTACTAACACTCGTCCGGGCGTTCGAAGAAATCTACAAGAACACTGATTTAAGACCCCAGTTGGTTATCGCAGGCCCGACAGGTTGGCTCTCTGACGAACTCTTTCGTTATGTGCAGAGTTCACCGGTGCAGAGGCGCATGTTACTGACTGGTTATCTTTGTGATGAGGACTTGCGAGCGCTTTATAGCAGTTGTGCGGTGATGTGTTATCCGGCGCTCTATGAGGGCGCAGGACTGCCTCCACTCGAAGCAATGGCCTGCGGTGCTCCAGTGATAACAAGTGATGCTCGGGCAATAGCAGAGATGGTAGGCGATGCTGCTTGTCTGATTCCCGCGAAAGACTATCAAGAACTAGCCCGTCAGATCGTTCTCGTTGTGACGGATTCTAAAGTGCGAGGTAGCCTGATTCAACGTGGACTTATCCGTGCAGGCGAGTTCTCATGGGAACGCACTGCAGAAGCCACGTATGTCCTCTATCGAAAAGCGCTCGCCGCACATGGTGCCAATTAACATCGGCACGGCTACACCGTTGCTATCACGGAAGGTCGTTTTTCACATTCTCCCAATGGCCTGAACATGAGTGACGTCTATCTCGAATTCCAGGATCAATACGCCGGAACACAACAAATTCCCATCCTAAAGGATGCGACTCGCCTTGGTCGTGAACCGGGGTTGGATGTGGTGATTGCCTCCAGGAAGAACTGTGATTCTGACAACGCACGCAATGGAGAACCTAAGTTCGTATGTTGATTTCCTTCATCCCTGGGGCAGCCGCACACTGGATCTTGGAGTTCTAGTGGCGATGTTTTTCACGTTCCTAATCGCCACAATCGTTGCGCTGAGAATACAAGATGTGTGAGAGCGTTGAGCTTTGTGCTCGGTGCTTTGGTCCATGGAATTGGTGCTTTGAGCCTGTCTCGAAGCCTGGTCCCTCCTTCAACGAACCATAAAAGGCACCAAGTACGAAGCTCAAAACACCAAGCACAACTCTCTTCTTGCGAAAAACCTGTGCGGGTAGTCATCTGACGAGATAAACGCCTTCACCATTTCCTCGTTGATATGGTTTCCGTTGAACTGACGGTGGCATTACTCAATGAAGAAGTTGCCCACTTGCGACGTTGCACAGGCTAGAGCCAAATGGTCGCTCGTTATTGTAGTCGACGGGTGGCCTGAGTTGAGTGTTGCCGCTTCTATTCACGCATCCGTCGGGGTATGACCGGTACGTTGATTCGTCCTGACACGCTTGGCGAGGCAGCTCTGGTGATGATGTAAAGCAACACCTCACACACCTCGCGCGTGCCAGTTCCAATTGTGTTTCCCTTTTCGTCCTGGATGGCATAAATCCTGCCGTGAACATCTAAGGGCATTATCCTGGGTTGCATTAGTAAGGCTTCTCCTTGCCGCCCGTAACGATTTACGGGCGACCCTGATATCAACCGCAAGCACTACTTCAGAGATTCAAAAGTTAGTTTCTTTTGAACCGACGTCTCACGGCTCCAGCGGCGCCGACCAATCCCGTGCCAAGTAGCAACATGCTGGTTGGTTCGGGAACTGGTGATGTAACCGCTGCCTGAATACTTGTATGACCGTTGTTCGTGGTCACGGGCACCAGAGCCAGCGGATTATTCAGAATCGTATAAGTTACCCCACCAATAGTCGCCGAGGTGACTGTGAACGTGATGCCGGTTCCGCTTGAGGCGTTACCACCGATGGTGCCTGATAGTGTTGAAGTAATTAGCGCGCTTCCGGCAGATGGCACCGTTTGCGTGATCCGGATATCGAATGTTGTACCAGTGATGTTTACTGGCGCACACGCCGTTCCGCCACCAATGCAACTCACCACGATTTCGCCCAAGCTGGTGTTGCTTGGCGCATTTACCGACGAACTGACGATATTCTGAAAACTCAGCTGTACGGTCCCTCCAAAAGTAATTGGAGTTCCGAAAGCGCCACCATTGAATCGGGCGTCGGTGCTAAATGTGACAGTGTCAGCCTTGGCACCTACGTTCGCAACCGCGATTAGGATCGCCACCGCCGCCACAGTCAAGAATGGTTTGAATAAACCTCTCATTTGAATTCCTCCTAGTTAACCTGGTTCAAGACTTCCCAACTTCGAAGTTTTTCTATTGTGAGCACTCAGCACCGTCTCATGCGAGACGAAGTTGTTTGGTCGAATCTCTCAGGGCAAGTGAGAGATTCAATCATTTCTACAATTCTTCTTTCCTGCTTTTCCTGCGACGGCGAAGACCTGCCGCCACACTAACTAAACCGGTCCCAAGTAACACCATACTTGCTGGTTCTGGAACCTGTCCTCCGGGTGGTGTCGCCGTAGTACCAAACTGGACTACAACGTTACTGAACGTCGAATTGACGGTTACGCCAGGAACAGTCAACGTGAACGTGACGGTTCCCACCAAAAACGGATTGTGTGGATCGTTACCCGCAATACTGCCGTTGGCATTTGCGTAGGTGCCCGTTCCTGTGCCGCCAATTATTGTCTGTTCGGGACCGGCGGTAGGACCAACACCGAACGCACAAACCACACACACCGTAATAGTTGAACCGCTATGTCCAGCAGCCCAGCCTGTTGGGTTAACAGCGCCTGCCAATACTGCGCTGCCATTGGCAGCAATGTTCGTGGACTGAGTGGAATTACTGGCTGACAGAGAGACCGCGCCTCCGTTGTAGCCACTTGCCTGGAAATAGACACCGCTGATGTTTTGAATTACTGAGTTGACCTGAGCGTTTGTCAGGTTATTGTTGAGAGTAATTGTGACCGTGCCGGCGCCCGCGGTTATTGTGCCGGTGACGTTAGTGTTACTACAGTTGGGCGAGGGCCCAGGGGTACAAACCACGATCGCGTCGGCTTTTGCGGTCAGATTGGAAGCGAGTAGCACGACGGCGAAGATTGGGAGTACCACCATCGTTTGTTTTAAAGCTCTAAACCAAGTCATTAACTGATCCTCCTTGACTTACTCTGATGTTGAACTTGCTGATAGCAAGCTGGAAATAGCGTTCACGAATTTACAAAACGCGATGGGGCTTGATAATTAAGAGCTTGCGGGGCAAATCGCAAAACTCCGACTCAAGCCTTACGGTTCCACATCATGGACCGTGAGCGACCGGGGCAAAGATCACCGACGTTTGCACTCTTCTAAATTTACAGGCGTCTTTACGGAGCAAACTCCCCCTGCGGCGCCCCGCAGCCAAGGAGGGAGAGAACACCACGCGGGAAACCTTCGTTGGTACAGACGACAGCAACCAAGCAGGGCAATTGCCGGGCTACTAACTAGCACCTCGGATTAAATTGTCATCGGGAGAAGTGATTTTCGTCGGGGAACAAGCTTGCGAAAATCAAGTGAGCGCATCCTAAGAATGACTTTTGTTTTTTTCGTGTTCGATTGATGTTTATTGCATCTAACTTGTGATTTGAATAAGTATCTAGCTAACGCTGAGCCAACGGCATAGTATGGCGCGCAAGGCAGATGATGAAGCAAGAGTTAACATCGGATCGACGGACCACGACGTCAGCAACTTCTACTCTCCGTACGATACTTGTCGTCGATGATTTCGATGACACTCGGCTGCTGCTGCGAATCTGGCTGGAACGCCGTGGCTTTCGCGTAGTCGAAGCTGAAAACGGACTTGAAGCCATCAGACGTGCTACCAGTGAGACTCCAGACCTAATAATAATGGACATGGAGATGCCACGACTCGATGGCCTTTCTGCAACCCGACGAATTCGTGAAGTACCTTCGCTTAGTAAGATTCCGATCGTCGCGGTATCAGCGTATGGCGCGGATCAGTTTCGAGAACTCGCGCTTGCTACTGGTTGTGATGAATACGTCTCAACGCCATTCGAACCCACCACACTCGAGACCATCATCAGATCGTTAATAAAGTGATCTCAGACCAGCCGTCTCAGATTTTGCGTTCGAGCTCTGAGATTCTGAGATCTCAGATTTGAGATCTGAGATTCAGGCTTCCTGATTGACACACCTTTCCCTTTAGCATTAATTTCGGCTGCACTCCCTAACAGAACAGCCTCCTGGCTTGTAAATAGGCCTGAAGACAAATGCCCCATTCTGCTCAGCTACATCGTCTCCTGCTTCTAGCCTTAATAGTCTTTTCCTCTGCAGCTTCTGCACAGTCACAGTGCACTCAGAAATTTAGCGAACTCCCCGCCGCGCCGGTGTTACTCGGGTTTCACCTGGGAATGACGAAGGATGAAGTGAAAGCTCGAGTACCGCAGACGGTCTTTGGTCAAACTGACGCCTTCGGAGTGTCGAAGACAACCATCAACCCCTCCTTTGATCCAAAGATCGATCAAACTAAGTTCGAAGGCGTCCGTAGTATTTCGCTCGACATGTTGGATGATCATTTGACCTCTCTCTGGATAGGATTTGACGAGACTTACAGGGTCCAGGCCATTGATGACTTCGTTAAGTTGATCTCGCAAGCATTGAAGATCCGGGGAGACTGGAGTTCATGGAAGAGCCGCGGCCAGCAAATAAAATGTACCGATTTTCAGTTGATAGTGTCGACAATAGCGCGAGGACCAAGTCTGAGGGTGCTGGACACGAAAGCCGAAGAAGTCGTTGCCGCACGACGCCAGGCGAAAGAAGAGCAGGATTCAGCGGCTGCATCGGCGATGGCCCAGGACAGCAGAGCGGAAATATTTGGCGACAAACAAGCGAAGGTCTATTACCTCACGAACTGCGCGCCGCCCAAAGAAGTATCGGAAGTCAATAAGATTGTCTTCAAGAGTTCCGAAGACGCAGAGAAAGCTGGATACAAATTAGCAAAGAGTTGTCATTGAATGCAGTCGACAAAACTGGTTATAGAGGAGAAGCGATGCTCAGAGAATTCAAGGAATTCATTTCCCGTGGAAACGTGGTCGACCTCGCAGTCGCAGTCGTCATCGGCGCTGCATTTGGGAAGATAATCACATCGCTCGTTGAGGGCGTGATAATGCCGCCAATCGGCCTGTTGCTTGGAAAGGCCGACTTTTCCAATCTCTTTATTGATCTTTCTGGCCAGCATCCGGTGTCACTCGCTGACGCTCAGTTACGAGGCTTGCCCGTGATTACGTACGGACAGTTTATAAACGATATAGTCACTTTTCTGATTATCGGCTTTGTGATCTTCCTGATTGTGAAGTCAGTCAACCGATTGCGTGCGGCTCCACCTCCACCACCCAACTCGAAGGACTGCCCGTACTGTCTAACGGCGATTCCGCTGGCAGCGACGCGTTGCGCAGCTTGTTGTTCGGAAGTAGCAGCAGCGTGATCGAGGTGATGTCCGATATGCTTCTGCTAGTCGGACTTGTCTCTACTTAACAACCAAAAAAACCAAGACCGACAAGCTGAAGCATGTCGGACATCTTGGGGCACAGAATCTCCACCTCTGCTAGAATTCCGATCCCATGCGCGAGTGCCCCCGTTGCGAACTTTGTTATGAAGACGATGTCCTGACTTGCCCTCAGGAGCAGGCCAACACAAAAAGCACTCTGCCCGGCCCCAAACTACTCGCCTCTCGTTATCTTCTGGAAAAGAGACTCGGTCGTGGAGCGATGGGTCAAGTCTATCTTGCTCGCGATCAGAATCTGCAAACGCGCCGGGTCGCGGTCAAGACGGTGCGCCCCGACATTCTTAACGATGAAGATCTGCAGGAAGGTGAAGCAATCGCCCGCTTCGAACGTGAGGCACGTTCGGCAGCCTCTATTCGTCATCCGAACGTTGTAGACGTCACTGACTTCGGAAAGAGCCCGGACGGTGTGTTTTTCCTTGTGATGGAATACGTGGAAGGCGAGACTCTCTACGATCTGTTGCGTCGCGAAGGAACGGTGAACCCGCAACGTGCTGCAAACATCATGAGCCAGGTGGTTGCCGGCGTCGAGGCCGCGCATGACGAGGGTATCCTGCATCGCGATCTAAAACCCGCAAACATTTTCTTGATGCAACAACGGCGAAAGTCGGCGGGTGAGGATGGCTTTGTGAAGGTTGGCGACTTTGGCCTTGCGAAGATCGTGAACGCCGATCGCAGCGAAATAACGTCGGCGAGTGGACCTGCGTCAAGAGGCATCATTGGTACTCCGGAGTACATGGCCCCTGAACAAATGCAGCAGGAAACGCCGCTGGACGCGCGTGCTGACATTTACGCACTAGGCACGATCGCCTACCACATGCTCGGTGGGCGACCTCCCTTCACCGGCAACATAACTCAGTTGATTGCCCAGAAGTTGATGCAGTTGCCTCCGCCTCTTTCGAGTTTACGCTCAGATGTCAGCACAGAACTTGAAGCAAGCATAATGAAGGCACTTGCCAAAGAACCTAATGATCGCCCCGCAACGGCAACTGAATGGTTCGAAGGTTTCGCCGAAGCGATCTCAACTGAATCAGAAGAAGATCGACGAGGTGAGTCGCGTCTAGTCATTATGGCTCCTTCAGGTGCCGAGGTTTATGTAGACGACGAGCGATACGGAAGTGTCGGACGTTCCGGTCGTGTAATTCTGACGTCAGTTGCTCCCGGCAAACACGTGCTTAGAGTGTCCCGTTCGGGCGAGCCGGATGATGAACGAGTAATAGAGATACGCAGCGATGTCGCTGAACAAATCATTGAAGCGCAGTCGAAACGAGCGACGTCGAGTCATCTGACACCTTCACGCGGAGGCAGCCTCGATAGCAAAACGGGCGCGCAATCGACAACACTTGTCGTGGTGATGTGTACGAAGTGTCAGTCTCGATTTGCGGAAGGTGTGAAATTTTGCGGTCGCTGTGGTAACACGACATTCCAGCCTGTTTCAGAGACTGGACCAGTGAAGACTCCAATTAGTTCGGGTGTGAAACCACCTGCCGACACAGTGACCTGCCCACGTTGCGGGCATAGCTATCCTCGTTCAATCAGGTTCTGCGGACGTTGCGGCATTCCCATTGGAACTTCCCAACTGGAATGGCGACAAGCAAGACCGGTCGAGGTGTTCTGCAGAGGATGTAGCACGAGTTATCCAGTGGGTACCAAATTCTGTGGGCGATGCGGGAAACCCATTAGCCCTTGAGCGCGGTCGAACTTTCTCTATAATTGGCCGACGGTTTTCAAGCCAACCTTCAAGTGAGTCACTAGATGAAACGTTGCCCTAGCTGCAATCGCAGTTACACAGATGCATCACTGAATTTTTGCCTGGAAGATGGAACTCCTCTCGTAGCTGATCCACCACCTTCCGATTCAAACGCGACAAAAAGATATCCGCCGGGGCGCGATACATCTGAACCTCCACCGACTGAGATTTATCGACCAGATACTGAGCTGATTAGCCAGACCCCGACTAGCCAACCTCAGCGACAACCGCAGCCACAACAGTGGACACCTATGCCGGTAGCCGCGCCGCCACGAAAGAAATCAAATGCCGTATGGTGGGTGCTGGGTGGTGTTGCGGCGCTCGGTATAATCGGTATTGGCCTGGTGGTGATGATTATCGCGCTTGCAAGTATGAGTGCGGCGAATTCAAACAACGCCAATTTGAATCGCAATGAGAACCGCAACGCCAACCTGGTTTCAAATTCCAATACCAACACATCGAGACCTAACACCAACAGTAGTCTGACTCCCGGTTCGCTTATCGATGACTTCTCGGAATCCAAATGGGGCACCGGCGAATCGAAGTTTGGCCACATCTGGTATGACGGTGGCGAATATCACATGAGCTCAAAAGACAAGACATTCATCGTGATGTATGCGCCGTCGGACGACTACAACACGGAAGACGCCACTGTGAAAGTAAAAGCTCGAATTGTCGATGGAACAGCGCCGTCATCTGGTTTCGGACTAATGGTGCATTGTGCACAGTCAAAGGCAAAACAACTGGAAGATTACGCACTGCTGATCTATCCGAGCGATTCGCCGGAATACGAAATCATCATGCATAAAGACGGCACTCAAACATCTCTGGTTAATAAGACTCCTTCGACCGCAATTCACTCCGGTACTAGTCCGAATCTGCTCGAAGTAAGAATAAAAGGTTCCGAACTCTCGTTCTACGCGAACGGCGAATTCTTAACCAAGATCAACGACACCGGAAATTACAAGCGCGGACGAGTGGGTTTTTACACAAGCGACGTTACTGAAGTCGCGTTTGATGATCTCCAGATCACTCGCTAATGTCACAGACTTCAATCTGTGACCCGTCTACAAATCCAATTCCACACACAGACCGCAGTCTGTGCCACGCCGAGACGAGCTAAAGCTTATCGGACGCTATGCAGGTCAACCTCAAAGTGGTAGCAGGACCTTATAAGGGTCGCATCTTTTCGTTCACACAACATGACAGTTTTCTAATTGGTCGTTCACCCGATGCACACCTGTATCTTCCGGACGATAGGTTTTTTTCGCGAAATCATTGCCTGCTCGAAATAAACCCGCCGCATTCCTTTCTTCGTGATCTTGGCTCAACCAATGGGACCTTTGTGAATGGTCAAAGAGTCAGGGAAGCCTTCTTAAAAAATGGCGATGAGATTCAAGGTGGAGAAACACTGCTGCTGGTTGAAGTCACAGTCGCTGACGATCGCCAACTTGCAGAAACTACCCAGGATGTGGGTACCGCCCGACCTGTTCTCGTAATGGTTGAGTGTTTGAACTGTGGACGGCGCGAAGAAGCCCAGGCATCGAATCCCGACGAAAAACTCTCCTTCCTCTGCGAAGAGTGTCGCATCGAGATGAAGCAGTCACCACAGTCCGTGCCCGGCTATGACACAGTGAAGTTACTGGGCCGCGGCGGGATGGGTTGTGTGATGCTTGGTCGTGAACAGAAAACCGGGCGACCAGTTGCAATCAAGACTCTCTTGCCGGAGTTTGCAGTTAGTGAAAAGGCCATGCGACGCTTCATGCGCGAAATTGATGTTGCTGCGTCGCTCAAACACAGGAACATTGTCGAGTTCATCGACCGAGGCACACACAACGGTGTCGTCTATCTTGTGACCGAGTTTGTCGAGGGAGCAGACGCGGCGAAATTAGCCGAGGAACAAGGGGGACATCTCTCGTATGAAGATGGTATCTCGATCATCTCCCAGGCTCTCGACGCGCTCTCGTACGCGCACGCACAAGGTTACATCCATCGCGATTTCAAAGATCAGAACATCCTGGTCGCCGGGCAACCAGGTAATCGGCTGGCCAAGCTAACTGATTTTGGTCTCGCGAAGAGTTTTGCCCATTCTGGAATGAGCGGAGTAACGATGGCGGGGGAGATGGCAGGAACCCTGGCGTATATGCCGCCGGAACAGTTGCGGAACTTCCGCGACGTCAAACCCCAGTCTGACATCTATGCGGTTGGAATGACTGCGTACAGCTTGCTCAGTGGCAGGCTCGCACTTGACCTCACAAGAAAGACAAGCGTCAACGACACGATCCGTGCAATCTTTGAACAACCCTGTATCCCGCTTCGTCAGCGCACCCCTCACATCCCTCAATCAGTCTGCGACATCATCGACCGCGCCCTGGCGAAGGATCCGACCCAGCGATGGCAAACAGCCGGAGCGATGCGGATGGCGCTTATGCATGCGGTGGCGGCGGCCTAAGATTGCTTCCTGTGGTTAAGGCGAACCGATCATTTTCCATATCTCATTTGACATTTTTCAGTTGTCAACTACTGGCCATCTTCGCGAAGCGTTCTAAGGAAGATGTAAAAATCCCGCAGAGTTCGCCATTCTCCTTCATAATGTCACGAGCGATTCAGCAGACAGCATCTGACTTCGTTCAATAATGCGAAGCCAAATAGAAGTCTCATTTAATTCCTTCATCACGACTCTGATCTTATGAGCGAAGTCGGCACGGCTTTCGGCCCCTCGCGCTTCTCCATAGTTTGGTGCGGGGGATGTGCCAGATCGCAGGATCTGACCAGATACGTGTTTCCCAGCAGGTGTGCGTGGTAGACGTGCAGCAAGCCGGATGATGCGCACAGCAAATTCGATTAATCGATCTTCCAGCTTGTCAGCAAATGACTGATCGGCGTTCTTTGGATTTTTCTTCATTGTGAGGTCCTCGATGTGAGATTTTCAGGAATGATACTTAGTTCATTCCATCTGACAACTGAAAAATGTCAAATGAGATATGGAAAATGATTCGCCCCTCTTTCCTCAATAACACCTAGGCGTCTGGGAAAGCCTAAGACGCAAGGGGCCTAGACCATAGGCTGGAACATTACTCTTTACTTGCCTCCCCGATCCCCGCATAATACCGCCCACTTCGTGCGGAAAAAGGCGCGAAGACACACACAGCGCGGGCGATCGCCCGCGTTTCGCATGAGGAGAGGTGGATATGAGGTCGATTTGGAAAGGACACATTCGCTTTCTGTTGGTGGCCATCCCGGTACGTATCTACAACGCCATCGAAACGAGCGAGAAGATTCAGTTCAACCAGCTTCATCGTGATGATTATGGTCCGATTGGCTACGACAAGCGCTGCAAGAAGTGCAGCCAGATTGTTAGTAACGATCAGATTACCAAGGGCTATCAGTACGAACCTGACCGCTACGCCATCGTCGAACCTGACGACGTTGCAAAGATTAAAATCAAGACCACCAAAGCCGTTGACATAGTAGGCTTCGTCGACCGCTCTGAGATTCCAACCACTTTCTACGACGCGCCTTACTTCGCCGGGCCCGATGGCGCCGTCTCCGAAAAACCCTATGCACTGTTACGTGAAGTGATGAAACAGACCGGAAAGGTCGGCGTCGGCAAAGTCGTATTACGCGATCGCGAAGACCTGGTTGCCGTGTTTCCACATGAGGATGGCCTCGTGCTGCAGAAGCTCCACTACCCGCACGAACTGCGGAAAATGGAAGACGTGCCCGAGATAGATGGCGTCGGCAAACTGACAGTTCAGAAGTTGAACAAGAACGAACTGAAACTCGCGACGACACTGGTGCAGGAAATGGTGACTACGCTCGGCGAGGTTGATACCGAGGACAACTATCACTCGGCTCTACGAAAATTAATTGACGCGAAGATCAAGGGACGAAAGGTTGTTGAACTTGAAGAGGTTGAAGAACTACCCAGACTTGATATTATGAGCGCGCTGAAGAAGAGTTTGCAGCAGTCGAATCGCAAGCCAATGGTTAAAGCACCAGCGACAGGCGCCAAGAAGAAACCGCAGATCGAGCTGGTCAAGCCGAAGACGACAGCAAAGAAGCGCAAAGCGTCATAGTCGCTCGTTTGTTTGTTCGCCAATAGATGAAAGACAATAGTACTAAGGTAATCTCCTTCCCCTCACCTGTCCCGTCAAAGGCGGATTATCAGCGTGTCAAATCTTCGTACTCCATCAAAGAAATCAAACAACTGTTTGGGCTGAGCGAGAAGACTATTCGTCGCTGGACTGAACAGGGCATCATCCAGGCTTCCTCGCCTTCACAAACTCCTGACTTCACTTACGACTTTCAGGCGCTAACTCAGTTCAGACGTGTACGCGAACTGCGTTCTCAAGGTCAGAGCATTCGCCAGATCGAAGCCGAGTTGCAGGGTCAACTAAGCTTGTTTCGGCCTGAATCAAGTCGCGTCGCTCGCTTACTCACTCCGTTTGAAGAAGCGTTGTTATTGCACGAGCAAGGTGATCCCAACGCGGCGGCGCATTATGCTGAAGCGATCAATGAAGGGGACAACGTCGCTGAGGCCTATTGCAACCTGGGTATCATCAATCTCGAACGAGGTGAACTCTCAAAAGCTCTCGACAACTTCACGCTGTCGTTGAAAAACGACCCGCGTCACGTCGAAGCGCACTACAATCTCGCCAATCTCTACTACGACGCTGGCGATCTGCAGCTTGCAAAACTTCACTACGAAGCAGCGGCACAGGTTGAGCCGGGCTTCTCACTCGTCTACTTCAACCTCTCACTTGTTTACCACAAGCTCGGCGACCTCGCTGCTGCATCAGCCACACTGGAGAAGTACCAACAGCTCGAGCCTGAAGATGAAGATATCGAAGTCTTGAATCAGATTCTGAAGGCGATGCAGGTTGGGCTAGCACTCGAACAGAAAAAGGAAAGATAGGGATTTCGGATCTCAGATAATCTCAGATCTCAAATTTGAGATCTCAGCGTTATCTGAGATCTGAGATAAGTTTGGCGGTGGGCAGGAGGGCTGCCCACCTTAGCTCGTATGGGGATCGTAAGAAAGGTGAACGATCCGAAATACAGAGGTAATTATTGGAAACCGTCAATGCGTTCGGCCTTCCAGAAATCTCGGATGAGTGCTGGATCCAAGACGTTGAAAATCAAGTTCTTGACCAGTAGCACAAACATCGACGCCCGACTATAATCGCGGTGCTGCGTACTTTCCCTAAGACTTCACAGCGGCCGTGAATCTTCTAAATCGCCCGAACAAGGAGGTGCCCCTGGTGTCCATTCCAAAGTGTCGAATCCTGTGTGTCGATGATCATCGCGACACGTCGGAAATGCTGCAGGCTCTTCTGTCTGACGCGGATTATGAAGTGCAGATAGCATCAACAATTGAGGAAGCTAGTCGTATGGCATCGGAAACTCAGTTTGATCTTTATGTCCTCGACAAACGCCTGCCTGACGGTACTGGTCTAGAGCTGTGTCAAATTCTAAATCGTGCAACCCCTGGCGTGCCGTGCATCTTCTATACGGGCGATGCGTACGAAGTACATCGTCATGAAGCGATGGCAGCAGGTGCATCGGCCTTTGTTGCGAAACCCGACGTCGATCAACTAATCAACACAGTGCAAAAGTTACTCTCTGACCAACAGTGTGCGGCAGAAGCGTAAAGTGATTGTCGATTGTCGATTGCCAAGTGCCGATTTGGCCCAGGAACTCTCTGATGAGGATTCGGATTTTGACTCTAATCCTCAATCGACAAATGCTATTAACAGTGCTCAGCGCTCGCTTGACACTTCATTGCTCGACCGTATAATTCGGAACGCGTAATCGCAAGGGCCGTTAGCTCAGTTGGTAGAGCAGCTGACTCTTAATCAGCGGGTCGGAGGTTCGAGCCCTCCACGGCTCACCATTATTTCAATTGAATTGGGGCAGGTTCCAATGAGTTATTGTGCCTGCCGCTTTCCGTTTTATGACCAACCGCTTGATTGCCTCTTTGGACAGTTAACCT
>DATEXA010000566.1:0-10808 GCA_035257465.1 Pyrinomonadaceae bacterium | reverse complement strand
TTGCGATTCAGATTGCCGACGCGCTCGCGTCTGCGCACAAAGCGGGCATCATCCATCGTGACATCAAACCTGAAAACATAATGATCCGGCCGGATGGTTACGTGAAGGTACTCGATTTCGGTTTAGCTAAATTGATTGAGTCTACCGCTCAGGTATCTGTCTCAGATGCACCCACCAGAAAAGTAATGACCGGATCGGGTGTCATCATTGGAACGGTGGGATATATGTCGCCAGAGCAGGCCCGTGGCCAAACGGTCGATGCTCGCTCGGACATTTTTAACCTGGGCACGGTGATCTACGAGATGGTTGCCGGACGGAAACCTTTCGACGGCGAAACGACCAGTGACGTGTTCGCAGCGATTTTGAAAACTGACCCACCATCACTTTCGAACTTTCTGCCGGAAGCGCCTGCAGAGTTGATACGCATTATTAACAAAACACTGCGCAAAGATCGTGAGGAGCGCTATCAGGTCGTTAAGGATCTATTGCTTGATTTGAAGAGTCTGAAAGAGGAACTCGATTTTCAGACCAAGCTCGATCGTTCCGTCGCTCCGGCGCAGATTGGTGAACCTCCCGAGGCAAGCAGTCAGCAAAACTTTACTGCGGCGGTAAAGCTGCCATCAGAAACGAGTGAGATCAAGACAGCCGTCTCGACAATTACTCATTCGTTAAGCGCGGGGATTAGACGTCATAAAGCCGGCTCAATTCTCGCACTAACGGCAGTCGCAATAGTGACGACCGTTGGCGTCATAGCTCTCTACAAGTTTTTCAGTAGCAAACGCACGGAGATTAGTGATACGCCGCAATTGCTCAGGACTACTCAGATTACCTTCTCGCCCGGTCTCGACGGCTTTCCTTCACTCTCGCCTGATGCAAAATCAGTCGTTTACAGCTCGGACCAGAATGGAAGTTTTGAGATCTACATTAAACAACTCACGCCCGGCGGCGGCGAGTTACAACTGACGAAGGATGGTCAACAGAACCTTCAACCTTCCTGGTCGCCCGATGGTCAACGCATCGCCTATATTTCAAAAAGCCGAGGTGGTATCTGGGTTATATCTGCACTCGGTGGAACTCCAAAGCAACTGACGGACGTTGGAGCGAGACCAGTCTGGTCACCAGACGGTTCTACGATCGCATATCAATCAGGCGAAATGGGTGAAGTTTTTGTTTCACGCACCCTGCCACCATCAACCATCTGGATCATTCCGTCCCAGGGTGGGGCAGCAAGGCAGGTCACCAAAGCCGGCAAGCCAGCCGGTGGCCACGCCTCTCCGTCGTGGTCACCAGACGGGAAACGGATAGTATTTGAAACATCGGACTTTATCTTTTCTTCCGTCTGGTCGATCGCTAGCGAAGGTGGTGAACCTACGAAAATTGTGTCACACGGTAATGCTCCAATTTATGCGCCCGACGGGCAACATGTTTACTTTCTGAACGTTCATGGAAATTCGGGGCTGTCGAGAATTCAAGTCTCTCCATCTGGCGAGCCAGTGGGCGATGCCGTGTCCGTTTTACCGTCAGGGCCTGGGACAACTGTGGCAAGTGCCAGTATTTCCGGTGACGGTCAAAAAATCGTCTACAACGCAATCAGAATATCAAGTAACCTCTGGACAGTTCCGCTGGATTCCGCATCTGGTGACGCTAAGCCGCCAGCCCCATTTACCAGTGATACCAGTCAGCGAAATAATCTTGTCCGCTTTTCGCCTGACGGCCGAAAAGTTGCGCTCAACAGGTGGCGCCCCGGCACTAGTGCCGACATCTGGATCGCGGATGCCGATGGCAAGAACTTAACTCAGCTGACAAACAATCCCGCCACTGATAGCCAGGCGAGCTGGTTTCCAGAGGGGGATAAACTTGCCTTCATCTCAGACCGCAACAACAACCACATGATGGTATGGACCATCTCGCTGACAACACGTAAAGAAGAACCTCTATTGGATTTAGGTGAAGATGTGCAGTTTGCAACACTGTCACCTGATGGAAACGAGGTCGCCTACAATTTCAACCAAAATGGTGCTGTAAACGTGTGGGTCGCTTCGGTCAGAACTGGACAACGAAAGCAATTGACCTTTGACAATCAATTGATGGGTTTTCCCTCTTGGTCACCGGACGGTAAGTTCCTCTCCTTTGAAATGCAGCGTGGTGATAATGCGTACATCATGGTAATGCCCAGCAGTGGCGGCCAACCTACGCAATTGACTTTCGATCAAACCAAAGACTTCGCAGCCGGTTGGTCACCCGACGGAGACAAGATTGTTTTTGCCGGCCGGCGCAACGGCATTTGGAATATCTATTGGATTTCTCGTACGACGAAGGTGCAGAAACAACTTACAAACTACTCCAAGTTGAATGCGTTCGTGCGCTATCCCGCGTGGTCGCCGCTTGGGAATCAGATCGTTTATGAGTATGCGGAGACTACCGGCAATATCTGGATGCTGGAATTGCAAAATACACACTGATGACTCCCGAGCGTTGGCAACAAGTTAAAGAGATATTCAATTCCGCAATCCGGTATCAGCCGGAGGAGCGAAGCTCATTTCTTTCACAAGCCTGTTTTGGCGACGACCGTTTGCGTGGTGAGGTCGAGTCGTTAATTGCCTCGCATGAAAAATCTGGGAGTTTCATTGATGGTCCAGCGTATGTGGCCGCCGCCGAATCATTCGTTGGCGAGAAGAACGAGCTGACACTGGGTCAGAAGATTGGCGCCTACGAAGTGTTGTCGTTTATCAGCCGCGGTGGCATGGGTGAGGTCTATCTCGCCGAGGACAAAAGGCTAAACCGCAAAGTCGCGCTGAAACTCCTACCTGCCTCATTCACAAAGGATGACGATCGCCTACGACGATTCGAGCAGGAAGCGCGCTCAGCTTCTGCTCTAAATCACCCAAACATAATCACGATCTACGAAATAGCTCAGGCGGGATCCTCACACGTGATCGCTACTGAGTTTGTTGAAGGTCAAACGCTGCGTCAGCGCTTGAGTCTCTCGTCGTTGACACTTAATGAGTCGCTTAACATTGCGATTCAAGTTGCTGATGCTCTTTCGGCTGCTCACAAGGCAGGCATAATTCACCGCGACATTAAACCAGACAACATCATGTTGCGGCCCGATGGCTACGTGAAGGTTTTGGACTTTGGATTGGCAAAGTTGAATGAACAAGGCGGATCAGCCGTGGCTGCGGAGGCGCCTACAATTCAGGTGAGAACCGGATCGGGAATTGTGATGGGAACGGCAGCGTACATGTCGCCTGAACAAGCCCGAGGACTACCTGTGGATGCTCGATCCGACATCTTCAGTCTGGGCGTGATGATCTACGAAATGCTAGCGCGTCGTAAGGCGTTTGAGGGCCAAACGCCAAGCGATATCCTGGCTTCGATCCTCAAGACTGAACCACCCGCACTCTCACAAGTGGTTCCCGGCATGCCATCGGAACTGAATCGGATCGTTGCCAAGTGTCTGAGGAAAGATCGTGAAGAGCGTTACCAGGTTGTAAAGGATCTCTGGCTGGATCTGAAGGCGTTGAAGCAGGAATTGGAATTTCAAGAGAAGCTGGAGCAATCAGTTGTACCAAACGGAAGCCCGGTTGGCGGTGATGTGACCACAATACTTCCTGTTGCTCAAACTACTGAACCCCGCAGTGCAATAACGGCGATCAGTCATTCGCTAAGCATCGAGATCAAGCGACACAAAGTTGGAACTGCGTTGGCGTTAAGCGGGATGTTTTTGGTCGCTTTGCTCGCCAGTTTCGCCGTCTACAAATTAGTAAACCGTACACCGCCAGTCGAACACTTTTGGGATATCAAGATTTCGCGCATCACCAATTCCGGCAACGCCATCGATGCAACGATTTCACCCGATGGTAAATACGTTGTCTATGCACTGAGCACGAGAAGTACACAAAGCCTTTGGATACGTCAGGTCAGCACCGCAAACGACAAACTGATCGTGCCGCCGGCTCCGGTTGGATTTTTTGGTTTGACCTTTTCAACCGATGGCAACGAACTCTTCTATGCGACCAAAACTAATCTCGATGCCGGAACGCTGTATCGAATTCCTGTACTGGGCGGGACTCCGGTTAAGATCCTGGAAAAGATTGATGGGCCAATCAGCTTTTCTCCCGATGGCAAGCGGTTCGTTCTCATTCGTGGCAATTATCCAAACCAGGGCGAAACGACCTTGGTTATTTCAAACGTAGACGGTAGTGAGCAACGTGATCTGATAGTTAAAAAGCTTCCGGAACGCTTCTCTCCGATCTTCTTCACTGGACCATCGTGGTCGCCTGATGGGAAGTTCATCGCTTCGTCGGTGTCGACAGTAGGAGGCTCAAGCAAAGTTGTCGTCTTCTCGGTGGTCAATGGAAGTGAGCAGCCGTTGTCAACTCAAACCTGGTCATACGCCGCACGGGTGCAGTGGTTACCTGATATGAGCGGGCTTCTGGTAGTTGCCGGTGAGAGCATTCGTGAGGCTCAAATGTGGGTATTGAGTTATCCCGAGGGAAAGGCCAGACGCATTACCAATGACCTAAGTACCTACCGGGCGATTGGCTTAACCGCCGATGGTAAAAAGTTCACCTCGATTCAGGCTGAAGGGTTGGTGAATCTCTGGGTGGCGCCGGACGGTGATGCAACTAAAGCGATCCGTTTACCCACTGGAAACATCGGGTTCTTTTCGGCCGCCGGCAACAACCTTTCATGGTCACCTGATGGGCGAATTGCATTTGCATCGACCGAAGGGGGAAATCAGGATATTTGGCTCGCTGATCCCGACGGTAACAACAGAAAGCAACTGACGTCGAATGGAGCGCAAAATCTCTCGCCCGTGGTTTCTCAGGATGGCCGGTATGTTGTTTATACCTCATTGCGGGAGGCGAATAAGACCACCTGGAGGGTGAACCTGGATGGCAGTAATCCGATCAAATTGACAAATGGCCCGGCCGATTCATACCCAACAATTTCGCCTGATAGCAAATGGGTGATCTTCACTGCGATGTCCGGCGCCAAACCGACGATTTGGAAAGTGTCAATCGATGGAGGCTCGCCGCAACAGATTACCGATCACGCCGCCGCCGCCGGAGCGGTTTCGTCCGATGGCAAGTCGATTATCTACACGTTCGCTGAGTCACCTGATCCTTTTGCTCCACCAAATCGAATTGCTGTGATGCCGTTTGAAGGCAGTGGTGAGACAAAGGTTTTCGAGATTGGGCAGAGTGGCACGGTGACAACAGTGGTGCAGTCGCAGTGGGGACGTGATAGCAGATCATTTCTTTACAGCGTCAATCAAAACAACGTGAGTAACATCTGGAGTCAGTCGATTGATGGTGGCCCGCCAAAGCAGGTTACCGATTTCAAAGACAGTTTGATTACTGGCTTTGCCTGGTCTGCTGATGGAAAGACTCTGGTGTGTTCGCGCGGAGTGCTGTTGAGAGACGCGGTGTTGATTACGGATACGAAATGAAGAACCGATGAGCCTCCAGCTTGTTGATGCATTGACAATCGTGGTCACAAATGACAACGGTTGAGGCAGATCATAACACGAACAAATCTGCGCTCTGAAAGGAATTGCCCGGCGGTTCCTACTGGCTTAATCCATCCCTTTGTTTCTGTGTGAACGTTTTCGCTCTGCTTCATAGCGAACCTCGGTAGTTAGAATTTGGCACTCGTTTTTTAGTCAGACTTCGCGATCGGAACGATGAACCGTAGCTTGTCGCGAGATTCGTGTTTGCTGGCCTCACCGCACAGCAATCATCCTCACGGAGTTTCCCACAAAACCTCACGACAAGGTAAAGCACATCGGCACTCATTCAGATTGATTCCCCCTGCTTCGCTGCCTGCGCCCCAGGGCCACATCACTGGGCGAAAGTACCGTGAGACGCAGGACTAACGAAGGCCGCCGGGGTGAGGTACCCAAGTCCGAATCGGGATTCCACCTTATCCCTCCAGTTGATTTTGCCCCCTCTCTCAACTGGTTCGGACCAAACGCCGTGCGAGGAGTTCTCGATTTTCTTGCCATTATTCAGACTTGCCAATTACAATTCACAAGCCTGATAGCAACAGCGGCGCTTAACGACGAGCGGCAATATACTCACGCTACACACGAAAGTCCTTAGAACATTCTCAAAGTTTTATTAACCGGTTCTTAGGGTTATGCCTCATAGCAACAACCACTGCTACGAATTTGGTCCATTCCGAATGAATGTGGGCCAGCGCCTTCTAACGCGCGAAGGCGACGCGATTTCTCTGCCTCCAAAAGCTACCGACATCCTTCTCTTGCTGCTCCAAAATGCAGGTGAACTGGTGGAAAAAGACGACCTTATGAGAGAGGTTTGGCCTGACTCGTTTGTAGAAGAAGGTAACCTGACTCAGAACATCTTTACGCTCAGGCGAGCATTAGGCGATCACCGTTCGGCCGCCCAATACATCGATACGGTGGTCCGGCGAGGTTATCGGTTCGTGGCTGCGGTGAAGGTGATTGAGCCGACTCCGTCGTCGACCGGAACTGAAGAGGATCAGGGTGTTGAGACAAAGGTTGGTCCGCCGCCAATCCTGGCAGTGCTGCCTTTCATCAATGCGACCGAGGACAACCAGCTTGAATATCTCGCTGATGGTGTAAGTGAGAACATCATCAACTCTCTCTCGCAGATCTCGAAGTTGCGCGTGATGTCACGCAGCACGGTATTTCGTTACAAGGGTGCAGAGATCGATCCAAAGGTTCTCGCGGGCGAATTAAACGTGGATGCGATGCTACTGGGTAAACTCGTCTCCCGACCAACTGGTTTGATGGTCAATGCCGAGCTCGTTGACGCAACTAATGGTTGGGTGCTGTGGGGAGATAGTTTTGATTTCGAATCAAAGAATATCTTGGAGATCCAGGAAGAGATTACTCAGCGGATTTCTTCTGCTCTGCGTCTCAAATTGTCGCGCGATGAACAGAAACGAATTACAGCCCGCTATACAGAAAACGCTAGTGCTTACGAGGCTTATATTGAAGGCCGTTTCCACTGGATCCAATTCACAAGAGCAGCGGTGGAAAAGGCGATAGTCCATTTTCGAAAAGCAATTGAGCTCGATCCTACCTACGCACTCGCGTATAGCGGAATCGTCGATTGCTACCTTCGACTGGCGACAGGCTACTTGCCACCCGTGGGTGGATCAGAATTTGAGGGACGAAGTATAACCTCAGAGATCGAAGATTCGGTTGGTTCTTCAGAATCGAGTTACTCCGTTAACTCCCAAGTTAAGCTTCGCCACGAATGGGATTGGAAAGTAGTGGAACGCGAGCTTCGACGCGCTAATGAGTTGCACACAGATTATCCGGCGGCACATCAATGGAGGTCGGCATACCTTTTCGCGCAACAGCTCTCCAATGCAGTAGGCAAGTACCAATCTAACAATGACAATCCTTCAATTTCGGCTCATGAACGCCAGCCTCTAAGGATACCTTTTGGTCAACTTACCGCAAGCGAAGAGGTTCAAGTATTTTGCGCTATTGCTCGCGATCAGATTGATGTCGGGAATTATGAAGCTGCCACTCTGATGTTGAGGCGTTGGTGGCAGCTCGGGTCATGGCCTAGATTGACAGGCTTGGATTCTCGCAGTTGCGCGGATCTCCTCTTCACAACAGGTGAACTTGCAGGCTTTGAGGCAAGTACAAAACAACAACCTATCGGCCAAAAGAATGCCGAAAACTTGCTAAGTGGCTCGATCGCCTTGTTCGAGCAATTAGGTTCTAGCTTTCGAGCTGCCGAAGGGCGCCTAGAACTTGCCCTCTGTTACTACCGACAAGGGAACTTCGATTTAGCGCGTTCGATGTTTGTTAGTGTTTTAGAAACAATTACTGGCGAAAATTGTGACCTTCGATGCCTAGCGTTAGTGAGACTTGCAAGCTTAGAACGACATGCCGGGCGCCTTCAAGACGCTCTGCATCGCCTAACAGAAGCAAATGATGTTGTGACATCAGGACCGTGGGTCACTGCTCGGCATCACCTTGAGCTGGCGTCAACATATAAAGAGCTGGCGATTTCCGAGGAGAACCAAGAGCTTTTTGAGCAGTCGTTATTTCACTACAGCGAATCTCGCAATCAGTTTCAGGCGATCGGCAACTTAAGAATGGTAGGTATTGCCGAGAATAACTTAGGATACCTTCTCGTACTCCGTGGAAGTCCAGAAGAGGCCTATTCTCATCTTTCGCGAGCGCGTAAAATGTTTGAGGGTCTGAACGATCTTGTGCGCAGGGCACAAGTTGATGACACTCTAGCGCGGTTACATCTTGCCGAGATGAAGTTTGGCCTAGCCGAAAATGCAGCAAACCGAGCAATTGAAACGCTCCAGTCGGGAGACGAAGACGTATTGCTTGCAGAGGTTTTATCTACCAAGGGAATTGTGTGCTCTAAGCTCGGCCGTCACATAGAGGCTGAAAGGATATTTGAATGGGCGTCGGGTGTTGCCCTGAGGTGCGGTGATCGTGAGGGCGCTGGGCGAGTACTCTTACTAATGTTCGAAGAGCTAGGACCTGTTTTATCACCGGCAACCCGTCAAGATGTTGGTGTTCGGTTTCAACAGCTTCTTTTGGAAACCCAACAATCATCTATTCGACTTCGAGTTCAGAGATCATTGGAAATGATCCGAACGTTAAATCAAAAGAGTAACTAGTTAGGATTCGAGCAACTCGTACGCCGAAAACTCAGTAGGAAAGATAAAGCCCTTCAACTTCGGACTACACCAAACCCTCACGTTTTCTCCTGACAAATCGTTGGAAATATCCAGCCTTACATTCCTAGACATCTCGAATCTCCAATCTGCGGCATATTGGTTGCTGCTCATCAGTGTGGGAGTTGCAAAAACTGCAATTCATTGCAAGTTGACTCGATTTTCGCAAAAAAGGGATTCACCCTGACCGACTGCGTCAAACTGACAACAACACTACCAGATATATAGGCTGAAGAGAACGTCAAACAGTCCAAGATCATAAAGCACCTTAGTTCTCTCGATGGTTGGGTAAGCGGTAGTGGAAATGGTCGCCGCTGCAGTGGTGGAAATGGTTCCCCTTGAAGTAGTGGAGATGGTGCCTGTTCGGGTCGTTGAAATTGTTCCTGCGGCTGTTGTCGAAATAGTACCAACACTGGTGGTGGAGATGGTTCCACTCTTCGAAAATGCATTTCCGGATATTACTAACGTAAGAAGCATTGCCAGTGCAGTTGATTTCGTTTTTCGCATTGAAGTTCTCCTGGTGATAAAAAACGTCAGGGGCCGGGTCGGCTCGAGAGGCCATCGCCTATGAAGCTATTCTCTTGGGTCGACCATTTAAAGATCTTGTTCGGCTTGCTTTACTTCAACGCTCATGCCACGACTTGTTTGGATACTAGTAGTTGAATTAAATCATTCTAAATCTTGAATTTAGAAGTACAGACATCGAGTCTCGGGACGAGGTCATGCCGAACGACGAAATTGAATACCTACTACGCAGGGAGTGCCCAGTCACCTTGAATTTTCCCGATTTTGGCGGAAATCTTGAGAATCCTCAGAACATAATAAGCTTCAGTAACCGTGTATACGGGCGTATCACTGATTACTTTGTATGCAATGAGCCATAACAAGACCACACTAGCGAATCGAAGACAGATCATCGATCGTATTCCGGGGGTTCCTTTAGTGGAAAGCGAGAGGGCCTTGGCGTGCTGCACCATTGCCCGCGAAAAGCTGGAGGTTGGTGACTTTAGTGCTGGGTGTGCGTTATTGGCATCCTGGTGGAAGTTAGGAGAATGGCCACACCAGCGCACACTTACTCAGAATGCTGCAGCTGAGCTACTTCTTGTTGCCGGAGCACTCAGCGATGCAGTTGCAAGATCTGGTCAGCTCTCCGGCGGACAAAAATGGGCCGAGATGTTATTGAGCGGTGCAATTGCTCTCTTCGAACATCTGGGTGACCGGACCAAAGCGATTGAAGCTCGAATAGAACTGGGATGTTGTTATTACCACCAGGGATTGTTCGACATCGCCCATTCAACTCTCCGATCTTGCATATTTGACCTTCGCGATCAGCAGTGCGAACTCAGGGCGATCGCTTTGATTAGGCTCGCGATTATTGAGCGTCATTCTCGTCGGCTCCATGAGGCCATGACGCTGTTAGACGAAGCAGCGGAACTCGAAGCCACGTTCAGTGCATCGACACAAGGGCGTTTTGAAACGGAACTTGCAAACACCCTAAAAGATCTTGGGGTTTTGGAGGGCAAGAAATCCTATTTTGACCGCGCCCTAACCCATTATCATGAAGCAGCTATCCAATTTGAAGGAATCGGTAACCTGCGCTACACCGCAGCCGTCGAGAACAATCGCGGTTACTTGCTTCTGAGCCTCAGAAGATTTGATGAGGCCACTAAGCATCTTAATCGTGCTCGCGCCCTTTATAACGGATTAGGCGATAACATTGGATGTGCGCAAGTTGATGAGACCCTCGGACAGTTGTACCTGAACTCAGAGAACTATGCTTTGGCGGAGAGTTCCATAAAGTTAGCGGTCAGCATCCTTGAGGACAGCGGTGAAGAGGTGCTGCTGGCGGAGGCCCTAACAACCCAAGGTCTGATTCTTTTTCGACTCGGTCATCGACATGAAGCTAAACCGATCATCGAAAGAGCGAGACGGGTTGCTGAGAGGTGTGGCGATCGGGAAGGGGCGGGTAGGGCGTTGCTGATCATGATTGAGGAAATGTGCGAGCAGCTCGCAGATGATGAGCGGCGAGAGATTGGTGCCCAGGCAAATCAGCTCCTTGCCAATTCACAACAGGCAGCCACGCGCGAAAGGCTACGCAACTG
>DATEXA010000565.1:0-1973 GCA_035257465.1 Pyrinomonadaceae bacterium | reverse complement strand
ACTTGCGAAGATCAGCCATTCCTTCATCCGACCATCCCTCTCAACCAAACGGTCCAATGTGAAATATCAAACTCACGAATACGGCAGGGCCAAATCAAGACAGAACTACCGCGGTGAAGACCATCACCAATCGCGAGAAATCAAATGCAAGCCTGAAATAGGGGGCGGAATCCGACAATCAGGTGAAGTTAGTATTTCATCGCGGAGTATTCACTATTTCTGAACGTGCCAGCGCGTTCTATCTGGATTAGCCTGGGTGACATCGTTGACGCAGCTGCGGCCGCCAATGTTGGGCGTGGCGTAATTTGCACGAGCCCGTCAGCCCCTGGTTGCCTGCCGGGTCGCGATTTGAAAAATCCTCTGTTGAATGCGCGATCACTCGCCAACTTTGAGGCGACTTCTTCGGCCTTTCTGAACAGGGCGAGGTAAAGGTGACAATACGGATCTTTTTCAAACATGGTGCCGCTAAAAGTGTAAGTCCTCACCGGACAGCCACCATGACACAACGAGAGATAATCACACTCAATACAATCTTGAGGAATGATCGCGGCCGGTCGCTCGAGGAATTTCTTTCGCGCACTGCTCTCCCTCAGCATCACTCCAAGACTCTCATCCTCGAAAATGTTGCCAAAGAAGTATTCAGGATAGCTGGTCACCCAACAATCGCATTGAGCAACGAAACCCCGCGCATCGATTGAAATGAATTCGTCCGCGCAATTGGATTGCCAAATGCAGGGCAAGCAACCGCTGCCGTCAGTAAACTTCTTCACTAACTCATCGATTGGGCCGACTGCGATGCTGTTATTGTATCCGCGCTCAACCCAAACGTCGGTAAGGTCGGCAAAAAATTGGCCCAATCGTTCGAGGTCGAGACCGAGCGATCTCTTGGCGTCGTTCTGCTCGCCACCTGGAAACGGCGTGTTCACCTGGAAGCTTCGCACACCGACTTCATCGACGAAGTACTCGAAGAACTTGTCCGCGCCAACTTCGAGTGTCGCTTCATTCGGGACCGCAATCACACCTATCTCAATTCCAGCGTCCATCGCCATCTGTACATTGCGCTGCCAAATGCGCGTGTAGTCTGAAGCAGAGCCGTTGAAGAGCTTGCGATGCAAATTGGGAAAGTCCATTGAGGTGCCGACACTGTTGCCAAACATCCGCCCGATGATTTCATTCCAGCGCGGGTGATAGGCAATCATGTTTGACTGCAAACCGTGCTCGACAAACTTTCCGCGTGCGTCCGCCGCGTTTTGGATCAAATCATATGCTTCAGCAAACCACTGCGTAGGCATCGTCATGATCTCGCCACCCTGCCAGTGTATGGTTAACGCCTGAATGTGTGCCTCATCCATGTAACTGAGTACTTTGGTGATGACTACCTCGAGTTGACCGATCGTCATCCGATCGTCTGTTTTGTCTTCAAAGCAGTATTCACAGTTGACGTTACATTTATTCGTCGGCAACAAGATGATTGAAAAGTGGTTTCCCATCATGGCTGCTGTATTACCTCCGTTGCTCTATAACCGGCGAGATCTTGTTTCAATTCGTCCGCTGCGCTTTTTAGTGTCGCAAACAAATTTTTGACCCTAACGCAGTCGTACGATTTGTCTGGCCACTTGAAATAGCCGCCGCAGCGATTAAAGAACTCGCAGTCGTGACATTCACGCTTTTCGGAAATTAGTTCACTGACGTACGCCTCAACGAAGTGGTCCGGATCGTCGCCCAGGCTGAAGCCGACGAAGCGAGGAGAGATCGTCTTTTCACCGTCGTCGGATATGTAGCGCACCTGCAAAGGATCTTCTTCGGCAATTTCCCAGAGTGATGTGGACCAACCCTGATAGAACGAGAGGAACAAAGTGTGAAAGATTTCGACAGGCCGCCGCGCGTCGATGTGGTGTAAATAGAGATCCAGGACTTGTGTCAGTTCTTCGAACAGGAAATCGTCGGGCTGCGCGAAAATCAGCTTGACTGCA
>DATEXA010000564.1:0-7612 GCA_035257465.1 Pyrinomonadaceae bacterium | reverse complement strand
GCAGCCTTAGCGGCGGCGAAGGAACCATTCTCGGCTCGATGATCGGTGCGTTAATCATGGCCTTTCTTCGCAATGGTTGTCAGCAGGTCGGTTGGCCCAACTACATCCAGGAAATCATCATTGGTGCGATTATTGTTGTGGCAGTTGCTGTGGATCGTTGGCGCTCAACTGCCGCCGCGTCCTAATCAGTCCATTATCAGTATCCAAATGGTGAGGCGTGGAAGGCAAACGGTCGAATGTGAGGAGCTAAATAAAAGATGTCGAGATTCTTTGGAGTAGTTGGAATTTGTTTTTTGTTTGCGGTCGGAGTGTTTGCGCAGGGCGAGCAGAGGCAGCCCGCTAAACCAATCCGCCCGTTTGTTGTTACGCGAGCGCAGTCAGTATCAGAGCTTCAAAAGAAACTGCAAGGCGCAAACAAAGCCGAAGATCTGATTGGTGGCCCAGGCCTGGAGTTGCGAGTGGCAGTGCAACATGAGAAAGACACGACCGCGGCTAACGCCGAAGTGCACGATGCTTCAGACGATGTCTATTACGTGTTGGAAGGGACTGCAACACTGACTTTAGGTGGAACGCTCGATAGTCCCAAAGAGGTTGAGCCAGGCGAATGGCGTGGACCAAAGATTATTGGCGGCCAGAAGGTGGAGATCGCAAAAGGTGACGTGGTCATAGTTCCGCGCGGCACACCACATCATCGCAGCACCGCGAACCAGGACTTCACAATGCTCTTAATAAAGGTGTGGGAAGATCCGCTGCCAGCTGCACCGGCAGCCGCACCGCCGAAATCAGCGCCTTAGTTTGTTGGTCAACCCTAACCACGAAGTCACCAAAGGCACTAAAAATACTCCCTAAACTTTATTTCCTGGTGCCTTCGAGTCTTCGTGCTGAAGTTTCGTTCTTGTAGTTGAAGATGAGAGATAAATGTCGAGGAGAGTGCCATGTTTCGTATCTTTCCGATTGCTCTGATGGTCTTCTGTATTGGAATCTCAGCAAATGCCCAGACTCCGGCAATAAGTCCTGCTGATCCATGCGCCGAGTTAAAGACGCGCGCTGAACGCGCTGAGACGCGATTGAAAGATTGGCCTGCCCTTGCTCGTTACCACGACGACAATACGAAAGTTGGATTGCCGGCGAAGGATCAACAACGAGTCGTGTTCATGGGAGACTCGATCACTGACGGGTGGGATTCGCCAAACATGGGTGGCTTCTTTCCAGGCAAGCCCTACGTAAATCGTGGAATCAGTGGCCAAACAACTCCGCAAATGCTTATCCGATTTCGACCCGATGTGATCGATTTGAAACCAAGAGTAGTTGTGATCCTGGCCGGTACTAACGACATTGCAGGAAACACCGGACCCTCAACCCTTGAAGCTATTGAAGCCAACCTGACGTCAATGGCCGAACTAGCTCGCGCCAACGGCATTCGTGTTGTTTTTTCTTCGTTGTTGCCGGTCAGCGATTACGAACTTCGGGACGGCAAGCCTGTCATCCAGACTGTGCGACGGCCGCCTGATCAAATCATTGCGCTCAATAATTGGATGAAAGACTACGCCGCCAAAAACCATCACACATACCTCGACTACTTTTCAGCAATGGTCGATGGCAAAGGTTTTCTGAAGGATGAGTTGAGTAACGATGGGTTACACCCGAATGCCCAGGGTTACGCAGTAATGAATCCGTTGGCGGAAGCCGCTATCCAGTCGAGTTTCAAGCACGGTAAGTAGAGTCACACTTCATGCCCACAACTCTGGAAGACATCGCGCGTGCGCTCAAAGTCTCGAAGATGACTGTGTCGCGTGCAATCAATAACCATCCGGAGATCAGTTCAGAAACGCGAGCGCGAATCCTCGCTGTCGCTCAAAAGATGAATTACCGTCCGAATCAGTTTGCGCGGGCGCTGACGACAAATCGATCGTACCTCATTGGCATTGTTGTGCCGGATCTCATGCACTCGTACTTTTCGGAGATCTGTCGAGGCGTCGAGTCGCAGGCGAGATCAGTTGGATATCAAAACCTGATTTGTAGTACAGACGAAGAGTCTCGCAAGGAGATGGAGGAGATTGAAGCACTCCGCTCGCGGACTGATGGATTGATCGTCGCTTCGTCGCTGGCCGACAACGAAGTTCGATTTTACCGTCAACTTTTGAAAGACGGCGCAAGGATCGTTTTGATAGATCGTTTGTTGAGTGGATTAAAGTGTTCGTCGGTAATCACCGACGACGTCGAGGTTGGCAGACTGGCTACTGAACATCTCATCAAGCTTGGTCACAAGCAGATCGGGCATCTTCGGGGAACGACTGCATCGACTTCACTCGACCGTTACAAAGGTTATGTGCTGGCCCTTGAAGGCGCAGGTTTGCAGTTACACAGCAACATCGTGAAAGAGTGCGGGTTTACAGAAGCCGATGGTGCTGCTGCAACGAAGCGCTGGATCAATGACGGTAGTCTGCCATCGGCCATTTTTGCCGCCAACGATCCCGCAGCGATTGGCGCAATGTCTGCGCTACACGATGCAGGTATCAGAGTCCCGGAAGACGTTGCCATAGTTGGGGCCGGAAGCATTCACTACGGCGACATGCTGCGAGTGCCGCTGACGACTGTTGCGTGGTCGACGATGGAGATGGGCCAGGCGGCGGCGAAGTTGTTGCTCGAATCGATTGAAGAGAAATCCAAGCCTGCAAACCGGCAGGTAATAGTTAAGCCTGAACTGGTTATCCGACAATCCTGTGGTGCCAAGAGGCGTCGGACAGAGTGAGATGTCCGACATGCTTCAGCTTGTCGGGATGCTCTGCGGCTGTTCCGACAAGCGGAAGCATATTGGACATTCCTAACCAGATTTATCCCCATCTCTTTCAAAAAGTTCTTGACGCCCAGTGACCGACAGGAGTATATGTTCGGTGTTTAGACAAAATCCTGCCAGGCAGGAAGTCGGTGCTTGCGAACCTTGATAGTCAATTGTCAGCTCTCACGCCGATAGTGCGGCAAGTAAAGTAAACAATAAAACGCGCTTTTTCGATCGGAATCCGGGAACCCCAGGTTCGGGGAAACAGCGGGAAATAACTGACTTAAACCTCTGAAATACGGCTTGGTGCAACTCCTGATTAAGTCCCAACAAAGAACAATATCGATGCGAAAGATCAATCCCCATGACTTCAAGGTGGCGCGCCGTGGCACGAGCCGCGAAATTAATCGCCAGATAGCCTTGAACCTCGTGCGGGCACACCAGCCCATCTCTCGCGCTGATCTTGCACGGCTAATGAATGTCAGACGTGGTGTCGCCAGCTTGCTGGTTGGTGAACTGCTCGACGAAGGGTTGATTTTTGAAGGCGCAGTCGGGGAGGCGGTGGGTCGTGGTCGCAGACCGACCTTTCTTTACATTGATTCGCGTCAGCGCTGCGTCGTCGGCGTCGACGTTCGAGCCTCTCGAACCTATATCATGATTACTGACTTGATGGGCCACCAGCTCGGCACCGTAAGCAGTTTTCAAACCAACAAAGAAATTGATGTGCTGATTCCCGACCTGGCGCGACGTATCAAACAAGTGTTAGCGGATTACAAAGAAATCGGAGCCTGCGAAGGTGTGGGCATTGTCGTGCCGGGCATGGTTGACCTGGTGGCAGGTCGCGTCCTGCACGCACCGACGCTTTCATGGCGCGATGTCAACCTTAGAGATCCATTAGCCGCCGCCATCGGCATTCCGGTTCACATTGAAAACTCAGGTAAGGCATGTGCACTTGCACAGCTCTGGGCAACGCGAAGCGATGTTGTCACGACCGGCAACTCTGTATTCGTGAGCATCTCAGACGGTGTCGGTACCGGCATTGTTATCAATGGAGAATTGATGCGCGGCCGTCACAACACGGCGGGCGAGTTTGGGCACGTGCCTTTGAGTATTGATGGCCCACGTTGTTCGTGTGGTGCTACAGGTTGCTGGGAGGCGTACGTCTCAAACCTGGCAACGCTATCGCGTTATTTCGGACGCGACTTGTCTGAACCTGGTCCGCGAGATGTCGAGACTTCCAATTTTAGTATCGAGGATTTGATTGCTCGCGCTCGCGCAGGTGATGCCAAAGCGCTGGCAGCGATCAATTCGACGGCCCGCTATCTCGGACTTGGCCTTGCCTCAATTATCAATGCTGTTGACCCGGCACGCATTTACGTGGGCGGTGAAATAACGACAGCATGGAGCTTGATTGAGCCGATAGTGCGCAGTGCCTTGCGCGAAAGAACACTTACAGAGTTTGGCGGTAACACGGAGATTCACGTAGTGCCGGCGGAAGAGCATCCGCGCCTTCGCGGGGCGGTTGTCCTTGTTGCTGCGCCAGCATTCGCAGCGCCTATGGTTGCGTAAATTGTTCAGGGGTTTTAGTTCCTAAACACTGTTAATAGTACTTGGGGTGTTCGGTGAGGGATTCACTGAATTGCCGTTTGCTGAAGGTCCAAAGCCGCACCCACAGTAACCACATTTTGGAGGTATCAAGTCGATGCAAGAACCAAGAAGTTTTCGCCTTTCCTTTTCCCCGCTACTGCGAATCTTTTGCGTACTGCTAGTCGCAACGTTCGCTTGCATCAGTATCAGTGGGCAAACGATCGTTGGTCGAATTTCCGGCACCGTCGTCGACTCGACCGGCGCCGTTGTTCCTGATGCTGCGGTTACTGTTACTAACAGCGCAACGAACGCAGCGCGAACAGCCACGACAGACGAGAGCGGTTTCTACACAGTCACGAATCTTCCTGTCGGCACTTACTCGATTTCAGTGGAGCGTCAGGGATTCAAGAAGGCTAACCAAACCGACAACGTCTTAGCTGCTGACACCCGACTGACTGTTAACTTTAGCCTTGAGGCGGGAAGCGTTTCAGAGACCGTCGAGGTAACAACTGCGGCAGGTGAGACAGTCAACACTACTTCAGGTGAAGTTGCTAGAGTTGTTGATAAACGTCAGGTGCAAAACCTGGCGCTTAACGGTCGCAACTACATGCAGTTGGTAACGTTGATTCCCGGAGCGGCGATTTTGGACGAAGACCAGCTTGCTCTGACGACCAGCCTGAGTATCAGCCAGGCCGCGATAAACGGAAACCGCCCGAATTACAACAGTCTATCGGTTGATGGCGGGTTCAACATGGACTCGGGCAGCAACAATAGTCAGATTAACAATGTGGGTATCGACTTTATTCAGGAAGTAAAGATTCAGACCTCAAACTTCTCCGCTGAATACGGTCGCAACGCAGGGGCCGCAGTCAATGTTGTGACGCGCGGTGGTAGCAACGACTACCACGGCAGCGTATATGAATTCATCCGCAACGATAAACTCGATGCACGCAACACTTTCTCTCCAACCAAAGGGAAGTTGCGCTTTAACAATTTCGGGTGGAATTTCAATGGCCCGATTTTCAAAGACAAGCTCTTTTTCTTTGGAGGCCAGGAGTACAAGTACATTCGTCAGGATGCGCCGCCGGTTCGACGCAACATGCCGACGCGAGCCGAAAGACTGGGCGATTTCTCGCAACGCCTGTCAGGATTCGACGGCATCATCGGCACGGCGGATGACGGTGTGCTTCGTGATCCGTCAAAAGCACTTGCCACTTGCGTCGCGCCAGTAGTGAACTCGACGAGTGGTGTGGTGACGACGCCTGCCATCCGTGCAGGATGTTTCACTGGCAACATTATCCCGGCTGGTTTGCTCACCACTGACGGCAAAGCTGTTGCTGCTGTTTACAGCGCAATGGAAAAACTTGCCGTCGCTTATTCCGACACGCCAACGGGAAACAACGCGACGTTTCAACAGCCCAACCCGTTTGATTATCGGGAAGATAACATTCGTATCGACTATAGAATTAATTCGAAACACAGCATCTACGGTCGCTATCTCAAGGACAAATACGACTTGATCGAACCGTTCGGCACATTTATTAATTCACCATTGCCGACTATACCGACAAACAGACTTCGTCCCGGAACGAGTTATCAGCTCTCCTATACTTGGCTAATAACGCCAACGCTGATCAATGAAGCCAAGGCAAACGCTTCATGGAATGGTCAACGCATTCCGCCAGTGGGCGAATTCTGGAAACGTGCAACGTATGGGTTTACTTATCCACAGCTCTTCTCAGGTGGTCGATTCGATCAGGGTATTCCAAACGTTACCTTCGCGGGCAGCGGGACGGTTGCAAACTTCAACGGACCGAACGCTTCGTTATTGTCGCCAACGACTGATATCGCCATCAGCGATAACGTGACGATTATTCGTGGCAAACATTCAATTAAGACGGGGGGCGTAATGGTTCGTAATCGTAAGGATCAGAACGGTCGTTCCATATACACTGGTAACCTTACTTTCGACTCTGGGAGTACCGCTACGAGTGCCAACAATCCCTTTACCACGCGCAATGCATTTGCGGATGCGTTACTGGGAAATTTCCGCACGTACACCGAGGCGAACGACGATCCGATCGGATTCTTCCGGTTCAACCAGGTCGAAGCCTACGCAACAGACAGTTGGAAGGTGTTGCGCAATCTAAGTCTTGAATTCGGCGCTCGTTTCTATCACTTCACGCCAACGTACACGCAGGCTAATAACACGGCGAATTTTGATCCAATTCGTTACGATCCGTCTAAGGCAGTAACGGTGCTTAACAACGGACAGATCGATCCAACTAAAGGCGGAAACCGTTTCAATGGATTGGTCCGCGCCGGTGACGGTATTCCAGCCGATGAACGTGGACGCGTCAGTGTTAGCGACGCAGCGCTGGCCACTGTTCCTACGGGAGCGCCTCGTGGTTTCTACCAAGCCAAGAATAAGATCGCTCCGCGGTTTGGATTTTCTTACGCTCCCTTTGACGACGATAAGACTTCAATCCGCGGCGGGTTTGGAATGTTCTATGACAAAGTTGAGGGGAACCTGATTTTCTCGCAGGTCAATGTTCCGCCGTTCGTCCAGATACCCAGCTTTAGCAATGGCAATCTTTCGAATCCAGGGGGTGGTACCCCAGCGACAGCCGCCCTGATCGGTGATATCAATGCAATCGATCCTGATCTGGAAACCTCTTATTCGATGAACTATAGCCTGGGTATTCAACGTGAGTTGCCACGCGGGTTCTTCGTCGAGGTCAACTACGTCGGGAACCTGGGACGGCATCTGGTTCGACAGCCCGATCTAAACCAACCGTCGTTCGCAGCGTTAACTGCCAATCTCACTGCGAATGGTGGACCAAACGCCAACATTGATTCTTTGCGTCCTTACAAAGGCTACCAACGGATTCTCTTTCGTCTTTCGGATGCCAACTCGAACTACAATGGACTGCAACTCTATGCTGCCAAGCGCAAAGGTAATCTCGAACTCACAGCCAGCTACACTTTTTCAAAAACGTTGACTGACACAAGCGGAAACGGCGACGGCCTTGATTTTGGTGAGGATCCGTTCAATCGCCATGCAAACTATGGCCTCGCCAACTTTGATCGACGCCACATCTTTGTTACCACCTACGACTACCGCCTACCTTTCTTTAGCAAGATGGAAGGCATCGGGGGCGTGATACTAGCTGGCTGGGAAGTCAGCGGAATTACGCGTTATCAGAGCGGCGGGTATTTTACTGTCCTAGGCAGTACTCTGATCGG
>DATEXA010000563.1:0-4768 GCA_035257465.1 Pyrinomonadaceae bacterium | reverse complement strand
GAGTAGCATGACGGTTTGTGTTGTCGCCCATAACCTTCGAGCGCAGAGTTGCATGGCCAACAAAGGTCAGCACGTTCAGCGCGACCGGATTTTGATCGAGCTTTGAAAGGTATTCACCGACTGGCAGCGGCGAGCCGCCATCCTGGCCGATAGAAATCGTAGTTATGCCCTGTGAAACTTGTGTCGCTGCGGAAGGATCATTCGACAGGCCGCGATCTGAGTGGTTGTGCGTGTCGATGAAGCCAGGGGCAATAGTGAGTCCGCGGCCATCGATGACCCTGGCGCCACTGGGAATCTTTACAGAGCCTGCTCGACCCACTGCGGTGATCGAATCGCCGCTCACTACTACTACTGAATTTCCGACTGGTGGACGACCGGAACCATCAATCAGAGTCGCACCCGTTATCGCAAATACACCTGACGATTGCTGAGTAACAATCTCGGACTTTGAGTGCGGGTTAGAAAAAAGAAAAACGATGAGAAGTATAGTGATGTGGAGTAGGAGTAGTCGCTTCATTTGAATTGGGTTTGAGCTTTGAGCTTGGGCTTTGTACTTTGTGCTTTGTACTTTGTGCCTTAAGTCAAATACTGTGCGTTGGCCTCAATATTCAAAGTACAAAGCTCAAAGTACAAAGCTCAGGGGTCTTTAGGGCTTCTTATTAGCCGTCACATACTCTTCGAGCTTTTTCTTGTCCGGATAATCCGGAACCTTCTTCAGGAACTGCTCATACTCGTTCGCTGCTTTGTCTTTCATGCCAACGGCGTTGTAGAGCGTCGCTAGTCGCAGGTGCGCGTCAGCCATTCCGACTGGATCGAGTTTGATTGCTTCGTTTAAGTATCCGACTGCTAGTGAACCCTTCTTGTTTTGCAGGTAAGCCTCCCCGAGGAAGTAATTGGCTTGCGCTGAAGTAGGCTCCAACTTTATCGCCTGCGAGAGCACTTCAATTGCTCCGTCAAAATTTTTTTCCACGATTCGTAATCGCCCCAAACTTATAAGAGCGATAACGTAGTCCGGATGCTTGGCAAGAGCCTGAAGGTATGCTTTTTCGGCCTCTGCATAATTTTTCTGAATAAAGTAAGTCGTACCTAACTCACGCCAGGCTGGGAAATCCGCGGGATCGATTTCAACGACCCGACGAAGCAGCGTAACGGCCTCATCATATTGCTTGTTTTTGAGTGCGTCCTTTGCTTTCGAAAAAGTTGAACTCGTCTTGGATCCGCGATCGTATTTCTCCGCCGCTGAAATCACGGCAGCTTTAGCGGCGGCTGACACCACATTCGCCTGCAGTTCAATATCCCTCTGGAGATCACTTTTGTACTGCGAGGAAAAATCAACTGTGAATCGGTCTAGCTCGGAACCCTCATATTCGATGAGAACGTAGTACCGGCCATCCTGCAAATCGATGAAGCGATATCGACCGTTGCTCTGAACTCGCTGACGAGCTACTGGGTTTCCGTACTCGGTATAGAGTGTGAGATCGAGCGAGATTGGTTTCTCGGTTCCCCCTTGCCCCTGTTGTACCTTCACATCTCCATAAATGATGTGTCTGGAGCTAGAGGGGGCAGCACCGCGACCTCCTTGATTTGACTCACCGTGCGCCGTAGCCTGCGCCGCAGCAAGTGTCAAAATGAGGGGGATTACCACAGTTGATACGCTGCGAGTTGTTGTTCTCATATATTTATCCCCTTGAGTACTGAAGTAAATAGAAATCTTCTTTCGCAGTATGAGTCAGAAATTAGAGACAATATCTCACTTTGGCTTGTTGGCCGAGATGAAGGCTTCGAGTCTTTTTCTGTCTGGATAGTCAGGCCGCTGTTTCAGGAACTCGGAGTATTCGATCGCTGCTTTTTCGTTTAAGCCTTTGGCACTGTAGAGGGCTGCCAGTAACAAATGTCCGTCCGCCATGGCGACCGGATCCAGTCTCATGGCCTCATTCAAATAAGGCACGGCTTTAGAACCCAATTTAGCCTCAAGGTAGGCTTCACCAAGAAAGTAGTTTGCCGGGGCTGACGTGGGCTGAATCTTAACCGCGCGATCGAGAGCTTGTATAGCTCCATCGAAGTTCTTACTAACTATCCTGATGCGTCCGAGGTTGATCAATGCTGGGAGGTAATCCGGCCTGAGAACCACGGCTTTAAAGTAGCAGGATTCGGCCTCGAAAAACTTTTTGATAATGAAGAAGTTTGTACCTAATTCCTCCCAGGCTGGGAAGTCACTGTCATCAGCGTCGACTATTTCACGCAGTTGCAGGATTGCCTGGTCATAGTGCTTCTTCTGGCTGGCTTCTTTGGCTCGTCGAAAGAGAACTGCATTGGCTGGCGAGCGGTTGTAGTAGTCTGAAACCGAGAGAACAGCTGCTTTAACATCTTTCGGAGAACTGTTCCATTGCAACTCTATATCCTGACGAAAATCGGTTTTGAAGGGTGAGTTTACTGAAACAAAAACCCGAGCTATCTCCTTATTCTCAAACTCAACCACTACTTCATAGCGCCCATTGCGTAGATCCAGGAATCGATATCGTCCGTTACTGGGTACTGTCTGCCGCATCAGCAAATTACCAGATTCGGCATAGAGCAACACCTGGAAACTTGCCATTTTCGATCCACCTACTTGACTCTCATCGACCTTAATGTCGCCGAAGAGAACATGGCCACCGCTCTGACCATTAACAACCCCTTGGAAGAAAACAATCAGCGCTAGTGAGGCCAGCCAGAATCTGGTACTTGCTATCACGGTTTTCACTCCGTGCTATCGTACGTTGAAATTAGCAAGAGCCGCTATCAAAAAGCGGGCTGAAGCCTAAACCTAAGGCTCCAGCCCGCAAAAGAATGTTCAGGTAAGAATCCGCTAGAGCAGATCAGAACTCATACCTGAAACCAAACTGAAGAACACGAGGTGTTCCCTGAATCGCCGTGAAGTTGGACCACACTGCTGGAGGAGCAGCGGTTGAGGGTTTTAGGTTTACTCCGAATCCCTGACGACCCGTATTGTACTGTCCGAGTCTCTGTGTATTGGTAAAGTTAAATGCCTCAGCTCGGATTTGGAGCTTCTGTTTTTCACTCCAGGGCATAGGAAAACTCTTGCCAAGGCCAAGATCAAGGTCAACATAACCTGGGACTCTGAAAACATTGCGATCACCCGCTTCTCCTGGTCTTGCATTACGGAAGCTGTTATAGGCATCCACGGTATTGCACCCAAACAATTTTGGTTCCGCGGTGCCACCGCGAGTTGGGCAAGTATCCACCGGCTTAATTCGGACCACATTGCTTTGTACGTTCCAGTTTGTGGCCCAGCGGCTATTGTCGAACGGACCGCTGTCACCATAAAAGCCTGATGGCAGACCCGTATTCCACCTGTAAATCCCCGACAACTGCCAGCCACCGATGACTCCGTCGACCCACTTGTTTGCATTGCCAAAGAACGTGCGGCCCTTCCCGATTGGCACCTGCCAGACGGCATTGATGTTGATAATTTGACGAATGTCAAAGTCCGAGTTCGCATAGCTTTGGCGTTGCTGGATCGGATTGAGTATGAATGCTCCGCCAAAGGAACCACTGGTTGACAGTCCGGAGGCGTCATCCAGCGAGTGCGAGAGTGTGTAGTTGAAGTCCATTGTAAGAGCGGTTCCGAGGCGCTCACGAACCGTTATTGTTGCGGCGTTATAGTTTGACTTGGCGATGCTGCTAAAAGTGGAGAGCGCCCCATACTGCGGTTGGAAGAACAGATTCCTCCCGGTAGAAACGCCCCCGTTTACTGCTTGATCGAGAGCATCCTGAGTATCGGTCCAGTCGTTGCCGAAGATTGCTCGGCTACCCATCCTGAAAACAGCCTGGGTCTGGTTCAACGTTTCATCCACGAAGAAACCCGGGTCGTCTGGTAGACACGGGTCGCCACAACCAAAGTAGTTGACGTTTAGGAGATGTGCCAAGTTCGCTGGAAACAGGTTCTGAAAGTAAGGAATTGTCGCTAACGAGGATACTGAAGTACCGCCTACCCTCAGTTGTTCAAGCATTCCGGCCGCTGTATACCAATCCATACCCGACTTCGGATCAACCAAATTGTTCAGTGCCATCACGTCTCGCGAGGCGATCAGATGTCGTGCTGACCGTCCAATATAGGAGGCCTGCAGGACGAGACCATGAGGCAACTCGCGTTCAAACGTGAAATTCCAGCTATAGTTGATTGGCGCAACCAGTTTTGAATCCAATGATGACTGGATAGGTCGCGCAGTGGTAAAGCGCGCCGTCTGTGGAAAGGTCAGCGTGCCAGGGTCCGAGATACCGGGTAGGGGACGAATGGCCTGGCCGTATCCCGTGAACAGAGGTGCAAGTGGTCTAGGACCTCCACCGCCGAAGATGTCAGGAAGGCTGTAGGTATTTGCATTGATGTTTTGGCTGGATGAAAAACCTAAGGCATTGTTCAGATCAAAGCTAACGGCCAACTGTTGACCATAATAGTCGTTAGTGATCCCGAAACCACCTCGAAGTACGGACTGGTGCTCCGTTCCAAAGACTTTGCCGAGAAACCCTCCTTTGAAACCTGGCGACCAAGCTACGGCCACACGTGGTTGGAAATTGTTCTTGTCAGAGTCATACAGAGACGGTCTGTTATTCACCTTTCCAGAGAGAAGGATGGAGATGGGATCGTTGAAGGGAGTTCCGGATGCTGCACCAGCCAAACGTTTGGCAAAGAAATCTGAAAGGGGAATATTTGTCGAAGTTTCGAATCCCTTCGCCTCCCAAAGCGGTGTGCTGTAGCTGTACCGCA
>DATEXA010000562.1:0-4273 GCA_035257465.1 Pyrinomonadaceae bacterium | reverse complement strand
GTAGCTGGGATCGTTCACCGCATTGTTCACTACTTCATTGCCGTCCGCGCCGTACACACCCTTCCAACTGCCCTGCGTCGTCGTGTCAAGCTTCACAAATGACGCCGACGTTCCTCCCGGTGTCGGTGTCGGAGTTGGTGTGGGCGTTGGTGTCGGAGTTGGCGTTGGCGTCGGCGAACCAGTCAATAATGAATACAGTAACCTGTTCGGAGAGCCGCTTCCCGGATTGCTGACCTTGTTCGGAGTGGAACCGTTGATGATTGCGGCGGTTACCGTTGCCGGCGATGCACCCGGATTCGATTCGAGAAAGAGAGCCGCGACTCCGCTTACGTGTGGTGTCGCCATCGACGTGCCCGAAATAGTATTTGTCGCAGTGTCGCTCGTATTCCAGGATGAAGTGATGCCACTGCCGGGTGCAAAAATGTCGACGCAAGTTCCGAAGTTCGAGAACGACGAACGCGCGTCCGTGATCGTGGTCGCACCAACCGTGATCGCATTTGGTACCCGCGCTGGAGAGGAGTTACAGGCATCCGCGTTGCTATTGCCGGCAGCGATGGCATAGGTAACACCATCGTTGATTGAATTGTTAACAGCCGTATCCAATGACGAAGAGGCGGCGCCACCCAAACTCATGTTAGCGACCGCTGGCTGGCCGGCCTGATGGTTGGACGTTACAAAGTCAACTCCGGCAATCACTCCCGAGGTCGTCCCTGACCCGTTGCAGTCCAAAACGCGCACGGCCACCAGGGTCACATTCTTGGCCACGCCGTAGGTTGAACCACCGACCGTTCCCGACACATGTGAGCCGTGGCCGTTGCAGTCATTCGTGCCATTGCCATCGTTGATTGCCGTAAACCCGGAAATCACTCGCCCCGCGTACTCCGTGTGCGTTGCGCGGATACCGGTGTCGATTATATAAGCCGTGACCCCTTGGCCAGTGGCGTTATAGTTGTAGTTTCCATCTAGCGGCAGATCGCGCTGATCGATCCGATCAAGGCCCCATGTGGCTCCGGTCTGAGTAGCGACCGCCTGCACTTCGCTGTCCTCTTCAATAAACTCTATACGAGGATCATTTGCCATTCGTAAGGCTGCTTCTTCCGGCATTCGCACAGAAAAGCCTTTAATGGCATTGTGGTATGTGTAACCACCCGAGCGATCTCCAGAGTGCTCCCGCAACAAACGTGCTGCCTCGACGTCTGGATCAGCATCGTTCTTCAGAACCACGATGTATTGCTCGTGAACGCGCTTGTCAGCCCTTACGCGACGAAATTTACCCGACCCAGATGAATTCTGACCGCTTACTCCCGTTAACACCACGAGTAAGGCACAAAGCACGACTATAACCAAGGATGCGAGAAATCTTTTCATGTAAGCTCCACCAAAATCGTTCAAGTTAATAAAAAGAAATGGGGAGTTGGCGACCCGCGCAGCAGCCTAATAACACTGATCGAAATCGAACCAAGACTGGTTTCCTTATGCTATCGCAGTAAAAGATTGCCCCGGGGGGCAGCCATCTCGACCTACTGGCCGGAAAGGCGGGCTAGGCTTTCTTTGCATGCAGCGATAGTCAAAGCCAATCACTTCTTAAGTCGCCGTCGGACAGCGCTGGCCATACCGACAAGACCTGTTCCCAGCAAAAGCATGCTGGTGGGTTCAGGCACAGTGTTCGTTTGTGTGGTCGTACCCACGAAGCCGGTCTGAGCTCCCGCTGCGCAGGTAGGACAGAAGATGTCAACAACAAAAGGTGAGGCGAGACCACCACCAGTAGAGTTTTCAACTAGGTCGAATACGCTTGAGAAACCTCCAGGCGTGCTGAGTGTAAACACCAGGTTGGATAGGGCATTCGGATCATTCGCTCCAGAAACGCTACCGATGCCATATTCATAGTTGCCGAAGCCATCCATATGGACGATGCCTGGGACTCCGAAGTTTTCCAAAAAATAGCCTGGGGCCAAACCTGTCTCGGCGATGGTGGGATTGGGGAACACACTTGAGTTAAACCCTACGCTCGCATCTTGACCTGTTTGGATTGCCCTGTTGCCATTAATTAGGTTGATGGTCGTCGTGATGGTGCCATCCCCGTTAAGTAAGAGGGAGACAGAGCCATAGTTTTGATCTGGCAAACTACTGCCAGTATTTAGCTGAAAGGTCACGCTATCTGCATTAGCCGCAGCGGCGGAGCCGAGAGCGACAATTGCAAACATTGCGAACGAAGTTACGACCTTTCGTAAGTTAGTTATCCTAATCATTTCCAAACTCCTTGTTGTTTGTGAAAGCCATTTGCTTGCGACCTAAACTCCGCAGGCCAAGGCTTTTTCTAGTTGACTACCCTACGGATTGGTGCTCAAACCATTCCAAAATATTCAAGTCAAATCGAGAACTGAGACATCGAGCCACCGGCACTAAGCACTTTCCTGGGTGCGTCGCGAAAACACTCAGCATTTCAGTTAATCAACCCGACAAGCGCGTTAGTTCGGGCGGCTCGATGCGACTCAGGTTACGGGAGGTTTTAAATCCGAGTGTCGGCCGGGCAACGGCCTAACTCCGACGGTTCAGCCTCCCATTGGCGGCAACGTCAAGCACAGAGCCGGGCACAATCTGAGAGACGCTGTCAATTTTTCAAGATTCAAATACCGCTCAGCGGCGACTCGCGGGAATGAATCAGGAATTAAGGAAACCCAATATTCGATGATCATCACGGCCAATGCCCGTTTGCCGCCCCTCTGTCAGCTTCGGATAGGGGCACGATGATGAGACTTGGGTACTGCAATCATCCTTTCATCAGGCGAGGAGGATAGTCCGACGGCTTAGGGGAGTCATGACTTTGCCGTAACTGTGCGGTGACGTTTCGGTAACGCAAGCGAACTATCATCTTGCAACACAGTGACACGTTGTGTTCCGTGTTGCTGAGTTCAGTCAGCATGCTTGCAATGAAAGCAGGTAAGTCATCGAGCGGTGAAATCGCGTTGCCTTGCACGATGCAATCTGCTCAAACCTGCCGTCGAATCGCGCAGCCTGTCGAAACTCGATCACGAACGCCAACTTGTATTGCCATCCCTCCATCTAGAACGGACAATAGTGCGAGCGTGCGTTGTAAGTCATAAGGTTGCCGTAAACTTTCGGTAACGTTCGGTGACTGTAGTGAGGAACGAAAAGCCTATAATCTTCGATCCTTTTACCTGGACCTTGCCAACGAGCAGCTGTGGCGAGGGGCGCGAGCCATTAAGCTAAGACTCAAAGCCTTCGCGGTGCTCAATCATCTGCTCAGGCAGCCCCGGGGAGGGACTGCGGCCCCATCTATGAGAGGAGGCGCTCCGCATCAAATCTATTTTTCGTTTCCTGCAAGCCGATAACCTGCCGACGCCATCCAACACGCGCTTGAAGCAGACTCGCAATACGCGGCTTCTGTGGTTAGTTGAGTGAGCTCTCCGTTTAAAGTCCTTTTTGTTCGAAGTCGACGCAAACTGGTGGTCCTATTTGAATCGGGAAAGCAATTTAATCTGAACTTGAGACATTCACCTGCTGATTGGCAACATTTACTTGACCCCTGGCTGATTCACAATCACAGTCCCGGGCTAGGCATAGCGTCTAAGGTCACGTTAGGTTTCGCAACGTTCTCATGAACTGGCCGATGATAACCGTCGGCCACATATGCCCCGCTCTATCACCCTCACTTTCGTAAATGGTTGGAAGTTTCCAACCAATTAAAAGGAGTATGACAATGGTTGAACGTGAGGAGAAGAGAAGTGGCACGGGCATGAGAGGGGCAGGCCATTTGGGAACCATTTGGCACAGTTCGTTACAAACACAAACATTAACAGCCGAAGGCACTGACCTCTATATATAAAGGTCGCGTTGGTCCAACACAGTTGTGGGATAGGCCCACAGAACAGTAAGAGATTAGCGCTTCCTTAGCCGTAAGTTGTTGTTATTGGTGGAGCCGAGGGGGATCGAACCCCAGACCTCATGACTGCCAGTTCTAGCAAAGCGATTTTCTTAAACTGAAACCATTAAATCGGTTGCAGCCTTTCGCGATGTCTCGCCTTTGTTGATCGAATCTTCTACGGTGCCTACATGGGATTTTAAGGAGTTTCCCGTTTTGTCACGTTGACTAACTGTCTCGTGGCGGTAGTTTGTTGACACCTCCGGCCACAATTTGGCCCAAAAACTCTTTTTATACTGCTTCATCGTCTGGCGACGATTAGTGGTCGGTCTTCTGATTCGCGCCGGTAGAAGGCACGTGGCGTTTGGGTAACCCGCCGTTCAGGGGAGG
>DATEXA010000561.1:0-3440 GCA_035257465.1 Pyrinomonadaceae bacterium | reverse complement strand
TGCGTTTTGGAGGCTCTGCTCGAGCACGAACGCTCCGTCGGGGCCAGCCAACAGTTGACTGAGGCCCGTCTTCGCGGACAGGAGTACCTCCTCGTGCGCCGCCTCTTCCGCCGGCTTTCGACTGGCGAGGTGATCGAGCGAGATCGCAAGGGCGACGCCTCGTGGACGCGCTTCGCTTTCCCGACGTGGTGGCACTACGACGTGCTACGGGGGGTCGATTATCTGCGCAACGCCGGTATCACGCCCGATGAGCGCATGACCGAGGCGATCAACTTGGTGGCGTCGAAGTGCGACGACGATGGCCGCTGGCCACTCGAGCAGCAGTACCCCGGCAAGATGCTGGTCCAAATAGACGAGGGCGAGGGACGACCGAGCCGTTGGAACACGATGCGCGCCTTACGAGTTTTGAAATGGTATTCAGGAGGAGACTAACGCAGCGGCTCGTGGGGATTGAGAGGCAAGGCCAATGGGGACTAACCTAAGTAATGGCGCGAAACAAATCGACCTACTACCTGCCGCCGCTATTGTTTTCCGCCACCCTCTCTATCAGTGCCGGCTTGCTGTTTTGGATTCAGCCGCTGATTGGCAAAACTCTGTTACCACTTTTGGGAGGGGCTCCGGCAGTTTGGAATACGTGTCTACTTTTTTTTCAGAGTATGTTACTGCTCGGATACGTTTATGCCCTCGCCTCCACCAGATGGCTTAGCCTGCGGGCGCAGGCGACAGTGCACGTATTTCTTGTTCTGCTAACTGCGATCTACCTTTTCCGGTCTCCTGTTCACACACCGGTTCTAACCGCATTACAACAGCAAAGCCCTACACTTTGGCTCCTTGAAACTCTTCTGTTTTCAGTCGGACTTCCCTTCTTCACTATTTCCGCGAGCAGCCCTTTACTGCAGAGTTGGTTTTCAAGATTGCGCCATCACCGGGCGGTTGATCCGTATTTTCTGTTTTCAGCTAGCAATGCAGGGAGCTTGATAGCACTCGTGGCTTTCCCATTAGCGCTCGAACCAAGTCTTGGTTTGAGTCAGCAGCATCAGTTGTGGCGCCTCGGGTTTATCGTTTTGGTGGTCCTAACCTGTGTGATTGCGTTATCTCTTTCAGTTTTCTCTGCGCAATCTCCGCGAGCTCTGCGCTTGGGCGGTGGATCCTCCGTGCCCGACACTCACCGCAGAGACGCCGAGAACGCTGAGGGGATGCAGAGAATTTTCAAATCGGGGCACTACCAAAGTTCGGTAATTCAGGGCGATCCGAACAATGAGTTAACTATTCTTCGCCGCCTTCGTTGGTTAGCGCTGTCGTTTGTTCCTTCAAGTCTGATGTTGGGAGTCACAACTTACATTACTGCAGACGTGGCCGCAGTGCCGCTGCTTTGGGTTATACCCTTAGCTCTTTATCTGGTCACTTTTGTTCTGGCGTTTTCAAAAAAGCAATTTGCATCTCCAGCATCACTCAATCGTCCGATGCTTGTCGGTGCCCTTGTCGTGACATTGATCCTTTCCTCCGGGGCTACAGAACCAGCCTGGGTCTTAATCCTGGCCAATCTTGCCTTTTTCTTTGTTGCCGCACTGATGTGTCATATGCAACTAGCTAACGATAGGCCAGCAACCACGTATCTTGCGGAATACTATCTTTGGATTGCGGTCGGCGGTGCGTTAGGTAGCGTGTTCAATGTTTTGATTGCGCCGGTTATGTTCTCGTCGATTCTTGAGTACCCGTTAGCAATAGTAATAGCCTGCACGTTGCAGCGCGGCGATGCGCCGCAGGGTCGAGATAACAGTAAGCATAACTATCTCGATGTCATTTCTCCCGGGGGCCTTTATGTGCTTACCGTAAGTGTCGCATTACTGGTCCTGTACTTACGCCCCGGCTCTTCAACGATCAAGTTGTTCATCGTCCTGGGTATTCCGTTAATAATCATCAACCATTTTTTTAGAGAGCGACCACTGCGCTTTGCCCTGGGTCTCGGCGCAGTCATGCTCGCCAGTGTTTATTACACTGGAGCTACAGACCGCACACTTCACGTTGTACGGAACTTTTTCGGAACAACGCGCGTGGCGACTGATTCGATGGGCGGGATTAATAGCTTATACAGCGGCAACACAGTCCACGGCAGGCAGTTTGTTGATCAGACCCGGCGCTGCGAGCCTCTTTCTTACCATCATGAGAATGGACCGTTGGGCCAGGTGATGGCTGTTTTTAATGCCGCTCCTGCCAACCACCGCGTAGCTGTGATCGGACTCGGAGTCGGCGCAATGGTCTCGTACTCGAAACCTGACCAGCAGTGGACGTTTTACGAAATAGATCCGGATATCATTAGCCTCGCACGCAACTCCCAATATTTTACGTACCTGCAAAACTGCGCCAGTGGATCAGTCGGAGTGGTTGAGGGTGATGCGAGATTGAACTTGCAAAACGCTCCGGAAGGCAATTACGGATTAATTGTCTTAGACGCATTTAGCTCCGATGCAATACCGGTCCATCTTGTGACTCAGCAAGCGATTGAACTTTACCTATCAAAGTTGGCCGAGGGTGGGATACTCGCGTTCCACATATCTAACCGAAGTCTGAATTTGAAACCAATCCTTGGCGACCTGGCAGAGAGCAAGAAACTTATCTGCATCGGTTTTGACGACTTGAAGCCTGGCTCTTTTGAGGGCAAAGATCCGTCTCAGTGGGTGGTGATGGCTCGTTCCTCCCCAGAGATTAGCAATCTGTCTATCAACTCCCAGTGGGAGCGGCTCAATGGAAGAAAAGGAACGAGAGTATGGAGCGACGACTTTTCGAATATCCTTCGAGCAATCCGTTGGTAATTATGAATTTGGTTGTCTTTTACTGCTTTTACTTTATCAGTCCACCTTGGCTTAAATCCCGATTTCATTTTAGGAAGATTAGATTCTACCGTGACGTCGCAAGGTTCGTTTGAGACGTTCCGTCTCTCGCTTGCGGACTACAGGATTTAGCCGTACACCAAATATGGCTTTGGCGACCATATTCAAAAGAGCGGCGTTATTAGCCTTGGGATTGGTTTGCTTCAGATGATCCCATGCTTCCACCATCTTTGGACCTTTTGTGTCGGCACGCCTTTAGGCCTACCACCTCGACGGGCAGACGCACCCGGAGAAGAAACAGGTTCAGTGCTCATGGCTTTCCTTAGGGAGAGCACAAATAGATTGTCGGTTCCAGGGAAGAGGCCGGGGTGGTCATTTAACGTGCGCGGTTTGCTCAGATACTAGTTAAGCGAGATTGGTTGCAAAATAAACTTAATGCAGCCAACGTATTTCGACAGGATGTTTCAGTTCATACCTGGTTACAAATCGTGTCTGCCGTCTTATATCGACATTAGTTTTAGATTGCGAATTCAAGACAGATGGTCCTTGCCTGAAACAACAACGGTCCTGATGAAGTTGAATCAAACAAGAACGGCTACCATTATCGGT
>DATEXA010000560.1:0-27430 GCA_035257465.1 Pyrinomonadaceae bacterium | reverse complement strand
GACATCAACCGCGGGCAGGACTGCGGCAGCGTATTCGTAGGGTTGGAAAAACTCCGGATCGAGAGTCGTCGCCGTGTCTAACAACGAGGGGAGAAGTTTCAGATTGAGTTGCTCAAGATTATCGAATACAACGTTCTCCGGCATGTTCACAATCTTGCCGCCGACATACTGCAAAGATCTCATCCAATACCAATCTGCAGCCAGGCCATTGAAACCCAGACTTAGTCTCCGCGCAGTTTGTCCCTTCAGATAAAGGTCCTCATCAACGACTTTCGGATCGGCGGCAGGACGTTTCGTATCGATCCAGCGGGCGAACAAGCCGGCGGTTATCAAGCCAAACACGACTGTAGTCAGGAGGCCGATCGTTTTGGTTCGATCATTCTTTGCAGCGAGTGGCTCACCTAGTGTCATTTAAAATTTCGCCTGCTGAAGACGAGAGTTGCCGCCGCGAGGATCACGGTGATGTAAATCAGAGCATAGACAATCGCTGCCAGAACGAAATTGGGTTCTGGAGCGTGTCCATGCGCTGCGGGAGTGATCAAGCTGTAGTTCGAAAGGTTTGGTACCAGGTAGTAAAGACCACTGAATAACAAGCGAGCGCCTGTGCTTCCCATCGAGGATGCCAGGCTCTTCAGATCCGCACTGAAGTGTCCAATGATGAAGACGAAGAACGTTAGGAGGGCAGACAGTGCAGGTGACGAGAACGACGAAAACAACAACGTGACGCCCGTCAGGATCATCAACTCAACATAGATCAGAAGCACCGCCGGCCAGATTGTTGGAATCATCGGATCCCAGCCGCGACTCACATACACCAACGCGAGCGAGACACCAGTAGCCATCACGATCACATTCACAAGCAACGTGAGACAAAGACCGAGATACTTCCCAACGATGAATTCGCCCCGACCTACCGGCTTCGAGAAGATCGAGTAGACCGTTCTGCGTTCGATCTCTTTGTAGACAAGTCCGACTCCAACAAAGATCGCGATAAAGACACCGAACAGCAGCATTGCGCTCAGGCCAAGGTCAACAATTATCTTGCGTTCTTGTCCGCCGGAGAGTTCACCGATGAAGATTGCCGCGCCCGTCAGCAGGAGTACAAACAAGACGAGGTTATACAACACACGATCGCGTACCGCTTCGCGAAACGTGTTGTGTGCAATGGCCAGGATGCGTCCGAGCATTCCGGTTGCAGCTCTTGAGAGATCTTGGGGGTTAGTCGCTTGGGCCGTGTCCACTGGATTTCGTTTGAAGTATAACCGAGATCGGAACTAGGCAAACTCTATAAGGCGATTAGGCGCGGTAGGTCGTAGGAAATGTTTCCTAATGGCTAGTTTTTGAGAGTTGGCATTCCATCTACTTCTGCGCGGTCTGCCGGAACGGTCAACGTAGTATCTGCTTTGATAACGCCGTCTTCCGCCATTGCAAATCGTCGAGTGCCGGTTTGGCCGACACCTGAGGGATTGGTGGGAACCGCAGTAATGTAGAACTGCGCGGGGTTGACACCAGTGGTGGGATGGACTTCAAAGTTATAGCCGCTCTTAGTGCCGGAGCCCAGAACGCCGTCGGTGAGAAATTCAGCGCGAAGTTGGGTTAACGTTCCGAAATCGATATTTCCAGTGGCGGCGCGGTAACCGTGTTCGCAGCTATGAATGAGTCTGAGAGATGCCATTGCTGATCCCTCGTTTGCGGCACGCTTCGCCGCCGTGAGACTGGGAACAGCGAGGGCCGAGATGATGCCAATAATTGCAACCACGATGAGGAGTTCAATCAGCGAGAACCCTTTTTGATTTCTAAATTTGTTTCTAGCTCGTTCCATATTCTTTCGCACCATGTGCCCCAACGTTTCTTAAGTAAGGGCCTCTCACATCCAGAGTCAATCAATGTGCCACAACAGATCAATTCGTGGGTGCTCCACTTACAGCCTAAATGCTGCGGTTTTTGAGAACACTTTTGCGATTGTTCGATGAGTGACAAGACTTGACCAAGTTGGGTGCCATTTTTTGTCATGGGAACAGAAGTTGTCACTCTAGACAGGAGTTGTTTCTACTCATAGTTTCAAGCGCATACGAGCTCGGAGTCCGGTATTGACATGATCCGGGAAGCGTCGCTCGTTTTCTTGCATAATTGCCAGCACTGCGCTCTCAGGAGAGAGTTCACTTGGCATCGCAATGCTATTGTTCTGTTGAGCTGCCTGAAGGGCAGCGTCGATGTCGTTGTCTATGAGCTGGCGCCAACCGCGTGCAGCGCGGGAGTCGAGCGTAAGGGCCCTTGAGAATTCCGCTTCGGCTTCAGCCACATGGCCAGTGCGTTCGAGCGCTGATGCGTGGCGCACTAATAAGAACATCGAAGCTGGATAGATCTTTACTGCTTGAGCCAAGGTCTCCTCAGCCGCCGCGACGTCTCCAGCGGTTGATTGCGCTCCGGCAAGATAGGTGAAGCAAATCGAGCTATTGAACCCTCGGTCCACAGCAGAGCGTAAGTATTGCGTGGCTTCCGCTGATCTTCCTTTCCCGTATAGCCACATTCCATAACTGAATCGAGCTGAGGAGTTGGCTGGGTATATCTTAAGTGAGCGACGAAAGTAACGTTCCGCTTCTGCGGCGTCGGCACTCGATTCAGCCCAGGAGTGTAATGTGATTCCAACTGCTTGAGCCGTTAACAAGCCGACGCTGAAGAGCATTAGCAATAGCAAGCAGACCCGGAGATATTTGAGCGTGGCGTTAGGAACCTGAATGTTATTAACCGGCTCGTCTGATCCCGGTTGAGGAACAACACGACGGTTGAGCAGGGCTGCGGCGAAAAAGAAAATTAGACCGCCTCCAACATAACGAAACGATGAAGCACTGGCGCCAGAGCTTATAGCAAAAGCCAGTAACGCACCGGCAGGTCCCAAAACTGAAAGCGCCCTGGTTCGATGTCGCAGTCGCCTCACAAAAGTAACGACGAGAGACACGGCAAAGAGTAGGAACAGTATCAATCCAACAATGCCTAGCTCTGCTGCTATCTGCACATACTCATTGTGGGCATAAAGAGTCAGTAGGGAATCGTTCATTGACACGAGCGGGCTATCCGGATAGCGAGCCACGAATTGAGCTCGGCCTTCTCCAAATTTGACCAGGTAATTGTTGGCCCCTACCCCCAGTACCGGGTGCGCCCGTAACAATTCCAAGCCCACACCCCAAAAAAGAAACCGCACTCGAGTATTCGGATCGTTATTTAAGTTTTGGCTAAGACGAGTGACGGTTGAGACGTCGTTGTTGGTGATGCGTGATGGAAGTGTCTGCAGCAGAAACACCACGAGTAATATGATGGACAATATTCCAAGACGACCAAACAGTCGCTTTGAAGGTTCGATGAAGACGACAGTGCCCAAGAGGACAAGTCCGGAGACTGTTCCTATCAATGGCGCACGTTCCAACGATTGAAGTGTCCCTAGCCATCCCGCAATGGCAGTTATCCCGCAGAACACTGCGGCACGTCGCCGGTTCAGATGAAGTGCGAAGGCGGCGAATAGAATACAAGCCGCGCCCATGATTTCTCCGAAACCGCTGTTGCCGCGTAAGAGAGGTCTTAATACCAAGGTTGGGTCGGTAACTGGAGCCAACCAGGTTTCTATTGCACATGAGATGGCCAGTATCCAGACGACAACCGCTAACGTTATGAAGGACGCTCGAACAACTCTCGACCTCGCGGTTACACTCATGAGCACAAAAAAGATCAAGTAACTGGTCCATTGCAGGCCAAGGTGTAGTGCCTGGTAACGGTCTGTGGACCAGGTGATGGAGAGTAGAGTCCAAACGGCAAACAGTGCGGCAAGAATGAGTGGAATAAGTCTCTGTCGATCGATGACTGTCTTTTGTGCGGTGATCCTACCTTTTATAACAAGAGATACGATTGCTACAGCTAACAACAGCGTCAGAGCGAATTCCTGGCGCCACGGTAGTCCAGTAATGGAGGGTCTCGGGAGAAATGGCAGAGGTAACTGATTGGCAAGAAGCACAAGCGGCCATATTCCGCCGATGATTAACAGTGGCTCATAAAGAAAGCACTTAAGGCGAGAAGTCATGAGAGACCTCGAGGGCAATGAAACGACGACAGTCTAAAGTGATTGCTGGAATGATTGCTGGAATTGAATGTGCGGGGGGAAGACATGCGCTGCGCTTCGCGCTGCAGAGTATCAAACTCTAAACAAGAATCAAGCACAGCGGGTTTCTTAAGAAGGAGTCCACGCTGTGCTTGAAGGTAGAGCGTAGTGCTTTTATTACTGCCCGATCGGCTTGCTGGTAGTGCTTGTCTGCGACATTGGAGTCATGTCATCTATTGCTGCGTCGAAGAAGATCACGCCAGCTTCGCTAGAAAGGAAGTTGCGAGTACCGGTCGCGGTGATACCTGTGGCCACGAGAGCCGATGCGGTTGAGACGTAGCTCGCTGGAGTGGCACCGCTAATATCTGTCTCGTTGACCTCGAAGTGATAACCGCTCTTGTCTCCACCAGACAATACGGTATCGATGAGGCTCTGACCGGCTAGCTCGTTAAGGCTGGCAAAATTGCCACCACCGGCCGTCGCTTGGTAGGTGGCTTCAGCACCTGTCAATGTACGCATCGTAGCCTGAGCAGAGCCTTCATTGGCGGCGCGTTTCGAGGCGAGAAGATTGGGGATCGCGATGGCGGCGATGATGCCGATAATCGCAACTACAATGAGAAGTTCAATTAACGAAAAGCCTCTTTGATTTCTGGATCTGTTAGCGGCTGGTTCCATATTTCCTCTCAGAAGATGCGCCTTCAGGTGTTCCGCACGGGCGCGAGATGTTTAATACAATCATCGTGCCAAGAGCGCACTACTTCAACCCGCCTCTACTGGTCCATTTAGCTGGCCTGTTGGACTAAGTGAGCAGAACACTTCGTGAAGACATGGAGACTGACACTAGTTTGGTGCCAATTTATGTCGGTGTCCGCCTTGACGATTACCCGGTGCACATTAGAGATTGCGGTCCTTGGAATTCAATGTGCTGGTTTCAACCCCATTCGAGCACGCCAGCCACTGTTGATAGACTCAGGGAAACGCTGCCCACTAGAAGCACGAGTGGCCAAGCTGGGTCCGATGATCAAGAGGGCTCACGTTTCAGGCTTTGAAAGTGAGAAACCATTGGGGGCTATTCGATTGAGCGTCTTTCGGAACGGACGGTACGTACAACACGGGTCCTGGAGAGCGGTCGATATCGGCGTGATGTGACTGAGTGACTCATTACGACCCTATTCAAGGTTATCAAATAGTCAAGCACAGCGGGGTTCCTCAATAAGAAGTACCACGCTGTGCCTGGAAATGGAGTTAAGTAATGGGATTATTGTCCGATGGCCTGGCTGGCGCTCGCGGAGGTCATTGGAGTGGTGCTTGGGCCCCCCGTGCCGTAGGTGATGACGCCTGCCTCATTAGAAAAGAAATTGCGGGTCCCGGTCGCTGTGATGCCGGTTGCTACCAGCGGCGACGCCGTCGAAGTGTAGGTAGATGGGTTCGTACCTGAGGCCGCGACTCCGGTAACGATGAAGAGGTAGCCGCTCTTGTTGGCTGGGGCGGCACCTAACACACTGTCGATAAGTCCCACAGAGAATAGCGCGGGGAGGTCCACGGCGAAATTCCCTGCGCCTGTCGTGGCCTGGTAGGTGGCTTGGGCGCCCGTTAAGGTACGCATGGTCGCTTGCGCTGAGCCTTCATTAGCCGCGCGCTTGGAAGCGAGAAGGTTAGGGATAGCGATAGCGGCGATAATGCCGATGATCGCAACAACGATCAAAAGTTCAATTAACGAAAAGCCTTCTTGGCGTTTGTTAGTCATTCTGGTTTCGTGCTCCTTAAGAGAATTAGGGGTTCTTAGTTCTCGCGCCAAACGGCTTTCGTTAACCACGTAATGCCGCGCAGAGCGCGAAGTGTCCGGGGGTTACTAAAACAACCCCTGTGCCACCTCAGCTTTTCGCGAATTACTACGAAATATGGCCCATTTCTGGCCAAGGTTCATTTTCTGGAATTCTTACGTTGGGGTTCCTGACAATTTGCGGCAGCGAGGAAATGACGGTTTATGGCAGAGGATGTGCGACATGCTTCAGCTTGTCGACTACTTGTTAAAAAGACTTGCAAATGGACAGCCGACAAGCTGAAGAGCCCCTTGGAAGAGTCCAAGAGTGACTCGCGGGGTGGGATTTACTCAAAGCTTTTGCTTCTTGAGCAGTTCTTTCTTCACTCCGGAGGAGTGCGATGTTTATAGCTCGACGCGACTCAGCAACTCTGGTCTGTTCGGAAGAGCGGCATTCGTTCGAACCTATATGGGATCGCCATGCCGCTCTTCCGAACAGAGCCGGAGGGCGATGGCTTGCCGGGCTATAAACATTGCACTCCTCCGGAGTGAAGGCCCTGACCCTGACATTGTTTGCTCGCGTTCTGACTTTTACAAGGCGCTGAGAAGCATATCGGACATTCTTAAGATCCTTCACCTGCTCCAGCCGCCAGTTCCTCATCGTCTGAGCGCCTGCGGGGAGTGGGATCGCCAGCGCGACGGCGAGGTGTCGAATCTGGACCACGGCGCTCGTCTCTCATTTGGGCGGTGAGGCCCCGGATGCCGTGCTTATCAAGGAGATGGCGAAGGGATCGGACAGACAGTTTCAGGAGATCTGCAGCGTTCGTTTGGTTCCCGCTCGTTCGTCGGAGTGCTTCAACCAGGTAGGTCTTTTCCAACTGGTCGAGATGCGCCGTTAGATTGATGCCTTCGTCGGGAAACTCCATGGCTTCGGCCACTCGGTAAGGATTGTAGTTCGTGACCTTTTCGGGCAAGCGCTCCGGCTCAATCGACGACGTGTGCTCCAGCGCCACTGCACGTTCAATAGTGTGTTCGAGTTCACGCACATTTCCGGGCCACGAATATCTCTCGAGCAAGCGCATGGAGTTTTCACTGATTGACAATTTCCGACCCGTGGGTCCACAGAACTTCTCGACGAAGTGGGTCGCGAGTTCAGAGATGTCTTCGGAGCGCTCTCTCAACGACGGTAGTTCGATTGGGATAACGGAGATTCGATAGTAAAGATCTTCACGGAAAGTTCCCGTGCTGACCATGCTTGCGAGATCTCGATTGGTCGCTGCTATTACCCGAGTATCGACGTGTGTTTCTTCGGTGGCCCCAACTGGCCTAACCTTTCGTTCCTGTAGGACACGAAGCAGTTTCACCTGCATTGCGGGCGACATTTCACCAATCTCGTCGAGAAATATAGTTCCGCTGTTGGCCGCCTCAAACAATCCCTTGCGGTTAGTGTTGGCCCCGGTAAAGGAGCCTTTCACATAACCAAACAGTTCGGACTCCAGTAGAGTTTCAGTAAATGCGCCGCAGTTCACGGATACAAATGGTCTTTCAGCGCGTGGGCTGGTGTCGTGGATTGCCCGTGCGACTAATTCTTTGCCGGTACCTGACTCGCCCGTTACCAGGACTGTTGATTGAACTTGTGCCACCGTTTCAATCATCTGGTAGAGCGAAATCATCCGGTTACTTCTTCCGATGATGTTGCCCAGCTTGCCGCGCGTTCGCTGTCCCTGGATCAGCGCCTTGTTCTCTTCAAGTAAAGCTTCCTTTTCACGGACCAGTGAAATCTTAGCGAGAGCGCGCCCGACTGTTTCCTTCAGCAGTTCGTTATCAAATGGCTTTTGTACGAAGTCGAAAGCCCCGAGCAGAAACGCTTCGCGAGCAGTATCAACGCTGGCGAAAGCGGTCATCATTATTACTTCGAGACCTGGAAGAAGCTCACGTGCTGCTTTTAGCAAATCGATGCCACCCATGTCGGGCATACGAATGTCCGACAAGAGGATGTCTGCAGGATCCTCGCGCAGCAGAGCCATCGCCTCATTCCCATTTCCCGCAACGCGAACGCTGTGTCCCTCACGTTGCATGAGGTGCGTTAGAAACTGTCGCATTCCTAACTCGTCATCGACGATAAGCAGCTTAGCCATAAGGGAAACCTATTTTGTCAGGGTGACTTTGTCTTCTTGTTTAGGTTCGGTTGAGTTTGCTATCGGGAGTTCAATTGTGATTATCGTGCCTTGTCCTTCACGACTCCGCACGTTGATTGTACCACCGTGGTCTCGGATGATCTGATAAACAATTGATAGACCGAGACCAGTGCCTCCCGTGGTTGATGAAAAGGGTTCGAACAGGTGTTCCACCTGGTCGGGCGACATACCGCGGCCCGTGTCGCTAAACGAGATGAGCAGACGATTGTTTGAGTTTTTGTGGAGAGTGGCCTTGAGAGTTCCGCCTTCAGGCATCGCCTGGAGCGCATTGCGTGCCAGATTCCAAAACACCTGTTTCAATTGTCCTTCGTCAACCTCAGTGATCAACGGGTGCGGCGGTAGTTCCTCGACGATGGCCTGGGTTTTGAGTATTTCGGGGCTGTGCCGCATGAGTGCGAACGTCTGATGAAGCAAATTTCCGATATCGACTTTGGATTGGGTCAACGATCGCGGTCGTGCGTAGGTGAGAAAGTCGGAGATGATCCCATTCAGCCGATCAGATTCGCGCAGGATGATTTCCATCAACTCTGCTTGCGACGAATTGTTGTCCACTTCCGCGCGCAACATCTGTATTGACCCACGCATTGCAGCGAGAGGATTTCTGATTTCGTGAGCAATGGAGGCGGCCATTCTCCCAATTGCGGCGAGGCGGTCCTGGCGACGGGAGGTCTCTTCCAAAGCACGCACCTGGGTCAGATCCTGAAACGTAATCACCATACCCGTCGTTTCGTCCGCTTCTGAAAATAGTGGCGACATGCTGAAGCCGAGACGAAGCCGCATACCTTCGGCTGTCAGGCAGTCAGTCTCGTACCGGGGGGACGCTTCACCCGTTTCCAGCGCACGGATTGAGGCGGGGAAATGCTTCCGCATTTCACCGAAAAAGATCGACGCATCTTTTCCGTGAACACTCTCCTCCTGATAGCCGGTGATCTCCTCTGCGGCGAGGTTGAACGTGTAGATGCGACCCTCCAGATCAGTAGTCACGACGCCTGAACGTATCGACTCCACGATCCGTTCGTGTAGTTCTCTAAGATTTGCGAGCGACTGAGTTGCGGCCAGTAGACGCACATCCGACCGCGATTGACGTTCGGCGAGCCGCGCAGACAGAAGGCCAACTACAAGGAAGGCGACGTCAAACAGCCCGACTGTTTGAATTGCCTGGGATACCATCGCCGAACGCCCTTCACCAGCGCCGATAAGGACAAGCGCACAGGCGGTAAAAGCGACTGCACAACCAACGGACATCACGACGGCGTCGCGCGCGCTCAGAAACAAGCTGGAGGCGGCTATGACTACGATGTACAGCGCAACGTAGGGAGACTGGATTACGTCCGACTCCCAAACCAGCCATGTCACTAAGAGGACATCAACCGCGAGTTGAAACTTTGCCTGTAAGAGGGTGTTACGAGATAGCCGCCAGATTGCCGCATAGATAATCGTGAATGCGGCAACGGTTGAGAGTAGGACCAGACTGTTGCCGGGAAGGCTGCCGGCACGATTCCAGATGAGACCAAAGACGAACAAGAGGACGGCCGTGAACAACCGGCCAACGATCAACCACCCGAGCTTAGATCCCGCAGTCCTGCCGGCGTCGCTCGTTTCCTCTGCTGTTGTCATCGGCATAAAAGCCTATCACATGCTGTGAGCGAGATGTTGTGGGAATCTTTCAGAAGTAAACATTTGATTGATCCAAACGCAACGCCTGGTCTTCTGGCTTCAAAGTTTGATGTCTCATTCACACCGGGGCTTTAGCCCGGTGATCGAGCCACCCCAAGAATCGTAGGAATAGTTTTAACGGTTTGCTGTCGTTTCTCCCGACTCAGAACCCACGATAACTCATCAGTTGCGAGGTCGTCAGAAACCGTTGAAACGGTTTCTCGATTTGTGAATCGTTCTATCACCGGGCTGAAGCCCCGGTGTGAATGAGAGAAGTCGCCCTGATCTTCTTGCGACACCGCAAAACAAAAAGCCCCGGAGAGCGTGGGCTCTCCAGGGCACAATCCAAACGGAAATAGAAAAGCCAGATCTTAGTGTCCTTGCGACAGCTTGCCGATCAGTGTGAACAGCGGCAAGTACATCGCGATAACGATCGATCCGATAGTGACACCAAGAAAACCAATTAATAATGGTTCAATCAAAGTCAGCAAGTTGGCGATTGCCGAGTCGACTTCCTGTTCGTAGAAGTCCGCGATCTTTCCGAGCATCGCATCCAACGCACCCGTTTGTTCGCCGATGCCAATCATCTGCGCCACCATGTTTGGAAAGACTTCCGTAGCCTTCAATGGATCCACGAAGTTTTCGCCTCGCTCGACTCCAGCGCGGACCTTAGTAATCGCTTCTTCGATGATTACGTTGCCTGAAGTACGAGCTGTGATGTCTAACGACTGCAGGATTGGAACGCCGGAGGACAGCAAGGTTGAAAGTGTGCGAGAAAAGCGAGACACGGCGATCTTGCGGAAGATCTCGCCTAGAATTGGAATCTTGAGAAGTATTCGGTCGATTATTTTTCGCCCGTTGGGCGTTTTGTAATAGAAGTTAACGCCTACTGAGACGCCGATTATTCCAAGCAGCAAAGCTAGACCACCCCAGCTAGCCAGGAAGTTACTGATGCCAACAACGATTCTCGTGGGTAACGGCAATTGCTCGCCTGGTCCCAGCAACCCAAGGAAGATCTGTTGGAATTGCGGGATAACGACGATCATGATGACTGCGACCGCAGCAACCGCCATCAGGATGACGGCGACTGGATAGATCAGCGCTGAAATGATGTCTCGTTTGAGTTTGACGATCTTTTCGATGAATGTTGAAAGGCGTTGCAGAATCAGGTCGAGAATACCGCCAGTCTCTCCAGCCTCAACCATGTTTGTGTAGAGCGGCTCAAAAACGCGTGGATGACGGGCCATTGCGGCCGCCAACGTTGAGCCTTCTTCGACGTCCTGTCGAACCTGCAACAGGATCTGTTGGAAATACTTGTTGTCCTGTTGTTGAGCGAGAATCTCCAGGCACTGAACGAGCGGCAAGCCTGCGTCGATCATAACGGAGAACTGTCGTGTAAAAATTGACAATTCTTTTGACTTCACTTTCTTTCTGCCAATTTTGGGAATACCTATTTCGCGGCCCTTCTCTTTGACGGAAGTAAGTGTGACTTGTTCTCGTCGCAAGATTTGGCGGAGCGCCTCACGGTTGTCCGCAACGCGCTCGCCAACAACGACCTCGTTCAGTCGGTTGCGGCCTTTGAAAACGTAGGTAGGCATAGTGGGCTCCAGAGGTTAGTTCTATCTTTGAACTGATGGGCGGGCGCCGACTGGGCGGCCTTGAGCATACGGACTCGGGTGTTTGTTTCCCTGGTTTCCAGTGTTGAGACCTGCACCACGATCAATCAGTTCCCGCAATTCGTCGATATTCGATGACCGCTGGAGTGCGATATCCAAAGTGATCTGGCGTTTGTGATAGAGCGTTGCGAGAGCCTGGTTGAAAGTCTGCATTCCGTACTTGTCCTGACCGGTCTGCATCATCGAGTAGATCTGGTGCACTTTGTCTTCGCGAATCAGGTTACGGATAGCACCGTTGGGTACCATGATCTCGAGAGCCATTGCGCGGCCAGTTCCCTCCGCGCGCGGCAATAGTGCCTGACACATTATGCCTTCCAGTACCAACGATAATTGCGCTCGAACTTGTGCCTGCTGGTCAGAAGGAAATACGTCGATAATACGATTGATGGTCGACGCTGCTGAGTTTGTGTGCAGTGTTGCCAGAGTAAGGTGACCCGTTTCGGCGATTCGCAGGGCCGACTCGATCGTTTCAAGGTCACGCATTTCACCGACCAGAACAACGTCAGGATCCTGACGCAGTGCAGTTCGCAATGCGGCGGCAAAACCATGAGTGTCGGCGTTCACTTCACGTTGGTTTATCAGGCAGCCTTTGTGATTGTGCAGAAACTCGATCGGATCTTCGATGGTTAGAATGTGTTCGTGACGGTCGCGGTTGATCTTGTCAATCATTGCCGCCAACGTTGTAGATTTGCCTGAACCAGTTGGTCCCGTGACCAGAATCAATCCGCGAGGTTTGTCACAGAGTTGCTTGACTACGGCCGGTAGACCAAGATCCTCAAAGGCTTTGATCTCGTAGGGAATCGCACGAAATACAGCGCCGACAGCCCCACGTTGATTAAACAGATTCGCACGAAAGCGCGAAAGACCTTTCACCCCAAAAGAAAAGTCGAGTTCAAGATTCTCCTCAAAGCGGTGCTTCTGTGCGTCTGTCAAAACTGAATAAGCGAGTTGTTTGGTGTCGGCTGATGTCAGGACGCGATACATCTCAAGTGGACGTAAATGACCGTCGACTCTTACCTGCGGCGGTGAACCAGTTGTGATGTGGAGATCCGAACCGCCGAGTTCAGACAGCTTCCTCAGCAGTTCGGATAGTGAGATTTGCGGAACGTTTTCGTTCAATGGCATCTAGTGCTGCTCCTGATAGGCGTTTGGTTCTTGTACACGAATTAGCAATTTGAGTTACTGGTTCAAGTGCAACTTGTTAATGAAGCGTTCTGCTTCGGTTGACATGCGATCAGCTGACTCAACCGGCGCATCTGTAGTTAGTCCATAGATACGTCCGTCCGCTTCCGTGAAATAGAAGGTCCAAACTTTCTCCGGCGAGCGTGAATCTCTCGGCGTGCGCGCAATCACGACAAAAATGCGTGAACCATTTACTTCGCGGACGAAGTCGTTTGTGACCCAACCACCGGCAACAATCATTTTGTCAATTACGATTCGTCTCAAATCCGAGATTGAAGTTCCTCCCAGCAGCTTGCTTTCTTCACGAGCGGTCAGAAACACAGGATTCGGACGACTAAGTGCGACGACCGACAAATTCATTTGACCAGGGAGCATTTGCGTTGCGGTCTTGACACTGGTTTTCACCTCACTGGCCCTTACCGGTTTCACTTCCACGGCGTTAACCACTTCCGGAGCTTTGACGGCTTCCGTAGCTTTGACTGCTTCGATAGCTCTAACCGACGGTGCCGGTGCACTTGGCAGAGACGTACTCACCGGCAAATTCGGAAGACTGGGCAGATTGGCCAATGGATTCACAGACAAGTCGGTAACCGGAATACTCTGAGGTTGGTCGAGCGTTGCCTTGCGGTGAGCCAGAGCAGCAGCGGCACGCTTCTTACGCAGCCGAGCCTTATATCGACGCCACCATGCGCGTGAATGATAGCGATGATGCTGGCGCAAACTGATTTGTGTGCTTTGGCGAACCCCGTGCGCTGAGTTTGCGAAAGGCAACATCACACTTGCAGTGAGAACGAGTACCAGGGCGATTGCGATCGTTCTTAGCATTTTTCTTCTCCTCGATTAGGCGACTGTCTCGCGAACTACTTCCTCGATCGTCGTGACTCCTCCACGAATCTTTTGGAGTCCTGAAGCGCGCAAGGTAAGCATTCCATCGTCGATAGCCTTTTTTCTCAATTCAAGTGCTGAGGCTCCGATCAAGATCAACTCGCGAATCTCGTCGGTGACCTCCAACACTTCATAGAGACCAATTCGTCCTTTGTAGCCCGTGTTGTTGCAGGTCAAGCACCCTTTTCCTTTGTAGATCTTCAATGACTTTGCTTCTTCCGCTGAAAAGCCGATTTCGATCAAAGCCTCAGGAGGAGTTGGTTGTTCCTGCTTACACTCTTTGCATACGCGACGAATCAGTCGTTGTGCCTGTATGAGGTTGACGCTGGTGGCAACGAGGAATGGCTCGATACCCATATTCATAAGGCGGGATATGGTTGAGGGTGCATCATTCGTGTGGAGAGTTGATAGAACCATGTGTCCGGTGAGCGCCGCTTTAATCGCAATCTCTGCAGTTTCAAAGTCGCGAATTTCGCCGACGAGAATGATGTTGGGATCCTGACGAAGGAAGGAGCGCAGAGCAGCCGCAAAGTTCAAACCGATCTGCTCTTTCATTTGCACCTGGTTGATACCCATCAAGTTGAATTCAACCGGGTCTTCTGCAGTCATGATGTTCGTGTCGACAGTATTCAGTGACTGCAAAGCTGAATAGAGAGTGTTTGTTTTACCGCTGCCAGTCGGTCCAGTTACTAAGACCATGCCGTAAGGTTTGGCGATGTTGCGCTGAAATTTGACGAGGGATTCTGGCTCAAAACCCAACTTCGTCATGTCAAGCATCAGGTTCATTTTGTCCAACAAACGCAGAACCACTTTCTCGCCAAAGAGAGTGGGCAGAGTAGAAACGCGGAAATCGAGTTCGCGCGAACGCGAGTCAATTTTGACCTTGACCTTGATGCGACCGTCCTGAGGAAGACGTTTTTCAGAGATGTCGAGTTTCGACATGATCTTTACGCGCGAGATGAGTGCGTCCCGCAGCTTCAGCGGAGGATGCATGACGTCGTAAAGAACGCCATCGATACGGAAACGGATGCGCAACTCCTTCTCATACGGTTCCACGTGAATGTCAGATGCGCCACGTCGTAAAGCATCAACCAGAAGGACATTAACCAGACGCACAACAGGTGCATCCTCACTCATGCGAGAAAGCGTCGCGAGATCTATCTCTTCGTTGTCTTCAAGGATCTGGACGTCGCCGTCGTGATCCTCATCGAAATCAATGCTATCGAGAGAAACGAGATCTTCGTGAGTGATACCACCGTCGGCCTTACCATTGCCGTTCCTTGAGTACGCAACCTCTTCATTGGAGACTGCAGCTAGTTCAATCTCACGCGAAGTTCCGTAGTACTTGGCTATGGAATGTTGAATACTTGCTTCAGCTACTACCACCGGCTCAACGTTTAGGCCGGTCATGAACTTAACGTCGTCCAAGGCGAACACGTTAGTCGGATCGACCATTGCGAGTGTGAGAGTTGCGCCAACGCGGGAAAGTGGAAGTACGCAATGTTTTTGAGCAACCTCTTGTGGGATGAGTCTGAGAACCGACTCATCGATGTGGAAGAGATCGAGGTTGACGGAAGGAATGCCGTATTGTCTCGAAAGGACGGCCGTAATCATATCGTCGCTAACGAGTCCCAGTTTCACTAGATTGAAGCCGAGGCGACCACCATGTTCTCGCTGGTAGTCGAGGGCCTCTCGCAAGTGCTGAGGGCTGATGAGATTTTCACGTACGAGAATTTCGCCTAATTTGGCTGACATTTGAAGATTCGATTAGCTGCGCGGGTAAGTCCCCGGATCCGGATGGAAGAGATGCCGACGAAGCCAGAGGCAGAGTTAAGATGTCTAGTCAACGGCGATGCACAACACCGTTGCACGTTCATAGTACTAGTTGAACAGATGGAGTGTCAATAAATGATTTCCAGTTAAAAGCGTGGGAAAACGAACACTTACTGTTAGGGAAGCCTTGAACTGGAGGCAAAAAAAAGCCGAGGCGTTTTGCCTCGGCTTTTGATTCAAGGAGTAGTCGTTTACCGCTATGGACGCTTTCGTTTTGCCGGTGCCATCTTTTCGGGAGTGACCTTTTCCGTGTTCTTCAGTTCCGTGAGTATCGCCTTGGCGTCCGCTTTGAACTTGTGGTCATCGGGCGCCACATCCACGAAATGCTGGAGATAGTTGGCGGCTTCCTGGTATTTCGCCTTGTCTCCAGAGCCGAACAGTGCAAGACCTGCACCAACATTCGCGTCGGGATTATCGGGTTCAGCAGTGAGAATGGTTTTATATTCCTCTAGAGCTTTATCGAACGAACCAGCGTCCTGAAGCATTTGCCCGGCATCTAACTGCGCTCTCACCTTCTTCTTGGGATCCGTCTCGACGCCAATGTAATCGTTGTAGGCCGCCAACGCCGCATCAGCCTGAGAAGGGTCAACTTTTGCCAACAGACGGAGTGCCTCTGCATTGGCAGAGAACGCTGCGTATTTATTGGCGTTCAAGCGTTGCTGTTCGGTCGGGTCGGTTGGGTTGGGCACTTGCTTCAGGAGGTTAACCGCTGTAGTGGACGATTCAGCAGCTGCCTTGAAGTCGGCTTGTGCAGCTTCGCGAGCAGTCTTTTTGGCTGCGTCGTCGGTTAGTTTGATTGAGGCGTTATATTGCTCGACGCCGCGTCCTTTATAAGCAAGCGATCGATTGGTCAGCAAAGCAGGCTGTTCAGGATCAGCCGCCAATCCTTCATTGAACGCGTTTATAGCTTCCCCGTACTTCGCAATAGCTTCCTGGTCGTTCTTCGCCGCCATTGCCGCGCTGGCGGCCGTTAGCGCCGTATTACCGGCAGTGAACGTTTTCATAACGACAGCGTTCGATTCAGTGATCTTCTTGTTCTTTGCTTCAATCTCGGCGTTTTCTTTTATGCGTTTCTCACGCTCGGCCTTGTTTTCAGGAGTCTCTTTTTCACCGCCACCTCCCGATGGGTTACCAGCAGCAGGAGTGCCTGTAGGTCGGGAACCGGCGCTGGCGTTTTTGATCTCTTCGGCCGTTAACCGTTTGCCGTCGCCAGGGGATAGGGTTAGGTCAGCAGGAATTTCCCGTCCCACTTTGACGTCTCCGATGAAGCTCGGTTGAGCAGTAGGATGGCTCGCAGCGACCGTATAAGTTCCGACCAATGGAAGCCCCGCAAAAACGAACTCTCCCTTCTTATTGGTCTTCGTCTTGTATTCGGCTTTTAGATCCATCCGAATCACATCGATGTTGGCGTCCGCAAGAGGAACCTTCTGGCCGTCCGCTTGTTGCAGCCAGACGTGGCCGCGTAGCTCTCCAACTTGTGCGACAGAGGTCACAGCGGCAGAGCCCACCAATAATGCTGCGGCGATTACCGCGAAAAAGTATCTATGAATCATTGAACGATTCCTCCAATTGAGTGATGCGCGCAGGGGCTCGGGAGAGCGACCCCTATGATGCGTGCATTCTCTTTTCCAGTTGTAAGTTAATCGCTAAGAAGCAAGTTAAACTTAATAAGCCGAACGATTACTGTCAAGCAGGTAGGGGATTGGATCTTTAACGCTCGCTTCCCTAAATGCTCTGAGCCTCAATGCGCAAGAGTCGCAGTTTCCACAAGCCACCTCGGATTCAACATAACAGGACCATGTCAGTTTGAGGGGTGCGGATAATTCGATACCACATCTGACAATTTCAAACTTCTTCATGCCTATCACAGGCGTTCTGATCTCGATGTGTGTCTCGGGTTTTGTGCCGACGTTTACTGCTTGCTGAAATGCCTCATAAAACTCAGGTCGGCAGTCAGGATAGCCCGATGAATCTTCCGCGACGGCTCCAATGTAAATCCTGTTCGCTTTCATTACTTCGGCCCAACTTACAGCTGAAGAAAGTAAATGTGCGTTCCTGAATGGAACGTAACTCGATGGTATGCCTTGCGCTGACAGATTAGCAGCGGTGACAGGAATGCTTGTGTCCGTCAACGATGAACCACCGATGCGCGCCAGTTGATCGAGCGAAACGACGAGACGTGATCTGACTCGGTAGTGCTCGGCTATTCGTTCGAAACTTTCACGTTCGCGTTTTTCTGTTCTCTGCCCGTAGGATACGTGGAGAAAGGCCAGCTCGTCATTTTCTTCGTTTGCTATTGCCGCCGTAACACAGGAATCCATACCGCCGGAAACCAGACAGATAGCCAGCCGAGAATCATCAGTCTGTTCACTATCGGTTTCCTGTTGGCTTACTTCTTCTGATCCACCCATTCACACACCATGCACATCAGGACCCCAGATGTATTTGTGAAGTTGTAACTGCATTCGAACTCTCAATCCGCTACTTGCAACCAACTCGGCCAGCTGTTGTAGGTCAACCTCTTCCCATGCTGGTGAGATTAGGATTGCTTTGGTGCAGTTCTCCAGATCGTATTCCGTGATTACTTTCTTTGCATACTCCCAGTCATCGAAATTAGCGACAACAAACTTCACTTCATCTTTATCGGCGCGCAGGCGCTTCAAGTTTGACCAATCGTTTTGCGGTTCTTCTCCCGACGCAGGACATTTAACGTCGAGTATTATTTTGGCCCTGGGATCCACACTGTCTGTCGAAACATATCCACCTGTCTCAATTAGAACCTCAAAGCCATCATCACAAAGTCTGGTGATCAAATTGAACGCAGATTTCTGGGCCAGAGGTTCGCCACCGGTCACTTCAACGAGATTGCAATTAAGTGCGTGAACCTGTGCGATGGCGTCGTCGAGGGTGATGTGTTCGCCGCCCGTAAACGTGTATTCGCTGTCACACCAGACACACCGCATTGGACATCCGGTGAGTCGTACAAAGGTGCACGGGCGTCCCGCGTGTGTGGATTCGCCCTGAATGGAGCGGAAGATTTCAGTGACTCTGAGCATCATTGCGATTCACGGCCGAATCTAGCTCAGCTGGTCGAGGCTGTCAAAACGATGCCCTTCGTTGCCCTCCTTTGGATAGCGCGGCAACTCCGTTAAGTCCATAACCTTCAAAGTGTGAGATTGTTGAGCGAAGTCCTAAAGTCCAGCGTGATAGGATTGGCTAACAGCGACGAAAGTAATGACAGTGGCTAGAACAACCGATGAAATTCAGAAAGTGGCTGCGGATGGCGCCAAACGTTTGTTGGCCCTCGCGTCTGACAATCGTTCACTGAAGACCGAGCAGTTGGCGCCTCGTATAGTCTCGGCTATTCAAAAGTTCTTGCTGAGAGATGAGCCCGGTACCCCACTGAAAGAGATCAATGCTTTCATCGATGGCATACAGGCTGATGATCTTTGCTTGATCATCGCATGTGAAGGCGGCAATGAAAGTGCATGGTCCGACTTAGTCGAAAGGTTCTCTGCGACTGTCCGCTCCGCGGCTCGTTCAGCTAGTGCCAACGAGGACGCTGCCGAAGATCTCGCTCAATCAATCTGGGCGGAGCTCTACGGTTTGCGGATCGGTAAGGATGGCAAGCCGTCAAGCAAGCTTGCATATTATTCCGGACGAGGTTCGCTGGCAGGCTGGTTACGAGCGGTTGTGGCGCAGTTAGCTGTCGACACTTATCGAAGACAGTCGCGGTTAGTGCAAACCGAAGAGGATGCGGACCTCGATCGTCTGGCAAGCGACCTACCGAAATTACACCCTGAAGCAGTGATAGCCAGCAATTTGCAAAACCCCGAGCAAGTAATCTCGAATCGGTTTGCTGAGTCGGATATGCAAGAGGCTCTCAGTAGAGCCATCACGGAAATTTCTACGGAGGATCGTCTGTTGGTCAAACTCTACTACTTCGACAATCTGCGTCTGCGTGAAGCCGGATCAGTTCTCGGTGTTCATGAGGCAACTGCCAGCCGGCGGCTGACAAGAATCCACTCCGATCTGCGTAACCGAGTGAGTCAGATACTTATAGAGGAGCGTGGCTGGACAAAGGCAGAAACTGAACGCTCATTTACAGAAGTTGCCCAGTATCTCAACTCCGACCTGGAGACACTCGTTACAAAGGAGGGTGTTTCATAAACGTTCTGCAATCTATTGAGAAGGTTTGAATGCAAGGTTCGCAGGCAATTACGTTCTTCATATGGTTACATCCAGGGTGAAATGAAACAGGAATCGAACAACGAAATGGATTTAATCCTCCGGAAGCTGGGCCGGGAGAGCACCACTGTGCCAGTGATGGAAGGCAACGGTTCACCTGAGACTGCTGCGGAAAAGCACCTCGATGCGGACGAACTGAATGCGTATGCAGAGAATGCATTACCCTTGAAGACTCGTGCTCGGTACACGGAACACCTCGTTGACTGCACGCGGTGTCGACAAATCGTGTCCCAACTAAATCTCGCTGCCGGCTTAATTATCCTGGAAAAGTCTTCGGTCGCACCAACGCTATCTGGATGGAAGCGGTTCCTGTCGAGTCTGTTCTCGCCGATGGTTTTGCGTTACGCGGTTCCTGCGGTGCTCCTGCTTACTGTTGCCTCAATCGGACTCTTCGTGTTTCGTTCGTCAAGGTCTCAACAAGAGGAGCGTGATGCGGAGGCAAGTTCAACTGCACAAAAGCAACCAGAGCCGGTTTCTGTTTTGGCGGATAAGTCACCAAGCATCGGAAACAAGACAATCAATACTCCCGAACAAGTGGCCACAACCAAAACCAACGGCGAGCGTGAGGGAGCTGCAAACGCTAAGGGTGATATTGTTGATTCGAAAAAAGCAGGAGAGCCGAAGCGAGAGCAAGCTGAGGCAACGGCGACCGATAAGATTTCAGCAGCTGCCGCGCCTGCCAGCTCTAACCAAGCGCCTTCCGGTTCCATGGAATCAGTGACAGTTCAAGAGCAAGCGGTAAGAAACGAAGAAGTTGCGCAACGCAAGACTCAACCAGCGGCGAAACCAGCTGAAACAGTTTCAGTAACATCAGCTGATGAGCGGCGCGCAAAGGAGCCAGAAAAACAAGCCAGGGACTCTGAAAAATCCGCGACGCCGGCCGTAGGCGGTTATGCAGGCAGGTCGGCTGGCCTGGCGAAGCTGAAAACCGCACCGAAAGCTGCAACTGACCGAGCTTCGGAAGAGGACAAACCGATCAACGGTCGCGATCGAGAGGATAAAGACAATTCGGAAATGAGATCGATCGCCGGTAGACGTTTCCGAAAAGAAGGATCGACCTGGGTTGACACGGCGTTTGATACATCGAGACGTACGGTAAATCTCACGCGTGGCTCAGAGCAGTATCGAGCGCTGGTTGCCGACGAGCCGGAAATCAAAACGATTGCCGATCAGCTGAGTGGTGAAGTGATCGTTGTGTGGAAAGGCACCGCCTACCGTATTCGTTAGCTGAGATCGCCCCCGTAGTCACAGCGTTGGTTTCGTCTCACTCTTCAAAGTGCTACATTAAAAGTGCGCCGTGGAGGTTTTCTTATGTATTGCCCGTCTTGTGGGAATGAGATCCCAGTTGAACTGAAGTACTGCAATCGTTGTGGTGCCAATCTGTCGCTAACAAACACAAACACCCAGCTCGTAACGCTGCCGCCGGTTAAGTTAGGAATTCCAAGCATCGTGCTTGGCCTCACGATCCTCGGGGGACTCGGGATAATTTTCGGCGGTGCTTCGCAAATGGCGATTGTTGGTGTTCCGGCTGTTGCCATCGTTTGGATGGTTATCTTCGCTGCTGCGACCTTGTTTGGCTGCGTCTTGTTGATGTTTCGGTTCTGGAGCAAACTCATTGATATTCAACGCCATTCAATCACGACAGAACAACCTCGTCCCGCTTTGGTGGACAAACCGTCTTTTCAGCAGTTGCCACCACGACTCGAAGGAGTTCCAAGCGTCACGGAAAACACCACCAGAACATTTAGTCCTGTGTACACGGAAGCCGCGGACCGCGGAACTAAGGAGTATTAATGAGCACTTACAGAAAAACACTTTGAGACTATGAAACCAATCAGCCTGCTTGCTCTCGCTCTAGTTATCCTCTTCGTCATCTTCCCCCAATCAATCGCTCAGTCGTCCGGTCGCCGGTTGCAAAGTCCAAACAGTCGCAATCGAAACATCGCGAACATCGTCCGCGAGATCGACGCGAAAAACATCGAGCGAACAATTCGTCAACTAGTTGCATTCGGCAGTCGAAATACATTGTCAGAACAAACCGATCCGAAACGTGGCATCGGTGCAGCACGCGACTGGTTATACGCTGAATTCTTAAAAGTTGCGGAAACATCAGGCGGCCGCATGACGGTCGAGAAACAATCGTTTGAGCAGCCGAAAGCGCAGCGAATTCCTCAGCCGACAATTCTCACTAACATCGTTGCCACTCTCAAAGGCACACAACCCGAGTCTGCCGATCGAGTTTATGTAGTTAGCGGTCACTACGATTCCATGTGCACCAGTCCGACGGACGCGAAGTGCGATGCGCCAGGCGCGAATGATGACGCATCCGGCACTGCGGCAGTATTAGAGATGGCGCGCGTGATGGCGAAATATCAATTCGACGCCACGATCGTGTTCATGACTGTTCCGGGTGAAGAGCAAGGATTACTTGGCGCCACTCACTTCGCTGAAGAAGCGAAGCAGAAAACGACGAACATCGATGCGATGTTTACCAACGACATCATCGGCAACACACTTGGCGGCAACGGAATCAGAGATCGTTCGACCGTGCGCGTTTTTTCCGAAGGCATACCGTCAAATGAAACAACAGCGGAAGCAAATACACGGCGAAGCGTGGGAGGAGAAAATGATTCAGCGTCCCGCCAGCTTGCGCGCTTCATAAAGGAGACGGGTGAAAGTTACGTTCCGCTGATGAAAGTGATGCTGGTTTACCGCCGTGACCGTTATGGCCGTGGTGGTGATCACATGCCATTTCTCGAACGTGGTTTTCCCGCAGTCCGATTCACCGAGGTGAATGAAGAGTATCGTCATCAACATCAGAACGTTCGCGTCGAGAATGGTGTGCAGTATGGCGACCTTCCGGAGTTTGTTGACTTTGCCTATGTCGCCAACGTGGCTCGAGTCAATGCTGCTGCGCTCGCCACTCTCGCCCTTGCGCCGGCACGACCAAGAGGAGTCAACATTTTGACTGCTCGTTTATCCAACGATACTGACTTGAAGTGGGAAGCAAACAAGGAACCAGACTTAGCGGGTTATGAGATTGTTTGGCGAGACACGACCTCGCCCGTTTGGACGAACTCAAAACCGGTAGGCAATGTCACGACGTTTACGATGAAGGGGATGTCGAAAGACAACTACTTCTTCGGTGTCCGCGCTTTAGATAAGGACGGCAATAGAAGTGTGGTTGTTTATCCAAAACCCCTCGGACGCACAGCCCCGGCGGTCAACACGACAACGTCGTCGAGTCCCTGAGTCTTTCGGACATCGAAACGAGGGGTCTTTTTCAAACCATCGGGCGGTTCCCGGCGTCTAACTCGTGTTGAAGCGATCTGGCGGCGCCTACGGTTTTCCCCCCAGAAATCCGACACAACAAATGTGGTGTTGAATATGAAAACGTTAATGCAAATGGCTGGTTTTCAGCTGAAGAGAGCTCGCCCGGTCGTTTCTCTGTTTGTGATCGCTGTTGTGCTCGGTAGCATGTTTAGTCAGACGATAGTTTCACTTGCGGGCGGGACAGGTGCAGCTAAACCGAAAAAACTGACTGAAGAACAGCGAATCATCCACGTGCTGAATCGATTGGGATTTGGCGCGCGGCCAGGTGACGTCGAGCGTGTGAAAGCTATAGGCGTGGAGAACTACATCAATCAACAGCTCAACCCGGACAAAATTGCGGACACTGTTGCGGAGAATAAGGTCAAGGATCTGTCGTCGTTGAGCATGTCGACGGCAGAGCTTTATGAGAAGTACCCGCAACCCGGGCAGTTGCTTCGACAGCTTCAGGCCAAAGGTGCCATACCCGCGGATTTAGAACAGGCGCGTGAGAATCGCGTCAAAGGCGGCGCAAACGCCAAGGCGACTGACACGCCAGCAGTTGAAATGCCGGCAGTTGATTCGCAGAAAGCAAATCAACCAGCAACACCGCCAGCAGGTAATCCGCTCGACAATGAAAAATACAGAGCAGCGATTCAGCAGTACTATCGCGAAAACGGATTGCAACAACCACAGCGGATCGTTGCCGAACTTCAGGCATCAAGAATTCTCCGAGCTGTTTACAGTGAACGTCAGTTACAGGAGGTGATGGTTGATTTCTGGACCAACCACTTCAACGTCTTTGCAGGAAAAGGCGCGGACCGTTGGTTATTGCCGTCGTACGATCGTGACACTATACGACCGAACGCGATGGCGAAATTCTCGACGTTGCTGGAAGCAACTGCGAAAAGTCCTGCAATGCTTTTCTATCTCGACAACTTCCAGAGCGTCACGCCCAACCCGCAAAGGAATCCAGGGGCAGGACAGCGGCAACCGAATCCTTTCCGTGATTTGATTAACCTGCAGAGACGTCCCGGCATTGATCTGAGGCAGGAACAACGCATTGCTTTGAGGCAGGCACAACGCATTGATCTGCGGCAGGCACAACAACCTCGCCCTCAACCTCCGCAGCAACAGCAGCGACGTGGAATCAATGAGAACTACGCGCGTGAGTTAATGGAATTGCACACACTCGGTGTTGATGGCGGTTACACGCAGAAGGATGTTCAGGAAGTTGCTCGTTGTTTTACCGGCTGGACGATTTTCCAACCGCGAGGCGGTGCGGCTGCAGCCAACGCTTTAATGGGAAGTGATCCGGCGCGTCGAAATGCTGGCACTTTCTTTTTCAATGCGCGGGCACACGACGATGGCGAAAAGATTGTGTTGGGTCACAAGATTCCCGCGGGGGGCGGCGTGAATGATGGATTGATGGTGCTCGACATACTCGCGCACCATCCGTCGACCGCGAAGTTCATCGCGACAAAGTTGACGCGTCACTTTGTTTCCGACAATCCATCGCCCGCATTAGTTGAGCGAGTGGCAGCGACGTTTACCAAAACAGATGGCGACATTCGCGAGACGTTGAGAGCGATCTTCATGTCACCGGAATTCAATTCGACGGAAGCGTATCGGGCAAAAATAAAACGACCGTTCGAACTGGTGGTCAGCGCGATCAGAACACTTGGTGCGGATACGAATGGCGGACCGGGCACCCATCAGTGGATTGCCAGAATGGGAGAGCCGCTTTATGGCTTCCAGACACCAAATGGTTACTCCGATTCCGCCGAGAGTTGGGTAAACACAGGTGGCTTGCTTGAACGAATGAATTTCGGTCTGGCATTGGCAAGTAATCGGGTGCAGGGAACCAAAGTGAACCTATCGACGATCACGGGCGTCGTTAATCGTGCCGACATCAACAAGAACAAGATGATGGACGAGTCGTTGAAAACAATTCTTGGTGGCGACGTATCGCCGACAACCAGGGATGCGCTTCTGAAGCAGCTCGATCAGGAAGTTGTGGTGAGTCTGCCGGCCCCACGAGGTCAGGAACCGCGTGATACGTCTGGCCCGGGACAAATGAGCCGCCGCCCGGAGAACCAGATGGATGGCCCAGTGGATCAAGGGGCTGGAGGTTTTCAGGTTGGACCGCAACAGCAACAGCGACCACGCGCGGAAGCGAGCATTAGCGATCCAGTTACGAAAGTGGTTGGGTTGATTTTGGGAACACCGGAGTTTCAGAGGCAGTAAGGGAAATTTCTTTCTCTGCGCAGAGAAGTCGAAGCCGGGCAAATCTTTAAAGCCCAGGACCAAAGACCCAGAGGTAGAAAGATGAATCGCAGATTTTTTATCAAGTCAGGTGGCGTGGCGTTGGCGAGCATTGGCATTTCGCTTTCTGCTCCGTCGTTTCTTGAACGCGTCGCGCTTTCTCAAACGCGCGAAAGAGTGACGGGTGGTCGACGCAAGACGTTAGTCGCTATTTTTCAACGCGGCGCCGTAGATGGACTCAACATGGTCGTACCATTTGGCGAAAGCAGTTACTACGACCTTCGTCCGTCGATTGCCATTCCCAAGCCGGAATCCGCAAATGCCGAAGCCGCCGTCAACCTTGATGGTTTCTTCGGACTACATCCCTCTCTGAGTTCATTCAAACCTCTATGGGAATCGAAACGATTGGCGATCGTCCATGCCGCCGGCTCACCTGACAACACGAGATCGCACTTCGATGCGCAGGACTACATGGAATCCGCTACTCCTGGCGTCAAATCGACCAACGATGGTTGGCTCAATCGTTATCTTCAGACCAAACCCGAGACAGACAAGTCTTTGTTTCGTGCGGTCTCATTCACACAAACGATGCCGCGGGTGTTGCAGGGGCGAGCGCCAGCGATCGCAGTAGCGAATCTGGCGGACTTCACGATTCGTGCTGGTCGAGCATCCGCAAACTTACAAAGTGGTTTTGAAGAAATCTACGCACAAAATACCAGCGACTCGTTGGCGGGTATGGGCCGTGAAACATTTGAAGCCGTCAACTATCTCAAACGGGTGAACCCTGCGCAGTACAAGCCGGAGAACCGCGCGCAGTATCCGCGCAATCCATTCGGCAACTCGCTCTTGCAGATTGCTCAGCTCATCAAGGCAGGAGTCGGTTTGGAAGTCGCGTTCACAGACATTGGCGGTTGGGATACTCATGTGAACGAGGGAAACTCGCGTGGGCAGTTAGGCAATCTCCTGCTCCAGTTTAGTTCCGGCATCGCGGCGTTCTATCAGGATTTGGGTCAACGCATGGACGATGTAGTTTTGTTGACGATGTCTGAGTTTGGCCGGACGGTGCGTGAGAACGGAAATCGTGGAACTGACCATGGCCATGCGAACGCGATGTTTGTAGTTGGCAACAGCGTGCGTGGAGGGAAGGTCTACGGTCAATGGCCAGGGCTCAAAACGGATCAGCTTTATGAGGGGCGCGATCTCGCGTTAACAACGGACTTCCGTGATGTGTTTGGGGAAATCGCAAGTAAGCATTTGGGAAATTCAAATCTGAAGAGCGTGTTTCCAGGTTACGCGAGCGATAAGGCGAAGTTCAAAAACTTTCTATAGCTCTCTCTCCGGATAGATCTCAGATTTCAGATCTCAGATCTCAAAAAACTAAATCTCATTGCATATCTAAAATGGGAATATGATTTTGAGATCTGAGATCTGAGATCTGAGATCTGAAATGTGAAATGTGAAATCTGATAACTGAGAATCTCTCCTCACCACCCCACTCTTCCAAACCTGTTGATTATATAAAGCATAAAACCCGCAATCACTGAAACTGTCACTGCCAGAGTGAAGGCCTCGTTGTTACGACCGGCTTGCACAGCGTCGTAGATCGCAACCGAGGCCGTTTGCGTCTTACCTGGAATGTTGCCGGCGATCATTATCGTCACACCAAAGTCTCCGAGTGCGCGTGCAAAGGCCAACGCCGTTGCTGCGAGCACACCTTTGGAGGCGAGTGGAAGCGTTACGCGAAAGAAGAGGCGCCGGTTGTTAAGGCCAAGCGTTCGGGCAGCTGCTTCAAGATCCAGGTTTACTCCCTCGAAAGCTGCGCGAAGACTTTTAGTCACGAGAGGCAGTGCATGAATTGTTGCTGCAATGATCGCCGCAGTGACCGTGAATGTCAGTCGAATTCCAAACGTGCGATAGAGAAACCCACCAAGCATGGAACGAGTGCCGAGTAATACGAGTAGGTAATAACCCAGGACCGTTGGAGGCAAGACGAGTGGCAACGTAACGATCGCGTCGATCAGATTTCTTCCGGGAAAACGTTTTCGTGCGAGTAACCACGCGAGAGCAGAACCTGCTATGAGTGCAATCAGAGTCGCTGCGGACGCGACTACAAAAGAGAGTCTAATTGGAAACCAGTCGATCATGATTGGCTAAGGCGGGGATATTAACCAATCTCTGTGTCTCTGTGTACTCTGTGCATCCGTGTTAAAGGTAAGCGAAGCTATTATTCAACACAGAGACACAGAGTACACAAAGACACAGAGGCTACGCGCCAGCACCAGATAAGATTGATTTCGATGCCGGCTGCCGTGTGCGCAAAAGCGCA
>DATEXA010000559.1:0-19943 GCA_035257465.1 Pyrinomonadaceae bacterium | reverse complement strand
GGCGGCGCCGGAGCAGGAGGTGGCGGCAATGAATTGATGCGCTACCGCCTCTGCGATCGACGGGCAACGACATTCGCTGCCGGTGTTGCCGCTTATGAAATCAGTGCAGATCATCGAAAGCTGTTGTATCGCGCTGCGGGCGGTGGAGGCGGCGCCGGAGGAGGTCCAGGCGCAGGTGCGAATTTACCGGCGCCACAATTATTTCTGGTGGATGCTGATCGCACGCCGCCTCAAGCAGGGCAAGGTCGTTTGAACTACTCGCTCCGCATGTACCTTGAACCCAAGGAAGAGTTCAAACAGATCTTCAATGAAGGTTGGCGCAATCAACGCGACTATCTGTACGTTCCCAATCTGCATGGCACCAACTGGCCGAAGATGAAAGAGATGTATGGCCAGTTGCTGCCTTACGTAATGCATCGCGCCGATCTCAACTACCTGCTGGACATGATGGGTGCGGAGATTGCGATCGGACATTCATATGTTCGCGGCGGCGACATGCCTTCAGTGCCGCAGGTTGTAGGTGGTCTACTCGGAGCTGACTTTGTTATCGATCAAGATCGTTACAAGGTCAGTCGCATTTACGACAACGAGAGTTGGAATCCTGACTTGCGTTCGCCTCTCGCGACCCCGGGAGCGAATGTCAGCCTCGGCGAGTACATCCTCGCGATCAATGGTGTCGAGTTGAAAGCCCCCGACAACATTCATCGACTGCTTGATGGCACCGCAAACCGGCAAACAACATTGACGGTAAACAGCACTCCGTCAATGCAAGGCGCACGAACAGTGACCGTAGTACCTGTTGCAAATGAACAGGGCCTACGAACACGCGCGTGGGTTGAGTCGAATCGTCGCCTGGTTGAGAAAATGTCAGACGGGCAACTCGCTTATGTCTACCTGCCAAACACAGGGCAACCGGGCTACAGTAGTTTCAATCGCTATTACTTTTCTCAACAAGACAAGAAGGGCGCGATTGTTGACGAACGTTTCAATGGCGGCGGTTCAGCGGCTGACTACATCATTGACGTTCTCCAGAGAGACTTCGACGGCTATTTCAACAACGTCGCCGGCGAGCGCTTTCCGTTTACCAGTCCATCCGCGGGCATCTGGGGGCCGAAGGTGATGATCGTTAACGAGATGGCCGGCTCAGGTGGCGACTTGATGCCCTACATGTTTAAGCGCCGTAAGATCGGAGTGCTTGTCGGCAAGCGAACATGGGGTGGTCTCGTTCACACAGCCGACACGCCAACATTCATTGATGGTGGTTCGATGATCGCTCCTCGTGGCGGTTTCTTTTCACGCGATGGGCGATGGGCAGTTGAAAATGAGGGCGTGGCTCCGGACATCGATGTTGAGAACTGGCCCAAGGATGTGATTGCTGGTCGAGATCCTCAGCTGGAGCGCGCAGTCCAGGAAGCAATGAAGCTCTTGAAAGAACATCCTGTGGACCGCACGGCTAAGGAACCTGCACCACCAACCTGGGGCAAACGCCCCGGCAACTGACGCTCAAGGATTAAAACTCTGACACTGGAGTAAAAGCGGTCGGGAAGGGTGCAGAGCGGTCACCTCTCTAGCCTTACACACTGAAACCTAGCGCGCCCCCGCAGGTCATCATTGACACCAAGATCAAAGGTGGGGGTTAGCATCCAATCTGAAATTATTAAATCGAAGTCGGCGGGGGCGCGCTAGGTTTCAGTAGGTTGAGGCTTGAGAAGTTGACCGCTCTGCCCCCTTCCCGACTGTGTGTTGGCAACTGTCAGAGTTGACTCGATGTAAGATCACTTTACGCCTTCCCCGACTAGTTCACTCGCACTCGTCTCCCCGGTGGTGCTAATCTGAACTCAGCGTCAGTCCCCAGCCGTAACTCTTTCTTTCCAGTTAAATGTTCAAGCGCAGCTACCACTGTCTAGTTTTAATCCTTGGTCTATCGATCGCAGTAACCTGTCTCGCGCAACAGTCCCGCGAAAAATCAAGACAAAAAACCTTCGGTTCCAGTCTGAAGAAACTCAAATGGGACCCAGAAAAAAATCAAACCACCTCCACAAATGAAGTCAATCAGGGCGGTGAACCTGATGATGACGTTGTTCGCATTAATACTTCACTGGTCGCCTCCGATCTCCTGGTAATCGATCGTCAGGGACGTTCAATCAGAGGATTAGTCGCTACGGACTTCGTCATCACTGAGGACAACACTCCTCAACAGGTCGGACTTTTTTTACTCGGCAGCAACACAAGCGTGCCCAGGTCAATTGCATTGATCATCGATTACAGCGGAAGTCAGTTTCCCTACATTCAAAACAGCGTCGACGCCGCCAAGATCTTGATCGACAAACTTGGCCCTCGCGATCGCATGGCAATCATCACCGACGACATTGAAATGTTGTGCGACTTCACGACTAACAAAGCTGAACTGAAGAAGAAGCTCGATCTCGTACTTGAGCGTAGCCTTGGCAAAAAAGGTTTTCTCGGGGTTGGTGGAAAGAACAGACGGCTCGGATTGAGCGCGCAGTACAGTGCGTTGTTGGCCACGTTGAAGGAAGTCTTCGACGCTGAAGATCAACGCCCCATCGTCGTCTTTCAAACTGACGGCGACGAAGCGAAGTATTTGCGAAACTCGATCATAGTTCCACATGTTCCTCCCGATCTGCCACCCGAATGGGTAGCGTCAGCGCAAGCGGACGTCGAAGCGCAACTGAAGTTGCAGCGCGACGGCATGACAGAGTTCAGTCTGGACGATGTCTACCGGGCGGTAGAGAAATCAAGAGCGACAATCTACACGGTTGTGCCGGGCACAAGGTTCGTCGGACTTATTTCCGACCAACAAGTTGAGCGATTGCGAGCCGATGATGAGCGGGCCACAAATGAGTGGTTGCCGACACTCTCGAAAGGCGCAAGGGAAGCGTTCAAGGCGCGTGACGAGGCACGAAAGAGACTCACTCCGATTCAGGCACTTCAGTATCGCGCTGAGGAGTTGGCAAAGGTGCAATCGGCATTGATGGAAGTTTCGAATCTATCCGGAGGCTGGACCGATTTTCTGGAAGCACCAACTCAAGCTCAGGCAATTTACTCTCGCATTTTTGCGGACATCACCGAGCGTTACATCGTCGGCTATTACCCAACGAACAAAGTCCAGGATGGCAAACGTCGCCAGATCAAAACTGAGATTAAGGGTCATCCGGAATATACAGTCCTTGGTCGCAAGTCGTATGTGCCTTAGCGTTGAATGACGCTGCGCAGAGTACCGGTGATCACTCACCTGAAACGCAGCGTTCGACTCGATCTCCCGAGGAGTTTAGTTAAGAGAGCACGCGCTCTGAAAGTCCGAAAAGTGATTTGGTTTGCGAATCTAGTTATCGCTTGCTTTCTTGTGACAATCGTTGATACTAAGATTGCCGAGCGGAACTTGACTTAGTTCACATTTGATTATGAGTTTGACCAACACACTTCGCCGCTGCGCACAAGTTACGCGCTTGTTTATCTCTGGCTTGCCTAAATATGCCGTGGGCTCGATTGATGTCACGAACCGTTGCAACCTTCGTTGTGAGCACTGTTATTTTTTCGCCGAAGATCACGAGAATGAGAAAGAGCTTTCTATCGAGAAATGGGTTGAAAAGCTGGAAGAGATGAAGGCGGCCGGCCATCCGATGATGCTCTGTACCTGGGTCGGTGGCGAGCCGATGATGCGGAAGAAGCTAATCGACGTTGGGCGAAAGTACTTCAAACACAACACCATCGTCACTAACGGTACGGTAGAGCTGCCTGACTGGGACAATTGCAGTTGGGTTATTTCCATTGATGGAACTGAAGAAGCCTTTAGCAAAATGCGCGCTCCGGGCATTTATCAGAAAATAAAAGACAACGTTATCAGGCATCCCGAATTAAGGATTCAAATCTCCTGCGTGTTGACGACTATTACTGCTGACTGCATCGAGGAGTTGGTAAAGGAATGGGGACCGATTGCGCGCGGCGGTATCATCTTCGATTTCTTCACGCCCGTCACAAACCTTGATGAAGCGCTCTGGCTTAATTGGAGCGAGCGCGACCGACTGATTGAGCAAATATTGGCCCTGAAGAAAAAGTATCCCGGCACGATTAATATGCTGGACTCAACTCTCGATCTTATGAGGTCAAAGAATGCCAGGCAAGTGACGGATAATTGTGAGTTTCGATTGCGGGCTTTCGCGCTCGGTTCGACCGGAGAGACTAAAGGCAAATGCATGATGGGTGACAACGCTGACTGTGATCGCTGTGGTTGTGTTGTTCCGTTCCACATGGCTACATTGAGCAACCGCCGTCTAATGCTTAAAGAAGGGATTAAATCGCTACTCTCCTCTAAAACATCACCCGCAGCGTCAGATACCGCTACGACTTCCCTCAACCTCAATTGAACGGCCAAACCGCGTCGAACAACTCGTTGACGAGCGGCGGGAGCGTGTTTCGCAAGATAATTGGTCCGGCGATGCTTGACTGAATTCGAACCGCCGCGTCAAATCACATGTTCAGCGGCTGCCTTGTGGATCCGAGAGACTCTTATGGACAATAACTTTGACACGATACCCTTCTGCTCACCAAAGACGGCAATCACGTTGCGAATTGTCGCTTTCATCTTCACTGTCGTCTTGATCGCTCTTAATTTTTGGGGATGGGCGCGCAGAGGATGGGCTTTGACAACATTTTTAGGCCCACTAGGGATGATGCTGCTAATGGCTAGTTATCTTATTAGTCGTACGCGGTTCAGAGTGTACCTGGTACTTCAGGTCATCGGGGTGGCCTTGTTGGTTGCTGACACGACCCTGATTCTCAAGAGGTTGTAAAAAAATTTCGAGGTTTTCGAGACCCCAATTCCTTTGGGGGTTTTCAGGACCGGGGTCGCCACCGAATCAGCAAGCCTCTTATCAAAGAAGTCTGAGCGCGCCGCTGATGCGCAACATTAGCTGCTCACGTGTCTGCAAGTATCGGGAAGGGTAACAATCTTCTTGAAGATCCTAACATCTACGCTTGCTCTTATTTGTCTCGCGTGCAACGTGAGCGGCCAAGGTCCCAATGATCGGTCCAAGGTTTTGATTAGCTTTAAGAGTCATGGCGACCATTGTTTTTCATTATGCGTTGGGAAAGAAGATCTAACTTGCTGTCCGGTGTACTCCTTTACCATAAACGGTGATGGCCGAGTGGAGTATGAGGGAACTGTGGGCGTCAAGGTGAGAGGCAAGAAGGCTCACTCTGTTTCTGCCGGGCAAGTTGCACAGTTAGTCGAAGAGTTTTACAAGATAGATTTCTTTTCCCTCAGTGATAGCTATGATGATCACACAATCGACCATTACAATCCGGTTACGATCGGGCTCTTGGTTGGCGAAAGAAAGAAAAGTATTTGGTATCACGTTATCTTTACGGCGCTGCTAATTCCATTGGCGATCATGGGCGGTAAACTGGTAACCACCACTTAGGCTCACCTCTCAGGCGCGGCTCGTTAACATAGCGTTCGACGGCTAGTGCGTCACAAAACTCGAATGAGACTATGAGTAATACGCAAACCTTGATAGCTACTTTAGAGGGTGCTCCTGAAATTATTATCGGCCTCGTTCGCGAGGTGCCTTCACAAAATCTGAAGCGTCGTCCCAGCCCCAACAAATGGTCCGCTCACGAACATGCTTGCCACATAGCTACCGCGGACACAGATTACCTCTTACGTCTAAAGTTGATGCTCTCTGATCCAGCGCCTTACATAAGATCTATCGAACCATCTCCAGAGGAGGAGGCTGGCTCACTCCTAAAGATTGATTTAGACGAAGCACTTGACCAGTATGTGCGAGAACGGGTGCGCCTCGTTAAGCGATTGAAAGGGCTAACTGTAGAAGATTGGCAACGAACGGCGGAGCATGAAAAGTACAGTCATTACTCAGTATTGATAATGTTCAGGGAACTACTAATGCACGAGATGCTTCACGGATACAGAATAGAAGAGCTAATGCTGAAGAAAGACTGGAGTAAAGCGCTATCTGAATAGGTCGCCGCCTAACAAACGCGTGCAGCCGGGTGCGCGAAGCGAGTTTCGCATGCAGCGGCCAGTATTCGGCGCGCACCGGCTGAGGCGGGACGTTGGGCCTCTGATATTTCGCATTCATTGAAAAATATGAAGAAAAGAGTTGTCCCTGTCTTAGCAATATGTCAGTTAATAGCGCTCTGGTGTGTTAGCGCTTTTGCTCACACGACAAGTAAAGAACAGATCATTGAAGTGCCTTTTGACTTTTATCGAAATGAAATCATTCTTGAGGTGAAAGTTAGCGGCAAAGGCGCGTTCCAAATGATGCTCGACACGGGCACTGACCCTTCTGCTATTGACCTGAACACCGCCAAAGAAATCGGCCTGAAGCTAAATCCAATCGGACAGCAAGGGGCAGGTGGCGGAACACGAGTGAATTTAGCTTATGAGACCAAATTGCCCCTGCTGGAGATTGGTCGTCTCACGGCGAAAAATGTTCAAGCAGTCGCTATTGACCTGTCAGAAGTAAGCCAGCGTTTAGGGAAGCCGATAAAGGGGATACTTGGACACAGCTTGCTGAACAGCCGCATCATGCAAATTGACTACCCAAAACACATGGTACGCTTCTACACAAAATCACAGCCTCATGAAGCGATTAATCAACCAAATAACTCGAGGCAGACTGTGTTGCCTTTTCGGTATGAAGACAACATTCTGATTGATGAAGTTACGGTGAATGGCAAGAAGATGATCGGCAATTTAGATATTGGTTCTGACGGTGTATTCAAGTTAACACCAGCCGCCGTGTCTTATCTTGGATTGGAAGAGGAAGTCAGCAAAGCACAAGGGACCGAGTCGGTAGGCTACAATGGTATAGCTGGGAATAGAGAGGGAAAAATCGGGAATGTGACGATAGGAGGAATCTCTCTTAATGACTCAGCCGTCATATTCTTCGCCAAAGGCACAGGGCGGGATAAAAAAGTCTGGGGAATAAATATTGGCAACGCCTTTCTTAAAGATTTTGTTGTGACGATTGATTATCGAGGCAAGACGCTTACGCTCGAAAGACCCTAAGCGCATCGTCGCAAACGCAGCACGCTCCAACTTAACCGCACTTAGGAGGCTTAAATGAAAAGAGTCACAGGTATCGGAGGAATCTTCTTCAGCGCGAATGACCCTGTCGCACTGCGAGGTTGGTACAAGCAGCACCTGGGCATTGACGTCCAGGAATGGGGAGGCGCCGCGTTCGACTGGACCGATGCAGCGGGCAATCCGACAAAGGGAACGACCGCGTGGTTGATCGGCGCCGCCGATGGTAAGCACTTCGCGCCAAGCAAGTCGACCTTCATGGTCAACTATCGCGTCGAAGACTTGGCCGCTTTACTTCAGGCGCTTCGTGACGAAGGATGCAACGTCCTGGAGAAGACGGACGACTCCGGATACGGAAAGTTCGGCTGGGTCATGGATCCTGAGGGGAACAAGGTCGAACTTTGGCAGCCACCCCCGGAGGAGTGAGCTCCACCGCAAACCCAGCACACACACAATGCCATAATTCCAAAGCCCCACACTGGAGTTCAGCCAACTCTCATTTACTATATTTTCTATCCGTTGAATCCGTGTCCATCTGTGGCCGCTCGATCTTAGTCCATGTACATGCCACCGTTGACCTCGATCGTCTCGCCTACCAGGTAACCTGCGGCACCTGATGCAAGGAAAGCGATGACCTTCGCGACGTCTTCAGCTGTACCGACACGTCCTAACGGGATCGAGTTTACGTAACCCTTCATCATCTCGGCCGAAGAAAACTGTTCGTGATAAGGAGTATCAATGACGCCGGGTGCAACTGCGTTTACGCGAATACCAAACGGCGCAAGCTCCTTTGCAAGTCCTTTGGTGAACGCGATCAAACCACCTTTTGCGGCTGAGTAATGAATGGCGCCAAGTGCTCCTCCGGTGCGTCCAGCGATTGACGATAGGTTGATGATCGTGCCGCTCTTTCGTTCGATCATCGAGGGCGCCACCGCCTTTGAGCAGAGAAATGCACTCTTGAGGTTCAAGTCAATTACCTGGTCCCATCGTTCTTCGCTCATTTCGCGAATGCGAACACGTTCAATCAAAGACCCGGCGTTGTTTACCAAAATATCGACCGGGCCAAGCTCGGCTGTTGTCTTGCGAACAAGTGCGTCGACATCACTTGCAAGAGTCACATCGGCGTGAATCGTGATTGCCCGACCGCCGTTTGCAACGATCTCCGTATGTAGAAGCTCAGCGCCGACTTCGTTGCGATGAAAATTGATTGCAATGGCTGCACCACAGTTGGCTAATGCTTGTGCGGTAGCATGACCGATGCCGCTCGATGCTCCAGTTACGATCGCGACCTTGCCGGTTAAGTCCATGTAGGTTTGCATATGTGATCGTCCAAAAGGTGATACATGAATTGAACTTGGAACTTTGTGCTTTGAGTCTTTGAACCTGGTACCGCAGTTCGCATGGATCTCCAACCAGTTACCAAGCTCAAAGAACGAAGCACAAAGCACTAAGTTCAAAGCTTGGGAATATTACTGCTATTTGATTGAAAGAGGTTATCTGAGACCGAGCGGAGATTCAGTGAAGGTGCGAAAATTTTCACTCCGGAGGAGTGCCATGTTTATAGCCAGCAAGCAATCCTCCTCCGGCTCTGTTCGGAAGAGCGGCATGGCGATTCCATTTAGGTTCGAACGAATGCCGCTCTTCCGAACAGAGCAGAGTTATTGAGACGCGTCGAGCTATAAACATCGCACTCCTCCGGAGTGACAAAAGAACTGCTAAAGACGCAAAAGCTTTTAGTAAATCCCACTCCGCAAGTCACTCGCGGGATTTTGCAAGACTCTGTAAAGCTTCTCGGACAGCTTCCCTGGAATTACGCCAGGACACCAAACTCGCTCTCATCTGCACGGAGCGTGATGCCGAAGCGTTTGATCTTGCAGTTGAGGGTGGTGACTTTTACTCCAAGGAGCTTTGCGGCGCGTCGTTGATTGCCTCCCGTCCGTTGCAACGCCTGACGGATTAACTCCCGCTCGTAGCGTTGTACCTCTTCGTGAAGACCGAGGTTCTGGCTGGACGTTGTCTGTGTTCGGCGCAATGTTTCTACTTCGCGCAAAAGCGTCAGCGCAGCTTCCCTTACGCTGTTGAGGTTCTGTAGCGCCAACTCGGATGGTCTGGGCGGAGCATCGTCTGTGGGCGCATCGCGTTCTCGCCATGTGCTGCTCATCAGTTACCTCCTGGTTGTTTCAACATGTCTTTATGGTCGTTTTGGGGGAAGCAACACAGAGTTCGCAGATCTTCAGCCTGATTATATTCACGCCTACTTGCTAAGAAGTTCCCGAAATAAAGAGACCGCTCGTTCATCACCCGTTTGACCAAGGACCTGGATTGCCTGTTTTCGCACAGGCATCTTTGGATGACTTCGCGCCACACGGATGAGAATGGGGACCGCCTCGTCCTTCGGGCGTCTCCCAATTGCGATTACAGCCTGCTTCTGTAGTTCGGTCTCACTGTTGCTATCAATGGTGTTCGTAAGTGCGCCGAGACTCTTCTGTCCAGCAACACGACCGAGGGCCGAGATTGCTGACTTTCGCAGTTCGAAATCTTTTTCTGATTCCGACGTGTGGATCAGGTACGTTGCGGCCGCATCGGTGTTGTCGTTGCGGGCGATACCACTCAAAGCGCGCCGCCGCATCTCACGAGAGGTCTGTGTCTCGTACAAGTTCTCCAATACAGACAAGGTTGCGGGAGAGTGACTCATTGCCAGTGCTGACATAGCGTTCTGGCGCGCTTCATCGTCTTCCTGACCGTTACGGATGATCTCTTGAAAGAACGCATTTTTAGCGGTGCTCTCCGGCGTATTGCCAAGCCAGAAGATTGCCCTAGATCTAATTGGCTCGCTAATAGGACGTTTGACCAGGTCCATCAATAAAGGATCAACTCGGGCATCGTCGTGTAACGCAATAGCGAATGTTGCACGGTCAGCGAGTCGCCTTATCTCAGGCGCCGGCGAATCGATGATCGACTTGAGATAGTTCAAGCTCTCTTCGTTTCCGATCTGTCCTGCCCAAAAGACCGGGTACCCGCTGAATTCGTGATTGCGTTTCAGGTTATAGACCTCGGCGCGCGTGAATTGTTCCCGCGGTACGTCGAAGAGAAAGAACAATCCCAGTTCCCTGGTCTCGTAGCGTGGGTCGAGCATCATCGACGAGCCATCCATGGAGATGTAGACGCCCCCCGCTCCGTCTACCACTTCAAAGTCAGTCGCCGCGCCGGGTCGAACTTCAAACTGATACCCGACCCAAAACCTACCGCCGGGAGCGTTGTTGCGACCTTGCAAGACAGCGTTATCGATTTTTGTCTTGAGGTTCGCACCTTCGACAGGTGTGAACGTTTTGCTCTGACCCGAGGCAAAGATCAGAGAAGCCAGTAACAGTGCTGTAATGAGAACGATTCTGAACATAAGGCATTAACGTTGCGGCCTGTTTAAATTTCAGGTTGGGAAGGGAGACCCTGTCCCCGCTGCTTCTTACCAAGGCTACATTGAATTCAAGAGTAGTTTCAGGCAGCGGGGACAGGGTCCCCTTCCCAACCTGAAATTTTGCTCACCACACACTGAGACGAGAGTTTTAAGACGGTCTTACTTCAACAACTCTTCCAAAAACTTCAAGACTTCCGGATCATTACTCCTGCTCAGCCAGCCAATCGCTCTCTTGCGACGTTCCATCGGGGTCTTGGGATCGCGTGCGATTTCAATCAGCTTTCTAATCACACGCTGATCATTCATACGCCCCCTGCTTCCCATGATAGGAGCTGCGGCAGGGGTAATAGTTCGGCCAAAGCCGGACGCACTGTAGATCACCGTGCCCATTCCCAATGAATTCATGATCTGGTCTTTAAGCTCTTCGTTCTTCTCCGTGTCGTACAGAGTGATCAAAGTATCGATGACCTTGTCGCCGCTACGACGGGATATCGCACTGATGGCTGCCTTTCTCAACTCGATGACGTCGGAACCGCGAGCAATCTCAAGGAGCCTGGCACCAGCTCTTTCACTCTTGCGGTTGCCCAAACCTGAGATCACGGCCCTGCGAATCTCAATTGTTTGATCCGTGTCGTAGATACGCAGCAATGCGTCTACTGCGGGTTCACCTGGACGCGACGCAATACTGGAGATAGCGACTTTGCGCACCGAGGTCGGCTTACTTGCGGACGATGCGATTTCACCGAGCACAACGATTGCGCGTTCACTGGTGTGTTTGCTCAGCGCGTAAAGCGAAGCTTCGACGATGTCGTTCTCTGAAGAGTTCAAAGCGAAGTCGCGAAGAGCATCGACAACGCTATCGTCATTTGTGGAACCAAGAGCAGAGATAGCGCGTGCGCGAAGCTTGAGATCCTGTTCACTTTTCGCAAAGTTCAAAATTATTGGTGTGACTGACTTGCCACCATTGCGACCAAGGAGTGTAAGAGCAGCGCCCTTGCATCGGACCGTCTCCCTCGAACCAGGTTTGAGCCACTCGGTGGCAGCAACAATTCCACGCTGAACATCCGTCTGAAAGAGAGCCTGTAGCACTACAATTTTGAATTCACATGGATCGTCGTCGGCAGCATTGCTGGGAGGTTCAACACCGACGCCCCATGCTGCGGCGCTGCCGTACGCCTGGGCCTGGGCCACGGCCATAGGAGCCGCCGGTGCATATGCGACGACGGAATCTACCGGACGAATGGTCGCTAGACCGGACTCGGTTGTATCAACCACGTAAGCTTGCGCGGTCGTCCCCAGAGTCTGTGCGAGCAGGACTTTCGCGTCTTCCTTCCAGGCTGTGTTCGGATACTTCTCCAATAGTCGTTTGATGGTCTGACGGCATTGGTCGATCTGTGCAAGCTTGTTCTGCGCGTACGCCGTCCAGTAAAGAGCTGCGTCAATATTCTTGTCGTTGGGATAGGCAGAAACGAGTTGATCAAACTTCACCTGTGCTTTAGCCCATTCCTGATCCGTAATCAGATCGCGTCCGCTACGAAAAAGTGTGGCGGCTGCGTCGTTGTTGCTTTGCTGCGCTAATTGATTCGTACTACCGCGGCCTGCACGTTGTTGTCCCGCTATGACACTAATGGTTCCGGATAACAGAACCAGACCGACAACAAGTGTGGCGCTAAAAGCGCGACAGTGAATCGTGTTTACAGTCATTCTCGTCCTCATCTTCTTCCTCACATTCGAGGCGCAAAACAGCGAACGGCTGTCGAGCACCCATTATTAATACCCAATCAACGCAGCTACGATTTCGGTTTTCTTAACTCGTTCTTTTATCGCCCTAACATCGTCGGGTTTCGCCTGGTCAGGGAGATTGGCGATGTCGATGAGGAAGGGCTCCAAATCACTCAATAAAGCTTTGGTAGGAAACTTGTCTTTCATCTCTGCATCGCGGCGAAGAACGATGTTCTCATTCAACAAACGTCTCGAGAGGGCTTTGTCGTAACTAACATCAATGTCCTGGTCACTATCGTTCAGTTGGACGTTTCGAATTGAGCGCAGAAGGTTCTGTGTTTGCTCGAGATGCTTCGCTGTATCCTGATCGTCAACGTCTTGATAACCAAAATCTGATGACAGCACATCAGTCTGATCGATTGGTGTTCGTTTGATTTCTGCCGGCCGTTTCGATTTTGGTTTTCGATTGATTACGGCCAGGTTCTTATTCGGAATTTCATCGACTGCTTCTTGCTGTTCGTTCTTTTGCGGAGCATCCATTCGTGATGGCGAACCCGACCCGGCGCTTGCGGAAGTTGGTTCAGGTTTTTGAGTACCCCGGTAAACACTCCCGATTAGTATTGCGATGATGACTAACGCAACGGCCGTTGCTACTGAAACGCTAAACGCCGGGGCTCTTAACAAGTTTGAGAGACGGGCGACAAATCCATTCCCTGAAACCGGAGGTACAACTGGAGCGACTGTCCGCTCAGCAACATCTCGCCACAGCGCAAGACGCACCTCAAGTTCACGGTCATAATGCGAGAACATTTCCTGCTCAGCCGCGAGCGTCGAAGTTTCAGCCGAGCACGATCGACAAGTAATCAAATGCTCTGCGACTTCGCTCGCTTCACGTTCAGCCAGCTCACGATCGAGATACTCTTCCAACAATTCCAAACAAGCTTCACACTTCATAACCAACTCCTGCGTACGGCTTGATGCGCCGTCGCATTTCCGCTCGCGCCCGATGCAAATCGGTCTTCAGTTTCGCTAACGAGAACCCGGTAATTGCGGCAATCTCTTCATAGCTGCACTGATGAAACACCTTCAGGGTGAACACCACTCGCTTGTCTTCGTCTAACGCTTCGAGAGCTCGCCGGATTAGTTCATTCAACTCTTTACTCAGTAAGCGATCGACTGGTACGGGTTCTTTGTCGCTCAGATCCAGCACCGACTTATCCTCGAGATCGATATGCCTGTTGGCTCGAACACGCGCTCGCAGTGACTCACGAGCAACGTTGCGTGCAATTCCAAACAACCACGTCGACAGCTTTGTCTCGGGATTCATTCCTCGAATACCACGGTAAGCGCGTACGAACGTTTCCTGGGTCAACTCTTCGGCGAGCTCGCGGTCACTCACCATGTCGTAGATGAAACCGATTACGGGTCGCGAATACCTATCAAAGATCAGACGAAAGGCCTCAGGGTCACCCTGGCAGACACGAGTTACCAGGTCTCGTGAACTATTCATGAGAGTTCCGGCAAAGGCACCAGGCTGAGCTTCCAAATTTAGTTCGTCGAGCGCCAGCCGTTTCATCATCGTCTCGGTAGGTTAGTGATACGGACTGAAGAAAGGTTTCAGGAATTGGCAGTCATAGATAAAACACCGCAGGGCAGGACTTTGCTTCAAAAAAGTAAGGGAAAAAACTCCCCTTTATCATCTTTAACTCCCAGTTAGAACAAGTAAGGAAGGTTGCAGGCTCTTTCAACTTTAACCTCGACCCAGAACAGGTTAGGAAGGGGGCAGAGCGGCAGTGTCTCTGACCTCGCCGTACTCAATCCCAGCGCGCCCCCGCTAGTTACCCATCTAAAACTTTGATTCATCTGTTGGGTCCTCGCTCCAGAGGAGCGAAATGTATATAGCTGAACCACCCACCAAATAACTCTCCGCGCCGAAGGCGCGGAGCAACACAATCATCGCTTGCTATAAACATGTCGCTCCACTGGAGCGAAGACTTACCGTTCAACGGGACAAAAGATGAAACTGAAGGTTGTAGATAGGTTAACCAACGGGGGTGGCGCTGGGTTTGAGTAGGGCGAGGTCACAGAACTGACCGCTCTGTCCCCTTTCTGACTTGTTCTAGTCAGAAGCCCAGCCGTCACTTAACTGCGGCTAGCTCAGCATCGGGCTTATCCAAAAACTCTGAAGGCGCAACAATCTTTCCTGCGATGGCCGATGCTGCAACAACATAAGGTGAGGCCAGGTACAGTTTCCCCGGACCGCTTCGCCCGGGAAAATTCCGGTTCTGCGCGCTGACTGTAACTGTCTCTGCGGAAGGTGACGCACCGGGCCCGGCATTGATACACGCGCCACAGGAAGGATCAATTAACTCAGCTCCAACACGTTCGAAGATTTCAATGTAGCCACGCTCACGCGCGTATTGCTTGATCTTCTGAGACCCAAACTGAATGTATAGATGAACGCCTTCCGCGACACGCTTCCCCTCAGCGAGTGCGTGCTGCAAGACTTCCGCGTACATGTCCATGTCAGCCATCTTGCCGCCGGTACATGAACCGCCGTAGGCAGCGTCGATGCGTACTTCCTCATTGAGATCGTCGATTGGAATACCGTTACGCGGGTCGCCAGGAGTAGCAACCATCGGTGTGATCTCATCCAGGTTGATTTCAAAGACAGCCGCGTACTCTGCGTCAGGATCGCTGTAAGTAAATCCTTTGCGAACCTCTTCGGCATCTAGGTCGCGAGTGCGAACAATGTATTCCAGTGTGACTTCGTCGGGTTCAATGATGCCGGTTGTTCCGCCCGCTTCGACCGCCATATTCGTCAATGTGGCGCGTTCATCCAACGGCCAGTTTTTCAAATCGTCGCCGGCAAACTCGAGCACTTTGCCTATGCCCTTGCTCGACTTCATGTATTCCGTTGACAAGATGTGAAGCATTACATCCTTTGCGGCAACATCTTTTCGCTTCTTTGCTTTCAATACATAGCGCACCGTTTCCGGCACTCGAATGCGAATGTCCTTCGTGTACCAGGCATTGGCCATGTCTGTTGAGCCAACGCCGAATGCAAAACAACCAAGCACGCCGGCCATGCAGGTGTGTGAATCAGTTCCAATAACGATTTGACCAGGCAACGCCAGATCTTCGACGACAGCGTTGTGGCAAATCGCTTCGGAGCCACCTTCGGGATTCTCCCCGTACAGCTTTATGTTTTGTGCCGAAGTGAAACTCTCCTGCGTTGTAGCCAAGCCTTCCGCTTTCTCGAGCAGACCCATTTCGCGGTGCTTTGTCGACATAACGCGGCCGAGAAAAGTCAGATGATCGCGGAAAGCAAAGACGGACTCCGGTTCGGACACTCGAGCATTTGCACCAAGCGCTTGTTTGAAAAGTGACTCCGCCATCGGCGTCACATACTCGTGGGAGAACCGGACATCGGCGACGGCAAACAACGAGTCGCCGGGCTTCACTGCATCGACTCCGACTCTTCCCGCGGTAACGAACGCATGTCGGGCGATGATCTTTTCTACAATTGTCATAGGTCGCTTCGTGGTTGTGACAGGCGGCGGGCAAATCTGACCTGACAGACGTGCCTTGTTGTAATTGAAGAGTCCGCCGTAGGAGACGATGTCCTGTGAGATAGGATCCAGGCCCTTCGTGAACTCGTCGAGAGCGATCTCCTCACTGCGTCGGATTCGTTCGATCAAGCCAAAGTCGGTTGACGTCAGGAGGCCGATGTTTTGGGAGTTCTGACCATAGATTTTTTCGATACTTTTGGCGATGACGAGTTGTAGGCCAGCGGCTTTCTCGGCATAGGGCGCCGTTTCTCTAGAGGAACCACAGCCTTTTGAAAGACCCGAGACTACGACAGCGAAGTTACCACGCTTGACTTCGTCTTTTTGTACCGCGCCCTCGCGCATACCGACGTAAACGTATTGACCCAGGGTTTCATCGTAGTAGAAGCAAACCCAACCCGGTGTAATTTCGTCGGTTGAGATGTTGCTCATCAACGGCAAGTCGTCGTTTTGGAGACGTTGGGCGAGTTCGGCTTCGAGCTGTCCAGCTGCTTCGGGCACGGCCTCGAGTTGCAGTCGTATCAATGAAGTATCTTCGGTAAGGAATAGAATGCGTCCCGAGAACTTTATGCGGTCGGGTCGTCGTTGAATAGAGTCAGTCATTAGTGCGTTTCCTCTTATGTTGGTTATCTGACGGACGAGAACATTCAGACCCGTTATTCATCCATCGGACATTTCTTATGATGTTGTGGTATTTTTCTCCAAACGAAGCTAATTATAACCGTACGCGGATAAAACCCTTAGCGGGCGTTCCAGCGTCTAAGGTCGCGAGTCGGCCGAAGCAAAAGTTAAGGAAGACTGAGGAAGGTTAGTTATGAAGCTGATAAATCAGAAGCTAATGGCGAGCATGATGGTCTTGCTGTCGATATTCATCATTGGGTCGCGGTATCAAGTTGCCCTCGGTCAGGAGACCGACGATCCCGTCAAGATCGAAATCTACAAGAAGTTTTACGAAAACCGCGATAACAACAAGCCAGTTGCCTACCAGGCCGCACGCGACTACCTGGCGAAGTACACAAAAGATAAGGATCAGTATGTTGACTATCTGCAGAAGTGGATCCTTTTTTATGAGCGCGACGACCGCAAGAAACAGCTGCCGGGATTGATCAACGATAAGAAATTCTCGGAAGCATTCAGCGTCGGCGCAAAGATACTCGCAGACGAACCTGACTACCTCCGTGCCCAAATCGATCTAGGTTACGCCGGTTACCTGGCTGCCTCGTCGAAGAATGAAACCTTCAACGCAGACGCTCTCGGTTATGCGCGAAAGGCAATTACGGCCCTGGAAGCCGGGAAGACGCCGACGGAATGGGTGCCCTTCAAAGGAAAAGACGACACGCTTGCCTATTTGTATTACGCGGTTGGTTACCTGACTCTCAAGACAACACCGGATCAGGCACTCGATGCACTCATCAAAGCCGCACAATATGACAGTGATATCAAGAAGACGGCGTCGACTTACTACTTCCTTGCTGTCGCGTATGAATCAGGTCCCTACAAAACACAGTCGTCGGCGTTTCAGACTGCCTACGGCAACAAGCCTGAGACTCCCGAGAGCAAGGCCGCACTCGAAAAGGTTAATGTCCTGATTGACCGGATGATTGATGCTTACGCGAGAGCAATTGCGACGGCGGGCAACGATCCTAAGACAGCGGCACAGCGCAAGGAGTGGCTGGATCACGTTACAGGCTACTACAAGTTTCGTCATGACGGGTCGGATGCAGGGTTAACTGAGTACATCGCTGCGTCGTTGTCGCGACCGCTACCACCGAAACCGTAGGCGATGTCCGATAAGCTTTAGCTTGTCGATCCATTGCTGATTGCCAATTGTCGATTGCCGTTTTAAAGACCCTCCGTTATTGCCGGGAATCCACAAATAAATCCGCAATCGACAATGGAGCGACAAGCTGAAGCTTATCGCACAACCTAGAAGCCGAAGCTCATCGGACATGAGGCCTAAGTTCGATCTGAGATCTCTCGACAAACCTCAATCTGAGATCTGAAATCTGCAATCTCCTTAGCTCATCAGACATTCATTCATGAGTAATCGCATCAAGTGGACTGAACGCAGGTTTGACTTCGGGTTCCCCACAGGTGTGTATCCGGAAATGATCGAGCGTTTGCACGGAACACCGGCGCGACTTGAAGAGTATTGCTACTCTCTGCCAACCGAAGCGCTGACTCTTCGCGCGGATAATCGCTGGTCTATTCAGGAAAATGCCGGGCATCTACTTGACCTTGAGAGTCTCGTGCATCAAAGGATTCAGGAGTATATTGGCGCTGCGACTGCTCTTCATGCGGCAGACATGTCGAATCGAAAGACGTACGAAGAAAATCACAACAACAAGCCGATTGAGAAGATCCTTAACGAGTTTCGACGAGAGCGAATGGCAACAGTCGAACAACTTCACGCTTTGGATGCGGAGATCTTCGACCGCATCGCTCTGCATCCGCGGCTAAACGTCGACATGCGTTTGATCGACATGCTCTTTTTCCAGGCGGCGCATGACGACTACCACCTGACGCGAATTAGTGAGTTGCGTCGATCGCTCACCTAACAAATGAGCTCAACAACTTTTGCCTTTGGAGTAACTAATGAGACCCCTACTACTTCTCTTTCTTTCCCTCTGCCTAACCGTGCCCTTGTCTGTGCGAGGCAAGGAACCCAACCCGCCTGACGACAACTTTGACTACGACACCTTGATTGATGACAAGACGATGGATTGGCTCTTGACGACTTATAAGATGCTGCATGCCGCTCCAGAACTTTCTCATCACGAGGAGAAGACTTCCGAGTTCTTCGCGTCGGAGCTTCGCAAGCTTGGATTCACTGTGACGGACCACATCGGCAAATATGAGCATTCGGAGTGGACCGGATATGGCGTGGTGGGTGTGATGAAAAATGGAACAGGGCCAACCGTTTTGCTTCGCACGGAATTAGATGCATTGCCGGTCGACGAAAAAACCAATTTGCCGTATGCGAGCAAAGTAAAGGCGAAGAACGATGCGGGAGTCGAAGTTAGTGTCATGCATGCTTGTGGTCACGATATTCACATAACGAGCATGCTCGGAACGGCGAAGACACTGGCTGCTTTGAAAAACAACTGGCACGGCACGCTGGTGATACTCGGACAACCGGCAGAGGAAACTATTGACGGCGCTCGTGCGGTTTTGCGCGACGGTCTTTACACAAAAGTTCCACAACCGGATTTTGTGATCGCGTTGCATGACAGCGCTGAACTCGAGACTGGGAAAGTTGGCTATGCACCTGGATATGCAATGGCCAGCTCAACGGCAGTCGATATCAAGATTCGGGGTCTTGGCGGCCACGGTGCGCAACCACAGTCAACCAAGGATCCGATCGTTGTAGCTGCTCAGGTAGTGATGGCTTTGCAAACGATCGTCAGTAGAGAAAACTCGCCCCTCGATCCGGCAGTGGTTACTGTTGGTTCCGTTCACGGAGGGACACGCTACAACATCATTCCAGATGAAGTTAACCTGCAATTGTCGGTTCGCGCGTACAAGGAAGAAGTGCGCAAGCATATCCTCGCTTCAATCGAACGCATTACGAAGGGAGTTGCGCTTGCTGCCGGCATTCCCGAGGATCGCGCACCCATCGTCAAGGTGAGTGACACCGAAGTGACATTGGCTACGTACAACGACCCGCAGTTGACCGAAAGAATGGTCGGAGCATTTAAGAAGGCCTTGGGAGACGACAATGTTGTAAAGATGCCCCAGACCATGTCGAGCGAGGATTTTGGATACCTCAGTCTCGATCAGAAAATTCCATCAGTGACATTTTCACTGGGTGCAGTTGATCCGGCCAAAGTGAAGGCGAGTAAAGAAGGTGGGGCGCCGTTACCGTCATTGCATTCGGCACGCTTCGCGCCAGTGCCTGAATCGACATTGCGGACCGGCGTCAAGTCAATGACCGCCGCAGTTTTGGACCTAATGAAGTGATTAGAAGCGTCAGACTCAAACACTGCCATGGAAGCAGTCGGGAAGGGGGAAGAGCGGCCCCTTCCAGGACTTAAACCTACTCAAACCTAGCGCGCCCCCGCAGGATCTCTTTCAATGATGGCAGAGATTGTCATGAGCTTCTTACTTTGATGTCATGTGCTTTGAACCTGCGAGGGCGACGCTAGGTTTGAGAAAGTGAAAGTCATAGAAA
>DATEXA010000558.1:0-10958 GCA_035257465.1 Pyrinomonadaceae bacterium | reverse complement strand
GGTCGACTACTACGGCGGCTATTTTAACGACAGTTGGAGAATTTCGCCAAAGTTAACCATTAACCTCGGCCTGCGTTACGAGCTTCAAACGCGACAGCGCGAAAAGGATAACCGGCAGTCGTTCTTTGACTTCACGCCGGGTAGCCCGACTTATGGAACGCTCGTCCCGGCGCACGACGGCGGACATCGCGCGGAGACCTTCTCCAACCTCGACCGCAACAATATCGCTCCGCGCATCGGCTTTGCGTGGCAGCTCAATCAAAAAACAGTGATGCGCGGGGGCTTTGGAATCTTTTACGGCGGCGTCGGCAACTATGCAATCAGTGTTTCGGGGGCGATCAACGCGCCTTATGCCGTTCGTACTCTAATCAACTCGCCGACGACTGCGGCCAATACATCGCTCAAACTGTCCGATGGATTCCCCGCCGATGCGCTGAATCCGGCGCGCGTGGTCAATCCAGCGGCATACGGCCAGCCGCAGGATTTTCCCCAGACCGAAATCTATCAAGGCAACTTTGATGTGCAGCGCGAGCTGTCGGGTGGCGTGGTTCTGTCCCTCGCCTACGTCGGATCAGGCGACGTGAATCTGCGCGGTCAGATGGACATCAACGCGCCGAGGCCAGGCGCCGGGGCAGCTCAGCCGCGTCGCCCGTTTCCTGCATTCGGCGCAATCAACACCCTCTCGAGTTTCGCGCATAGCAGTTATCACTCGTTGCAAACGAAGCTCGAGCGACGCTTCAGCAACGGCTTTTCGCTGCTCTCGGCCTATACCTGGAGCCACGTGATTGACAACTCAACCGACGGTGAAGAACTCCCCAACCCTTCGGTCGTTCCGCAGAATCAATTCAACACCAATGCCGAAAAAGCCTCGTCGAGTTTCGACATCAAACATCGCTTTGTGACGAGCTTTGTGTATGACCTGCCGTTCGGGCGCGCAGATGGATGGCTGGGAGGATCAAGATTCGCGCAGGCAGTGTTTAGTGGGTTCCAGATCGGTGGCATCTTCGTCGCACAAACTGGTCAGCCCGTCAATCCCGATGTCGCGGGCAATCCGGCCAACACGACAAATCCGGTGCGTCCGAATCGGTTGCGCGACGGCAATCTCGCGCGCGGTAAACGCAACGTGGATCGTTGGTTTGATCCGTCGGCGTTTGCCGTGCCGCCGGCATTCACTTATGGCAATTCGGGACGCAACGTGCTGCGCGCACCTGGCCTGGTAAATCTCGACTTCCTGATCGCACGCAACTTCCGACTATCAGAAAGAACGCGTTTGGAATTGCGCGGCGAGTTTTTCAATCTTACCAATACCGCTCACTTCGGAAGGCCGAACGCCACCATCGGATCGCCGCAGGCTGGGACCATTACCGTGACGGCTGCGCCCAATCGACAGGTGCAGATAGGCGTGCGATTAGTATTCTAATAAGTGACGAGTGTTTTTGGGTTAGGCTTCGCTGGATAGGAGACCAGGTGTTTACGTGACAGATTTAGATCGCATCAAACATCGGCTGACCGTTGTTCGGATTGATTCGATGCAACTCATTTCGAGTGTTGGTGTTCACTCTCGGTTGGTAACCCAGCGTTAATCCAGTCAGATTTGCCTTCCGAATAATCCCGCACGTTTGTGTAGCCCATCGCCGCCAATTCACGGGCAGCGTTTTCTGACGCGTGTCACGTGGGACTGGCACAATAAACCACAATCTCAGCATTCTTGTCGGGCAAGAGTTTGGCTGCAGCTGAAGTAATTTTATCAGGCGGCAAATTGAGCGCGCCTGGCAAATGCACATGGTGATAAGCCGCCTCCGGCAATGTCTCCACCAACGTGAAGAGATCGTGGCGATCAATCTTCGCCTTGAGTTCATTTCTGGAAATAGTCTTAACCATATTGATCACTTCTCAACTCTCATTGTGGGTTCACGTTTGCAATCGGCATTCGTAAAACCTGCGCTAAAGCCCGCGCCATTATCTCAGGCTCAAACCCCGCTGCAACTCCGTAGGCTGTTCCCGAGTTTTAGCCAACAGCATAAACTCGAGTTTACTACGCGCCAAGCAAAACTGGATTGGTCTCGCAAGTCGAAGTCAACGACGATCTCGACGCAAACGTTACGGGTGAAGTCAGCATGCTGGTACTGTTAGCAACGAAAAATGTCTACGATGCCATCTGACACCGACGTGAGAATCATCTCTCGCTCAATCGCGCTGTTATTGATCGTAACCGTGCACACTTTAGCATCGACAGGGCCAACGGAATCGGTGACGGTAACAGCGCGTTTCAGACCTGGCCGCCCGCTACATCGCTTCGTTCCCTCACATGCGCTTGGCGCCGCAATCGACGCAGACAGCGGCGGTACTCAGAACAGAAAGCTAACACCTGCAAATATCCAGGCTATGTTGTCAGCCGGCCTCAAGTCGCTCGCTTACCGGTTGCGCACCGAGTTAGCAATCGATGCATGGCATTGGAATCCGCAAGGCAGCTGGAGTGAGCCCACAACAAAACAGGGATACTGGATCTCCGATCGCAATTCAGACAAGCCGATATTGCTCTCGTACGGTTACCACCTTCCACGACGCGGCAGCACGATAGACCAGGGAGACAATGACAGTTACTCGCATCTCGACGATGGAGATCCTGACACGTTCTGGAAAAGCAATCCTTACCTTGACCGTCATTTCACCGGTGATGCCAACAGCCAACACCCACAATGGATCGTCGTTGATTTTGGGAAACAAGAACCTGTCAACACCGTTCGTTTGAATTGGGCAGTTCCGTTCGCGACGAAATACGAAGTCCAGTTTGCCGACTTTGATGACATCAGTGACATCAGCCTTAACCCACCGGCGATGTGGCGAACTTTTCCGAAAGGAAGAGTTATCGGCGGCAAAGGTGGCGACGTTCTTATGCGTGTCGCTGAGCAGCCAGTGCGGACCAGGTTCATTCGCATTGTGATGAGCGAAAGTTCTGCGACTGCTGCGACGGAAACCACCGACATTCGCGATCGTCTTGGTTATGCGATGAAGGAGATCAGTGCTGGACTAACGGACGAGCGGCACCCATTTGACGACTACATTCATCACTCGCCGCACCACGAGAAGCAGACCGTCATCTATGTGTCCTCGACTGATCCATGGCACAGCGAATCTGACCTGGACAATGGTATGGAAGAACCAGGCTTTGATCGAGTTTTTCAGAGCGGCCTGACAAACGGTTTGCCGATGCTCGTAGCAACGGGATTGCTTTACGACACTCCTGAGAATGCAGTGGCAGAAATTCAATATCTGAAATCGCGGGGTTACTCATTCAACCGTGTGGAACTGGGAGAAGAGCCGGATGGTCAGTACGTCACTCCTGAAGACTACGGGGCGCTATATCTTGAGTTTGCCCGCGCGATTCACCGCGTCGATCCGGAGTTGCAATTGGGCGGTCCAAGTTTTCAGGAAATTTTGTCGGACGAGAACGGGAGTTCAGTGGGCAGTGCGTGGCTTGCACGATTCCTCAAGTATCTAAAACAGCACGAGAGTCTTGGCGAGTACTCCTTCTTTTCGTTTGAGTGGTACCCATTCGACGACGTATGCGCCGATCCGGCGACGCAGTTGGCTCAGTCGACCGGCATGATTGATTCAGCATTGGCAAACATGCGACGCCGCGGACTTTCGCCCAAGCTGCCATGGATAATCTCGGAGTATGGTTACTCCGCATTTGCGAGTCATGCAGCCATTGGAATCGAGGGAGCATTGTTGAATGCGGATCTAATCGGACGGTTTCTGTCACTCGGCGGTGATCAGACCTTTTTATACGGATACACGCCGGGCCAACCCGCCGCCGAGATGGGATGTTTGATGGGTGGCAACATGTTGTTCTCGATGGACAATGACGGGAACATTACCCACCAGTTTGCCGGTTACTTTGGCGCACGCTTACTAACGCAAACCTGGTTGGGAGCGCCGGATGGGTCGCACGATCTGTATCCGGTGACTCTTCGCCCGAAGCAGAGCCGGGGCAAATCGCTTTTGACTGCTTACGCTGTCTATCGCCCTGATGGATTGTGGAGTTTCCTGATTATCAACAAGGATTCGCGACGGGCGTATCGCGTGAGATTTGAACTGTCGAACGCGTCAACCGGAAGAACGATGCAGTTACAAAGCGGAGTCGATCTCTACCAGTTCTCGAGAAAGAACTATCAGTTGAGTCCGGAAGGATCCAATCCTTATCCCATCAGGTCTTTGCCGCCTACGCACCAAGTGCTCGACAGTGACAGCCTAAAAATAGTTGAATTGCCTTCCTACTCACTAACTGTGATTCGCGGCCGCGGGCCAGATCCGCATTTGGAGTAAGCGTAGCGACCTTTCACTCGGGATGCGCCCTTGCCCTCAATGTCTATGGAATAATTTCTAGTAGCCACATCATGATCGATACGAAGTACAAGCTTGAGGACGATGTTGATTCTTTGTTCAAGGTCCCATTGTCAGAGTTCACTGCCGCGCGTAACGCGCTTGCCGCTTGGTTGAAGAAGGGCGGACGTGGTAACGAGGCGGATTTTGTAAAGTCATTGGTCAAGCCTTCCATCTCAGCCTGGGCCGTGAATCAACTTTACTGGGAGCATCGAGATGCTTTCGACCAACTGATTGCTGCAGGTGAGCGCTTTCGCCAAGCACAGACATCTCGTCATGCACGAAAGGTTGCTGACATGCGCGCAGCGTTGGATGCACGTCGCGAAGAACTCTTGAACCTTTCAAATCTAGCGAGTGGATTGCTGAGCGACGCAGGTCACAATCCGGCGCCGGACACCATACACAGGATTGCGACTACCCTCGAAGCACTCTCTGCCTACGAATCGCTTCACGATGGTCCACGACCCGGGCGGTTAACCCACGACGTCGATCCTCCGGGATTCGAATCGCTAGCCTCATTTATCCCAAGTGCGGGCATGAAGGAGTTGAGAAAGGAACCTGCACGCGTCGTGTCCTCCCAGAAGTCAGGCCATGCCGCAACGGGTACGAGCCGAAAGGCGGAATCGGCGGCAAACGTGCGACAGCTTAAAGAGACGCGTCAGGCACAAATAGCTGCAGCGAAAATTTCACTCCAGGAAGCAAAAGGATTGTTAACCGAAGCGCGATCCAGGGCCCAGAGTTTGGAGGAAGTGCAGAAAAAGATTAATGCGGAGGCTAAAGAAGCTGAGAAGCAAAGACGAGAAGCAGAGGATCGCCTTGAGAAGGCAAGAGCCGCTTCGGACGATGCGACCCGCCGCGCGCGAAGTGTTGCAGTCGATGCAGGAGAGGCGGCAAAGGCCGTTCACCAGGCCAAACGAGATGTCGAAATGGCGACAAAGGAACTCGAGAAATTATTTCGCGGATCAGGTGGGTGAAGTGAACCACTGCTGCTGTGCCTGGCGAGTTTCAGTGGTTCTGGTTTGAACTCGCTGTGATTTTGCCTGGGCCCCACAGCGCTCGTCCTGGTCTTGCGGCGGTAGATTCACCGTTCTTTAGCACTTGTTGACCGTTCACGAAAACATCCCTGACGCCGATTGAATACTGATGTGGATTTGGGAACGTTGCCTTGTCAGCAATTGTTTTCGGATCGAAAATTACTACGTCGCCAAACATGCCCGGCTGAAGAAAGCCGCGATGGTCCAAGCCAAGATTCGTCGCCGGTAAGCCACTGAGCCTACGCACCGCCTCAGTTAGAGAAATCACTTTCTCATCGCGCACGTACTTACCAAGCAGCCGCGCAAAATTTCCATAAGCACGCGGATGTGCTGCGGATTTCAGGAAGACGCCTTCCGCCTCGATCGAAGCGGCGTCTGAACCAAACGAAACCCAGGGTTGCTGAATCTGCTTCTTGATGTTGTCTTCATTCATCAGGAAATAGATTGTACCGATACGGGAACGATCTTCGAGCAAAAGATCCATAATCGTCTCGATCGGATCTTTACCACGCATCTTTGCAACTTTGGCGAGGGTCTTCCCAGTGAGCGGTTTAAGACTTTCTGATTTGAAACTTGCCAGCAAGATACGATCGGGCGAGCCCGTCAGCATGTAAAGATTCTCCCATTCCTTCGTGGGCGTGCGAACGGCCTCGGCAATCTTCTGACGCGTTACCGGATCTTGAAGTCGTTTGTAAGCAGCTTCGCGTCCGCCATCGAAGACCCAGGGTGGTAGTGATGCGTCGAGACCTGTTCCGCCTGCCGGATACGTATACATATCGGCAGTGATCTTTACTCCTTGCTTGCGTGCATCTTCGATCAACTTGAACACCTGATCCATCTTTGGCCAATTAGCTTCGCCAGATGCTTTCAAGTGATAGATCTCGGCAGGTAACCCTGCCTCACGACTAATCCGAATTGTTTCCTGCACAGCCTCGATTAGTTGGTCGCCCTCGCTACGCATATGAGCCGTGTACTTGCCTTTGTACTTTGCCGCTACCTTGCACAGCTCGATCAACTCGTCTGTCTTCGCAAAGAATGCGGGCGGATAGATCAATGCGGTCGTGATGCCCAGCGCTCCCGCTTCCATCTCTTTACGCACGAGTTCGCGCATCTGATCCAGTTGGGCTGGTGTTGGCGGCTTGTCTTCAAGGCCGATGACGTATTCACGGATTGTTGGGGCACCGATGAACGAAGCCACATTTTGAGGGATTCCGTGTTTTTCAAGGTAGGTGAGATATTCCGCTAATGTTGTCCACTCGATGTCGAACTTCACATCACCTTGAGATTCACGTCTTTGCCGCTTCATTTGCTCGTTCAGCGGGCCCATCGAGCTCTCGCCGAATATTTGTGTCGTCACACCTTGCTTTAGTTCACTCAACGAACGGCTATCTACGATCAATGACGCCTCAGAGTGTGAAAGCATGTTGATGAAACCTGGAGCAACAGCCAAGCCTCGAGCATCAACAACGGTGGGAGCCGTGGCGTGACTCAAATTTCCAACTGCGACGATCCGATCGCCTTTGATGCCTACGTCTGCCTGGACAGGTGCACGACCGGTTCCGTCGTACACAGTGCCGCCCTTGATGATCACATCAAACGACGTTTGCGCCTGGGGTGCACGTCGAGTTCTGCCCGTCACGGTCGTCATGAGCGACAAAGCGACGACGAGCATTAGAGCCAAAACTTTTTGTAAGTTGGTTTGCATCATTCCGCTAGTCTCATTTCTCATTCACGCCGGGCTTTAGCCTGGTGATCTAAACCGCGATCGAACACTGAAACCGTTTCAACGGCATCAATATACTTGACCCACCTGCTTTGCTCCGGAGGAGCAGCATGTTTATAGCATTCGGTATCCTTCAGGTTGGCGCTCCGTAAGAGCGCAATGTGCAAAGAGACCTGAACATTTCGCTCCTACCGGAGCGAAGATCATTAGAGGAGACCACAGCTATAAACATGCTGCTCCTCCGGAGCAAAAGCAGCTCAGGGTTTCTTCTTTGAACCGTTGCGCCTGGCTGATTTTTGATGTCCGTCGGTTACTGATCGATTACGTCGCATAGGTTCCTGATACCAGCGAGTACCAGTACGGTACTCCTGTTCAGTGCGACTCAACATGGCGAGCGCTCGCTTTGGTCGCAGGTGCGCGCATGCGACGATGATTGTATTCAACAATGCCATTGGAGCTACGTACGAACCGGTGAAGGAAGGACTACTCGTTGATGCCACGAGATAGTCATCGCAATGCAAAGCAATCGGGGTTGTGTCGCTGTCTGTGATGCCGAAGGTGGGAACTCCGCGAGCGTGAGCGCGATCGACCGCCTCCACCGTTTCTCTAAGGCATCGGCCAAAGCTAATCGCGACGACAAGATCATTCGACGCCAGGAGATCGATTTTGTGTTGTAGATTTCCTGTGCTGCCAACGGGCGCATGAGCGTCGAAGCCAAGCGGCGTTAGACCGTACGCCAGAAACCACGCCAACGAAGCCGCGAGATCAACGCCCAGAACTAGAATTCGACGTGCACCATGAATCCGCTTTGCCAGCTCCACTGCCTCACTGGCCTCGATGCTCGATCTGAGAACACTCAAACTCTCTGAGTCCAGCTCGAGGCAATGATTAACTTGATCAGTGATACTCCGTTTTTCCTGCGTAGCTGCTTTGAGTACCGTGTACGGCGTGATGTGATTGACGAAATGCTGCCGAAGATCAGCGGCAAAATCCGCGAAACGTTCGTAACCGAGTGCCTGCACGGTGCGAACAATAGTCGCAGCGTCAACCTTGTAACGTTTCGCCATCTCGCGAGACGACAGGAAGAACGTCTCTTCGTGATTGTCCAGAATTTCCCTGATTAATCTGCGTCGAGAACCGCTCAGTGAGGACTTGGCAAAGCGCACCTCGAGTGAGGTAAGGGAAGGCTTGGAGCTATTTGCGTCGCGACTACTGATTACTCTACCAGCCGTCATGTTTCGCTCCTTAAAGCGTTACGGTGTCTTTCGCGATATGTACTCTCGAGTTTCAGTCAATGCTCCAATAAAATCGAGGTCGACGTCAAAGCCCAACCCAACCGTGTCGGGAACCGTCACTGCGCCATCCGGCGCAACGGTAACCTCCGGCTGAATGATATCGCGTTGAAAATAACGGGAACTCGCAGAAATATCGCCGGGCAAAGTAAAACCCTTCAAACTCGCCAGGGCTATGTTATGAGCTCGACCTACACCAGATTCGAGCATCCCTCCGCACCAGACAGGTATGCCGCTTGAATGACATGAATCATGAATGCCAAGTGCTTCCGAATAGCCGCCCACGCGCCCGATCTTGATGTTGATTATTCGACAACTTTTCAACTCCAGGGCAGTTGCCGCCTGTCGCTGGCCCACAATGCTTTCGTCAAGACAGATTGCTGTATTCATCAGCTGCTGGAGTTTTGCATGATCTAACAGGTCATCATTCTGCAGAGGTTGCTCAATCATAAGCAGATCGAAATCGTCCAGCCTCTTCAAGTGTTCGCGATCGTCGAAGGTATATGCTGAATTCGCATCAACCGAAAGTAAAATGTTCGGGTACGCGCGTCGCACTTGCGCGACAACATCCAGATCCCATCCCGGTTTTATCTTTAGTTTTATTCGTTGGTAACCAAGATTGAGATACCGTTCGACACGTTCTAGGAGTTGAGCCACAGTTGGCTGAATGCCCAGACTCACACCCACCGCGACTCGTTTGAACGTACCGCCAATGAGGGCAGACAGCGATTGCTGACGGACTTGGGCCAACAAGTCCATATATGCCAGCTCCAGCCCGGCCTTCGCCATATTGTGTCCACGAAACGACGATAATCGTTTCGTCAGGTCGTCTAAACCTTTGATCGGTTCAGCCAGTAATGACGGACCAAAGAAATCCTTGATTACGTGGAATGCGGTGCCGACAGTCTCATAGCTATAGCGAGGCTGTTCTGATGCAACCACTTCACCCCAACCTCTCAAGCCTTCCGCATGAAGACAGACTAAGAAGATCAATCTCGAATCAATTTTCCCAAAGCTTGTCTCAAAGGGTTCGTTTAGGGGTAAACGAATCAGACGCAGCTCTACGCCTTCGATATTCAAGCTGCGCATCGGCGCGTTTTCCTGGTGATCTGAAATTTCGGAGAAGGGCTGCATGGCGCGCGAGAAAATAACACATCAAGTTTTGTTGGTGCAACAAGTGTTGTAAGAGAATTGACACGATGCAACGTCCGATGTTATATACCGCTACGTTAATTGTCAGGCTGCCGAGAGTTTTCTTTCAGATCGGCGTTCCGTTCGTTCCACACGCAGTACAACTGAAGTTCCATGCCAGGCAGGGGTTCCAAATACTCTCTTCGCAGGAGGCGAACTCATGAAGAACATAGGCCCAATTCTTGAAGGCAAGGGATGTAAACAGTTCCAACATCTTGGACTGTTAGCCGTTTGTTTTGCGGTTTTGGCTCTCTCTGTGTTGACGCCGACTGCATTGGCCCAAACAACCGTATCGACAATCGAAGGAACAATAAAAGACGCAAAAGAAAGTGTGGTAGCGGGAGCGAATATTGTCGCGAAGTCAACCACGCTCGGTATTGAACGTACGACAACGAGTGATGAGAACGGTTTTTATAGAATTGCTGCTTTGCCGGCCGGTACGTATTCGCTGTCTATCTCACATTCCGGGTTCGCTACGAAAAACTTTGAAAACGTTGAGTTGACGGTCAACAGGACATTGAAGTTTGACATTCCGCTCGAGGTGGGATCGCTGGAGAGCCGAGTCGATGTCGTCGGAGAGGCACAGTTGTTGAACCCAACGACATCATCTACTGGCGCTACTGTCACTCCGCAACAGATCAGGGAAATGCCCACCAACGGTCGCAACTACCTGGACCTGATGCAGCTTGTGCCTGGCGTGGTGGTTAACCGGCAGGCAAACGTAGGAAGCGACAATTCCACTCCAGTGCTTGGTGAGCGCGCCGGAAACAATAATTTTCTAATCGACGGTCAGCCAAACAAAGACACTGTAAATGGCGGCGCCGCCTCGCAATTCAATCAGGAGACGATTGCGGAGTTCCAGGTCTTGACCGCTGGTTTTCGAGCAGAGTTCGGGCAGGCGTCCGGTGCAATCGTTAACGTGATCACCAAGAGTGGTGGTAATGATTATCATGGACTTGCCTCTCTATTCTTTCGCAACAACGTTTTCGATTCGTCCAACTCATTAGATCCGACTCAGACCGACGCGCCATTTCTACAACGTTGGGATTACAGTCTTGCGCTTGGTGGTCCGGTTGTTAAGGACAAGGTTTTCTTCTTCGGTTCAGGAGAGAGAATTAGAGAGAACCGGCGACTCAACTTTGTCTTCCCTGTGGGCACGCCGCAGATCGCAAAAGATTTTGAAGAACAGTTTGATAATCCCTCTCGCACTTTTGATACGCGCGGCTTCCTCAAGTTCGACGAGAATCTCGGACGCCATAATCTCAGCCAATCGGTCAACTATACTAACGGAAACGTCAGAGAGTTTCTGCCTCTCTCAAACGCGACTGACCT
>DATEXA010000557.1:0-4469 GCA_035257465.1 Pyrinomonadaceae bacterium | reverse complement strand
CTATTTGGTGCCCTCAAGCTTGAACTCGTTGGCCGACCCTCAATCACATACCGAAGAAGCCGGGATCCATCAAAAACCAGTTAGCCAGCCCAGCGAGTAGTCCAATCACGAAGACCATCAGGGTAATGACTTTGTCAGACGTCGTATCTGGTTTCCCTGCCCTGCCCGGAAAAAAGATCAGGAACACTCCTCCGACTGCCACCAGAGGAGCAAAGGCGGCCAGCTTCATGGAGTATTCGCCCTTAGCGTGAAGCTCGTACCAGTTCCAGTAAATGAGTCCACTACCAACGAGAATGAGCAAGACTGCGAACATTCGAGCCTTTAGATATTTCATGTCGGGAGCCTCTATTAGAGTTGGAGTTTAACTTTCAACTGAGGTTCGTTCCTCCTCAGTGTCTTCAAGTCCTTTGCCGATTCTGAATACATGCCCGTCAGGATGGCGCACATGCATCTCTCGAACGTTCCAGGGCATGTCGGTTGGCGGAAACGTAACCTCGATACCCTGCGCCAAACAATCCTGATGAACCTGATCCACGTCGTTAACCCAGATTGAAATCCACATTCCCCTGTCAACCGTGTCGAGGCCTTCCATTGCACTGGTCGAATCCAATGAACTTTTTCCTCGACCGCCTTGGCAGTTCAAGCAGAGGAAGATTTCGTAGTCGCCCGAGCGTACGCAGCCAAAGGTTGGTGGCTCGCCCCAGTCCCACGCCTTGCTCCAACCGAGCCTTTCAAACCACTCAAAGCTTTCAGCTATGTTCGAAACATTCAAGATGGGCGTTAAGCCTTTCGCTCGCATGCGTCACTCTTTCGACTAGCTTCTCCAGGCACCCAGTGACCTGTGTGTTTGCGACCAGAGATCATTAACTGATCCTTCTTTTAGAGCCTTTGTGACATAAACGATCTGTCCTGTGTGGACGGCGACATGAATTGCGATTCCCAATAGATCTTCAAACACAGTCGAGTAGTAGGTTGGTTCGGTAGAGGGATCACCAAGACGGGCCAGATTAAGATCGGCGAAAGTTCGCTCCGCTTTCTCAAATGTGTCGTCCAGAATTCTAACCAGTTGCTCTTTCGGCATCGACGACGCAGCAAACTCTGCCGGTCGATCTCGCGTATATTCAAGTCCGCCCACGCCTCGACACAAAAAGTGCATCACGGCACCGCATACATGCAGTGTGAGATTCCCGATCGAGTTGCTCTGTTCATTTGGCCGCCACCAAACTTGATCATCAGTTAGATCCGAAAGACAGGATCTAATCTGCGCGGGAAGTACCTTCGTAATGCGCACTCGCAAAGCCTCGTAGGCGACTGTTGGAATATCGGAAGTGTTTTCCATTGGTGCCTGACTCTCGTCCGAACGGCTCCCAATTTCGATCCTCTGCGTTCTCTGGGCCTCTGCGGTTTACTTAGTTGCTTCTACCGCCGAGACGCAGAGAGCGTAGAGATTATGCAGAGAAGACTAAACTATCTGCCGCATTCTAGTTCGCTCCATCGCTTTCTGAAAATGAAAAACTGTATCGAACGTCTAATAAACCATGCCAGCAGGTTCTAAAGTGAATCTGCTTGATCTATGGATGTCGTTCTAGTGGGTTCCTCGCCGACGCCTCAGCTTCGGCAAGCAGACTGTACAATTTAGCTTTTGGCAAGTAGGTACCGTTCAAAACAACGGCATCGATGCGTTGTGTATTGCGAATGTCTTTAAGTGGATCGGATTCAAGTAGGACAAGATTTGCAAGCTTGCCTGGCTCTACTGTTCCCTCTGCGTTTTCCTCGCCTAGAAAGAGCGCCGGATTACGCGTTGCCGCTTGCAACGCTTCAAGCGGAGTAAAGCCAGCTTGTACGAACAACTCCATTTCATGATGAACGCTGAAGCCCGCGAAAACGTAGGCGCCACTCAAATCCGTTCCAACCATGAAGAGCACGCCTGCACGATGCCAGCGATCAGATACTTTCCACTTCCATCAACAATCTGTGCATCGCGCGGTATTCGAACATGGCCAGCCTTACTAATCGTTTTGATTCGATTAGAGGTGATGACCACTGTCATACCAGCGCGTGGAGGAGCGCCTGTCATGTCGATCACTGTGACATTCGTGATGGCAAGTGAGGAGTTGAGAGTCTGTGCTCGAACTGTTAGCCCAAAAATAAGTACACAAAGGATTAACGGGAAGATCTTCATTCGCTCAGGTTACACAGTTGATCTGGAGATCCGCGGCAGACGAGGCATTCGACACCGGTTCAATGGAAAGAGTTCCGACATTTTTTGCAGTACCTCGAAAAGGAGAAGCTACGAAAGCTGTTTCAAGCCAATCATCGCGGCCATGGTTGCTTCCTTCTGATCCTTGCCCCATGGCGCACCAATCGATTTACCAAGACTGGAGACCTGTTCAGCGAGTTTGCTCTGGGATGTGCCGAGTGACTGAACAGCAAACTCGTCGAGCGTCTTGTCCGGAACTTCTACCACTTTGAGATTTGAGTGTCGGGCAGCGGCGGCCAGTGCTTCGCGAAATAAAACACCCTCAGCTTTGTGCATTCTGAAGTGAACGGCGAGAATCTGTTCGACGGTCCAATCAGGCATCGACGCACCCATGAGAACCGCGCAACTAACAACCCGGTGGCCATGTTTCTCAGCGCGTTTGACAGCGTCCCGAATAGCTCGCCTGGCGTGCAACTGAGCTGCACTGATGCCACGCTTCACTATTTGTCGCGCTTCTTTTGTCTCCAGTTGCTCGGCCGCATGATACGGTTGTTTGGCCCATTCCTCTTCCACGAGTTCCAGGCGACGGCGATCGATTACCTCAAAATGAGCGTCGTCAACCCCGAGCACGATCAGTGAAGCCCAACCCGAATGTGCTTTTAATCCGAATGCGACTCTCATGTTGGCCTCCTGAACTGCTAACACACTCTCTAAACCAAACAGAGAACATCCTCAGGCGTCGCTGACGTTCATTCAGAACTCCAGTTCCACCAAAGCGACAGCTTGCCGCGGCAAAACCACATTGATGTGGCCCGCAGAGTTTTCGATCTTAACCTTCGACGAAGCTGACTCCGTGAGCTGTCCGGCATGTTCAAGTTCTCTGTACTGCTGTGCTGACGGTTTCTGAGGCGAGCCCATTCTTTGCCAGGCAGCAAACGCATTGCTGTTCGTGCCATCGATCCTGAACTGCCGCACTCTCAACACGGCGGTTCGTACAGGTAAACCAGTTAGATTGATCTGCACGTTCGCGTCTGGCCCAGGCAAGTCATCGTCGTGATAATGCCACGCCAACACGTAGAGCTTGTTCTTATCGATAGAGGAAAACGCAGAGACGTCAGGACGATCGCGTACACCATCTTTAATAATTGATTCAAGTGGAACCTCGCCATCGCTTTTCACCTTAAGACGATCGCCATTGAGTTTGCTGAACATCCTGAAGACATTGAGTACCGGCAAGTCGATACCGTTTGTTCCCAGCGCGCGAAAGCCCGCGAAGTAAAGTTGCTCTTCAAACTCGAACGCCCAGGTCAGTGCTCCTTCAAGATTCACACCGTAATTTTCAGCAAGTTCAAACTCCCGCGCGAAGCTTGCAGCTGTGTAGCTCGAATACATCGTCGAGTTGCGATAACCAAGTTGCGCACCCTGACATGCCGCACAACCATCTGGATCCGACTCGCCAATGACAATGGGCTTATTCTTCAGCTGCGGGTACGACGCAATGATCGCGAAACCCTGATTGATCGCCTGCAGTTGATTCGCAATTCCCATCTGCACATGACCATCGACAAACCTGGGAGCACCTTTGGCATGAAATGAGATGAAATCGAGAGGAGTGCCGGTGGAACCGTTCGCGTAGTTCTTTCCACTCAAACAATGTTCGATGAAGTCACGGGTAAACTGCCCGCCGCTGCCTGCCGTGTCAGCGCCGCCAACTCTCGCCGTAGGTAGCGCACGACGGACAGCATCGATTGCGTAGTCGTGCAACTTGCGAAACTCTTCAGGCGTTCCACGCCAATATCCGATATTGGCTTCATTCCAAACTTCCCAGTACCAGCTTTCAACTTCCGTCTTGCCGTACCTGTCCACACAGTGCTTCGCCCACTGATAAACGAGTTCAGCCCATTTGGAATAGTCTTTGGGAGGATAGGCCCAACCGGTGAAAATCTCGTCGTACTTTGCAGTCGACGTCCAATGGTGCGGGTAAGGCTCTGCTTTTATCGATAGTGCCTTAGGCATGAAACCTATTTGCAAATACGGCTTCAGGCCACGTTGAAGATAGGTGTCGAAGATACGGTCTACGATAGTCCAGTCATAGACAGGATTCCCGTTGGAGTCTTCCGTGTACGCGTTGGTGCTTCCCCATTTCAACGCGGGCGTGCCATCACCCGTCGTCAAAAGATTATGGGTGCGGAAGTAGACATTGTGCGGACGCAATTCGCCGAGTTCCTTCAGAAGCTTCTGGCCGTTCTTCATGTATGCATAGTTCGGT
>DATEXA010000556.1:0-34449 GCA_035257465.1 Pyrinomonadaceae bacterium | reverse complement strand
GTTGCCGCCGTGGTATCACCAACTACCGTGATGATCGCGCGCGCCGGTTGAAAGTAAGCTTTTTGAAACGCCACGATGTCGTCACGCGTGATTGCCTTGATGGATGCTTCGGTTGCACGTTGTCCGTATGGATGTGCAGCGCCGTAGAGAACCTTCGCGAACACTTGTGCACCAACAACTGTCGGTTGATCTTTCGCTTGCGTGAGATTCACGAGAGTGCGTCCGCGCAGACGCTCCAGCGCAGCCGCAGGAAATGTCGAGTTCAACATCATGTCCTCGACGAGATCCAGTGTTGGTTCAAAGTTCTTCGTCGTTGAGACAAAGCCAAAGGATCCTTCCTCGGCCCCGATATTTGCACTCAGGTTGGTTCCCAGCAATTGAAGCGCATCAGAGAGTTGGTCACCGTTTCTGGTAGTTGTTCCCTCGGTCAACATAGAGGTAGTCAGACTTGCAACCCCACGCTTGGCCACCGGCTCAAACTGATTCGCGCCGCCTAAGAAAGTGATCGTGAACGATATTAACGGCAGATTGTGACGCTCGGACACAATCAACGTCGCTCCGTTGCTGAGCTGTGTCTTTGTCCAGATTGGAACACTCAAGACAGGACTTGGTCCCGGCGGTGGAACTTTTGTCCGATCGAGAGTCTGTTGAGCAAGCGAACCAATGCTTGCGAGAATAAGTACGACGACTGCGCCAAGCCCAAGAATGGGACTGTGTCGATTCATCACCTTCCTCCTTTGGGCCCACTCAACAGCTTGCTTACGGTCTCACTAGCCGTCGCCCTGGAAGCCTGATCCTTCTTGCCTTTGGGCACCACACTCAAAACGATGCGATTACCTGATAGATACTGCGCAGCAACACGCTTCACATCCGCGGCGCTAACTGCGAGTGTCTTTTGATAGTCAGTGCTGAAGAACCCCGGATCACCATGGAATACTGCGCCATCAAGTAGTTGGTCGGCTCTGCCGAGATTCGATTCCAACCCACGAAGAAAGCCCAGCTCGAGACCTGCCTTAGCACGTTGCACTTCTTCCGCTGTTGGACCTTCGCTGATGAACTTTCGGAGCACTTGATCGACTGCGTCTTCGATCTCCGTCAGTGTGTGTTCTGGTCTCGGGACGACAATCAGTTGGAATTGTCCAACATCCTCGCTGCCGTTTTGGAATACAAAGACCTGACTTGCGAGTTGACTATCGTAGACCAGTGCCTTCGTCAGACGCGCCGTTCTGCTCCCTGTTAGGATCGAACTCATAACTGAAAGTGCCGTGTCGTCGTCGTTCTTTACGCCGACGCTTGGCCATTGAATATACAAACGCGGAACCTGCACACTATCTTCGTAGACTAAGCGTTTATTCGCATCGAGCTTTGCCGGAGCGACATTGGGACGTTCAACTGGTTTTCCCTGCGGCAGGTCGCCAAAGTATTTCGTGATCCAAGCCTTCGCCTGTGCTGGATCGAAATCGCCAACAATAGCAATAGTCGAGTTGTTGGGAGCGTAATAAAGGCGGAAAAACGCTTTGACATCTTCTTCCGACGCAGCACTCAGATCTGTCATCGATCCAATTACAGGCCACGAGTATGGATGTCCCTTTGGATACATTGCCGCCGAGAAGATTTCTATAACGCGTCCGTAAGGCTGGTTGTCGTAATTTTGACGCCTTTCGTTCTTTACGATGTCGCGCTGAGCGTTGAGCTTGGTTATATCCAAAGTATCCAGCAGAAATCCCATGCGGTCCGCTTCCATCCAGAGTGTCGACTCGAGATAGTTCGATGGAATGTTTTCGAAGTAGTTTGTGCGATCATTTGTCGTTGAACCATTGTTATTGCCGCCGACACCTTCAGTCAGTTTGTCGTGCATACCGTAGGGCACGTGGCCGGATCCGGTGAACATCACGTGTTCGAAAAGATGCGCAAAGCCGGTGCGACCGGCTATCTCATTCTTGGATCCCACGTGATACCAAACATCGACAGTAACAGTCGGTGTAGTTTTGTCGACTGAGAGAATGAAATTGAGACCGTTTGGCAGTTTGAAAGTTTCGAATGGGATCTTGATTGCGGTTGTTGATGCTTTTTGTCCGTATGCGGGTTGGAGAAAACAAACGGTCAGCAACAGGGCGACAAGAGACAAAGAACTTCGTTTACTGGTCAAGACTACTCCTTTCGGGCGTTTGGATCTAAGTCAGGTTGGGCAAGCGTGCGGCCGTATCCTATGAAGCTAAAGTGAGACTGTCAACAGCGACTTGCTGAGAGGATCGTGAGACTCCGAATTCCAGGATTGTGTTCTGATTTTCGGAGACTAAGCAATATTTTTATGTAAGGTATGGGACCCTTTCCCCGCTTGATTTAGTTTAGCGAACCTTAAGTGTATTGAGTTGCAAGTCAGGCGGGGACAAGGTCCCCTTCCCAACCTGAAGATGTTTTCAGATTACTTTTAGATCTGAGCTCGGAGATCTGAAATATTCCGAGTCGGAGTTCAACTTTCCATAAACTCGATCTACTATCGCTTCATGCGAGCCATACAAGTTTCCCAAACCGGTGGGCCAGAGGTGCTCACGCTTGTCGACGTTCCCGTTCCAACTCCGAAGCCGAATGAAGCAGTGGTAGAACTCAAGGCCTCGGGTGTGAACTTCATCGATGTCTACTTTCGCGAAGGTCGTTATCCAGCCCCGTTGCCGTTCATAAACGGTCAGGAAGCGGCGGGCATTGTGAAAGACGTTGGCGCTGACGTCTCCGGTGTCATAGTTGGCGATCGTGTCGCGTACACAAACTCACTTGGCAGTTACGCGGAATATGCCGCTGTACCTGCCGCACGACTGGTGAAAATTCCGGACGGGTTGAGTTTTGAACAAGGCGCAGCCGCGATGCTTCAGGGAATGACGGCGCACTATCTCTTGAACAGCACTTACAAATTACAATCTGGAGAAACGGCATTGATTCATGCCGCAGCGGGGGGCGTCGGTCGCTTGCTCGTGCAGATGGCGAAGAAGATTGGTGCACGAGTAATTGCAACTGCGGGCACAGAAGAAAAAGCAGACCTCGCACGTGACGCCGGTGCTGATGAGTGCATCATCTATACGCAAGCCGACTTTGAAACTGAAACCAGGCGACTAACTGACGGCAAGGGTGTGCACGTTGTCTATGACGGAGTTGGCAAAGCCACGTTTGATAAGGATCTCGAAGTGCTGCGACCGCGTGGTTACCTTGTGTTGTTTGGCGGCTCGAGCGGTGCGGTCCCGCCGTTTGATCTAATCAAGCTTTCACATAAAGGATCGCTCTTCATCACACGCCCAACCCTTGCTCACTACACATCCACGCGTGAAGAACTTGAATGGCGCGCCAACGATGTGCTCGGAAGTATTGCCAGAGGTGAACTCAAGTTGCGAATTCACAAAGCCTATCAACTTGAAGAAGCGGCACAAGCGCATCGAGATCTTGAAGGAAGAAAGACGAGTGGGAAGCTGCTTTTGGCGCCATAGGAAAGAATCATTGATCATTTTCCATTTCTCATTTCAAATACAGCGAAGCGACTGGACGCCAGCGCTTAATGGAAAATGAGAAATGGAAAATGGAAGTGACAAATAGTTTTTCTTCTATTTACCAATTCTCACCCACACCTTACGATACGCCCCATGCCTTGGTCTCAAGTCTATGATCCCCTGGGACATCCGTGGCTCTCAACATTATTCGCTTCTCTGCCCGTAGTAGTTCTTCTCGGTGCGCTTGCAGTCTTCAAGATCAAAGCCCATACAGCCGCATTGCTCGCACTCTCGACATCAATCGCGATCGCTATTCTAGTTTTTGGTATGCCTGCGAAGATGGCCGTTGGCAGTCTGTCGTATGGCGCTGCTTACGGTCTGTTTCCGATTGGTTGGATCATCCTAAACGTAATATTTCTCTATCAGCTAGCAAAGGAGCGCGGGCTGTTCGATGTTTTGCGCCACAGCATCACTGGAATCACGCAAGACTCGCGTCTACAACTCCTGCTTGTTGCTTTTTGCTTCGGTGCTTTCTTTGAAGGAGCCTCGGGTTTCGGAACACCGGTCGCTGTTACCGGTGCATTACTAATCGGACTAGGGTTCTCACCACTCTCAGCTTCTGGACTTTCACTCATCGCAAACACAGCACCCGTGGCTTTCGGTGCACTCGGTACTCCGTTGATAGGTCTCCAGAGCGTAACAGGTCTCGACCTCAAGGATCTTAGCGCAATGGTCGGCAGGCAGTTGCCTTTCTTTTCGTTGCTTGTTCCGTTCTGGTTGATCTGGGCGTTCGCTGGATTTCGCGGCATGCTCCAGATCTGGCCGGCGATTCTCGTAGCGGGAGTCTCCTTTGCCATCCCGCAGTTTCTAATTTCAAACTTTCATGGCCCATGGTTGGTAGATGTAGTGGCGGCCATGGTCTCGATGGGCTCACTCGCTTTGTTTCTAAAGATTTGGAAACCGAGAAAAATCTGGAGAGTCGTCGAAACAGAACAAAGCTCAAAGCACCAGGCACAAAGCACAAAACTCATTCTCCAGGCATGGCTTCCCTGGCTAATCCTCAGTGTCATTGTTTTTCTGTGGGGGCTGCCTCAGATCAAAACTATGCTTGATGGACTGTCAGCACCAAAGATTCCTGTGCCCTGGCTCGACAAGCTTGTCGTGCGAGTACCCCCAGTCGTAGCAAAAGAAAGCCCCGAGGCCGCAGTCTTCAATCTCAATTGGCTATCAGCAACCGGCACCGGAATCTTCATCGCTTCAATCATCGCGGGCCTCTCGATGGGCTACTCGTTCAAGCGGCTGCTTCGTGTTTACTGGCAAACGATCAAGCTGGTGCGGTTCTCACTTCTGACGATCTCAGCGATGCTTGCCATTGGATTCACCACTCGCTACTCCGGACTCGACGCCACGCTCGGTCTGGCGTTTGCGAAGACTGGTGTGCTCTATCCTTTTTTTGGGGCAATGCTTGGCTGGCTGGGCGTAGCCTTGACTGGATCCGACACCTCATCAAACGTCTTGTTCGGGAGTTTGCAAAAGATCACAGCAACGCAGTTGGGACTCAGTCCAACGCTGATGGCAGCAGCCAACAGTTCCGGTGGCGTAATGGGAAAGATGATTGATGCTCAGTCGATTGTTGTTGCCAGCACCGCGACGCGTTGGTATGGACACGAAGGTGAAATTCTACGATTCGTATTCTTCCATAGTCTGGCACTGGCATCATTGGTTGGTATTTTGATCCTGCTGCAGGCGTATGTTTTCCCGTGGATGGTAGTGCGTTGAATTTGGGATTGGGGATCGAGGATTTCTCGTCGCCGAGAGCTAAATTCGGATTCCCAGCCGCACAAAATCCGCAATCCGCAATCCCCAATCCGAAATTCCCCCAAATTCCTCTTGACACCCTTTTCGACCATTCCTATAGTAAAGCCCGGTCATGAACAGCACTCGCACATTTTTCTACTTCGCTTTTACTTACCGCTTCTTCTTTACAAGGAAGAGCGGACCTGCGATGTGCGAAGACAACGTGCTAACGACCTAACGAAACAGCACAAACTTTCAAACACGCCGGCCGCGATTCAAAAAGTCGCGGCCGGTTTTTTTATTGCCAACATAGTCAGGGAGTTTCGACCATGGATATCGAACATTGGCGCAGCGAGATTGATGAGATTGATAAGGAACTTCTCCGCCTTCTAAACATGCGCGCACGTTTAGCAGTCAAAGTCGGCACGCTAAAGAAGGCGGCTGATCTCCCTTACTGTGACCCTGAGCGCGAGAGGTACGTCCTTGGTCGCCTCCAGAATCTTAACGATGGCCCTTTGGATGAACGCGCCGTCGTCAAACTCTTTCGCCGCATCATTCGCGAATCCAGACGCGTTGAAATAAAGACCGTCGAAAACGCACCGCCGCAGACTGTCAACCAGGTTTGAGAAGTTACTGATGATTAGCGAAGGTTACAAATCCAGAGTGGCGTTTCAGGGCGAACGCGGCGCCTTTAGCGAAGAGGCTGCCGTACAGTTGCTGGGTGAAGAGATCTACTTAGTGCCGCGACAGACTTTTGCGACGTTATTCGCCAGTCTCGATGAAGGGGTTGCTGATCACATTCTTGCTCCCATCGAAAACAGCATCGCGGGTCCGGTACAAGCGGCCGTCGATCTACTTCGAGTTAGTGACCTTGAAATCGTTAGTGAAATTACGATCCCGGTGGCCCAACAACTCATCGCCTGTCCTGGCGTTAGTTTTACAGAGATCGAAGAAGTGCAATCTCATCAGATGGCCCTTGCGCAATGTAGTCATTTTCTTTCTGAGCATCCCCAAATGAAACAAATCGTGGGCGACGACACGGCAGGCAGCGTCGCAGAAGTTTTAAGACACGGGTGGCGTCAGCGTGCAGCAATCGCCGCCAGGCGCGCCGCTGAACTTTACGGCGGCGCAATTGTTCGCGAAAACATCCAGGACGACAGCGATAACTTCACGCGCTTTGTCCTACTCTCAAGACCAAACTGAAAAGGAATTCAAACCATGATTGTCAATATGAAAAGATCCGCGACGTCCGAAGAAATCGACCACGTCATCGACCGAATCAAAGAGTGCGGATTTCAAGCGCATGTCGTTCGTGGAGAAGAGCGCACGATTATCGGTGCGATTGGTAGCAGTGGCCGGCGGTCTGAAATAGAAGCACTACGAGCCGCACCCGGTGTCGCAGAAGTAATCCAAATCTCCCACCCCTTTAAGCTCGTGAGCCGGCAACTTCGTGAAGCATGCACGGTTGTCGATGTGGGTGGAGTCAAGATTGGCGGTGGGGATCTAGTCATCATCGCAGGTCCCTGTTCAGTGGAGTCGCACGACCAACTATTGGAAACAGCTCGCGGCGTGAAAGCTGCGGGTGCAAATATGTTGCGCGGCGGTGCCTACAAACCACGTACGTCGCCTTACGATTTTCAGGGACTCGGCGTTGAAGCACTGCGCTTTCTCGATGAAGCAAGTAAAGAGACTGGCCTTCCGATAGTCACCGAAGTGATGAGTGAGGCTGACGTCGAAGTCGTCGCTGAGTATGCTGACATGATGCAAGTCGGCGCTCGCAACATGCAAAACTTTTCGCTGCTCCGAAAACTAGCGACAGTTCCAAAGCCAATTCTTCTGAAGCGAGGTCCGTCGGCGACAGTGAAAGAATGGTTACTCGCAGCGGAATACTTACTGGCTGGTGGCAACGCCGAGGTAGTGCTTTGCGAAAGGGGCATCAAGACATTTGAGACCGCCACGCGAAACACACTGGACCTGGCTGCGGTCGCACTCGTGAAGGAGCTGTCGCATCTTCCGGTGCTGGCTGATCCGTCGCATGGCACTGGTTTACGTAGTCTGGTCGCTCCGATGTCGAAGGCTGCAGCTGCATGCGGAGCAGATGGTTTGATCGTCGAAGTGCACCCATGTCCAGAACGTGCGTTGTCGGACGGGCCACAATCACTCGACCTTCCAGGGTTTGAAAATTTAATGAAGGAACTTGGAAGAGAGCCGGTGCGAGACGTGAGAGCTGCTTAGAGCACCTTGATCTGTAGAGGCGGCACTCCGTGGCCGCCCAGCGTTCTTGATCGTTAACGAGGGGCGGCCGCGAGTTGCCGCCCCTACAAACTTTCGTGTTATCAGGGCTGACGCTCTCTTCTTGGCAATTCCTTTTCCGTCTTGATCACCGAACCGTCCACCGCGTTTACCAAAACGTGAGTCACAGCTCCAGATTCACCGTCTTCATTTGCAACCAACATCACGTGATAGAAAACAAAGCCATCTTCTGCGAGTACACCAGGCTCTTTCCAGTGTTCGGCGTCAAGGCTGCACTGGAGAACCTTGCCGGGTTTTTGGCTGGTCGCGACTTGAATCGCCTGATCCATACTGATCTTTGCCATGCGAATCAATGTGGCCTGACGGATCGCCCTCATTTTGAATTCGAGCTCTCGCTTTGCTAGCACCTCTTCGCGAAACTTCGGATCATTCTCCATCCGCGAAGTCATCTCATCGATTTTCCGAGGATCTGTACGAGTCCGTACCTCTAACGCTTCTTTTTCCCTGCGTTCTTTCTCTTGCTGACTTGGCTCCTGTGCAAGAGCTGCCTCGTCTGCTGGAGTTAGATCAAACTTCATCGCAAAGGAAGCTGCCGCGAGACACGGCAACAACAGCAACAGTGAAACAGCAATCAAGATCACTCTCTTCCGACGTGTATCCAGCTTGGGTTTTCTTAACAACGACATGATTCGAGCCTCCAGGATATCGGCATCGGCGATGCCTACGGTTGTAGAAACGGAGAGACGTTGTAGTGGTGGGGCGGAACTAGCCAATTTGACGAGAGAGCGGGCATAGACTTCCGCAGTCATGATTCGCTCCGCCACCACCTCATCACATGACAACTCACGAGTCTGTCGAATTCGACGTCTAATCAGAGCTGCACATGGATGAAACGAGAGCGGCAAGTACAAGAGCTCATAGACAAGATTGAATGCATAGTCACGACGACGAATATGAATAATCTCGTGCCCGATCGCAGACGTTAGGAGTTCATCACTATGCTCAGAGAGCAATCGCTCCGGCAGGATCACAATTGGATTAAACGTACCCGTAGTTATCGGCACGGTGACTGCTGTTGAAGCACGGATTTCAACTCTCTCACCTGCTCTCATGATGGCGTTCGAGCACCTCGTTAAGATCTCTTCAACGCGCTCGTCACCACTTAAAGGAACCGCACCGTTCTGCAGCCGTTTGGTTGCGACCCATGCTTGAAGGAACCGGAAGAGACTGAACAAAACAATCGCGAAGTAGATTGAAAGAAGAACGATCGCAGTTGTCCGATTGAGAAGGAAGGCTTGCGTGCTGACGGATAAGTTTCGTGACTCGGCACCTGCGGTATTAACGGACACGAGGGGTTGGATCTCCGGCTGCTCCGTAGTGTTAGTCTGAAACGCAGTTGCAGTGAGAGGTGTCAGGATTTGCCATGAAGTCGTAACTGGAATTCCGAGCGATAGGAGCAGCGCTGCCACCCAGATCCAATGTCGGTATCGAGCTGCGGAGTTACGAAATAACCAGGAAGAGAATGAAGCCAGCGCCGCAACGAGGGCGATTTGCCAGCAAGCATTCAGCAGAAATGTAAGTAGTAGCTGGCTACTGTTTCTCATCGACTTTCTCCTCCACTTCTGCAATCAGTTTCTGCAACCGGGCTAACTTTGCGGGAGTCAGGTGTTTCGTTTCCAGCAAGCTCATAACCAGACTTTCAGCTGAGCCACCAAACAATCGGTCCACGACATCGATTACGTGTTTGCTAACTACTTGCTTGCGACTAACGGCGGGCTTGTAGAAGTACGCGCGGTCTTTTAGCGTTCGTTTCGCCTTCCCTTTTTTGTGCAGGATGTTCAGCATCGTCTGCACGGTTGTATAAGCAAGTTCGCGTTTGAGTTTTTGCTGGACGGTCATCACGTTTGCGGGTCCGGTTTCCCAGAGAACGTGCATGATTTCGAGTTCGAGCGGAGTCAGGTTTTCTGTTTTACTACGCGCCATGAATGTTTCGTCTCCTAAGTTTTTAGGAGTATAGAGACGCGCTTCGAAAGTGTCAACTAATTTCTTAGGAGACAAATGTTCGATATGCTTCTTGTCGTATCGCATAAAAGATTAGAGATTGCCGACAAGCTAAAGCATATCGGACAATTCGTTGTAGAATCTGCGCCCGAATTTCTAACCACTCGATGAAGAAACAAATCCTCATGTACGGTCTTCTCTACGGTCTGTGTGGAGGTCTGCTCATTCTTGCGCTCAGAGTGATTGAGTACCGTTTTCTTGTCGTCCAACATTCCTTTGGGATCTACGGTGGTCTGATTGCCGTGCTGTTTGCAGGAGTTGGTATTTGGCTAGGTTTGAAGCTAACTCGAAAAGAGGAGGTTATCGTCGTACGTGAGGTTCCTGTCAGTGCGAGCCAGCCATTTACCGTCAATGAGGACAATCTTCGGAGCCTCGGAGTTACAAAACGGGAACTGGAGATCCTGGATCTCATCGCCAAGGGAATGAGCAATCGTGAAATTGCTAACCAACTCTTCGTCAGTGAGAACACCATCAAGACTCATTCAAGCCGACTGTTTGATAAATTGAGCGCCAAGCGCCGTACACAAGCTGTTCAGATTGGTAAAGAGATGGGCCTCATCGAGTAGTTCTTCGAATGTTCGATATGCTTCAGCTTGTCGAGAGAAAATCGACAAGAGCGTCTTGCAAGAGTCAGAACGCCAACAAAACAATGTCCGGGTCTTCACTCCGGAGGAGTGCAATGTTTATAGCCAGCAAGCCGTCATCCTCCGGCTCTGTTCGGAAGAGCGGCATGGCGATTCCACGTAGGTTCGAACGTATGCCGCTCTTCCGAACAGAGTAGAGTTGTTGCGTCGCGTCGAGCTATAAACATCGCACTCCTCCGGAGCGAAGAAAGAACTGCCGAAGAAGCAAAAGCTTTGAGTGCATCCCACTCCGCGAGTTATTCGTGGACTCTTGCGAAAGGCTCTAAGGCATCTCAAACACTAATCCGAAAGTATGATTTTCACTGATAATCGCCGAAATCACTCAAAAGTATGACGACAGATAACCCTGGTCCGAACTAGTTTCACATCGCGTTAGCAACAAACTCTGTAGGTCAGGAGATTACTAAAATGAAAAAGATTGTTTTGAAGTTCGGGTTGATCTCAGGAGCAATTCTGGCGGCGACGCTGTTTGGAACGATGCCCTTCGCTGACAAGATCGGGTTCGACAAAGGCATGATCGTCGGCTTTACGTCGATGATACTGGCGTTCCTGCTCATATTCTTTGGTGTCCGTTCGTATCGCGAGAACGTTTCCAATGGGGAAATCAGTTTTCCCGCCGCATTAGGTGTCGGCGTCCTGATTATGCTGGTGGGCACTCTTTGCTATGTCGTGGCGTGGGAAATCGTCTACTTCAATTTCATGCCTGACTTTTTTGAGAAGTACAGTGCTTATCTCATCACCCAAATGAAATCGTCAGGCGCTTCCGCCCAATCTATCGAAGCGCAGCGCCAGATGTTGGCGCTAATGGGTCAGCGCTATCGCAATCCGATCTGGAATGCGGCCTACACTTTCCTCGAGCCGATGCCGGTTGGAATTCCGATTACCGTCTTGTCAGCGATAATCCTCAGAAGAAAACCTAGATCGTTGAATGGCCGTGAACAATTGGCGAGTAGCTGAGTGTTTTGTGCATAATTCCACGCACAGCCGTTGGGGATCATTCAAATCATTTCTATAGAAGGCAGCCCTCAATTCCTCCGGCGCGCGAACAGCGCCGGAGGGAACGGAAGATGTTCCCTTGCGGTAAGGATCTGAACATCCTCCCACTACCGTGCGCGGTATTTTCTTCCTAAGTCTTGTAGGTCCCTCCAGAAGATCACAACAATCGTTCCGCTCAACCTTGAACTCGCGAGATAGTTAAATCGACTACATTCTCGCCCTGCAAACGGTTAGAATGCTTTCGCTTTCCAACGCGGTTCCGGATATTCAACTTGTAATAAAAGGACGACACCTATGAACTTACGTTCTGTTTGCTCACTCGTCTGCCTGATCATCTTCTTGTCGCTGACTACAAAAGCCCAACTAAGTAGCGATCAACTCCAAGGTATGAAATGGCGGATGATCGGACCGTTTCGTGGCGGTCGAACAGTCGGAGCAACCGGCGTCCCCGGTCAACCGAACGTCTTTTACATTGGCGTCAACAACGGCGGCGTTTGGAAAACCAATGACTACGGTCATACCTGGAAACCGATTTTTGATGATCAACCTACCGGATCCATCGGCGCACTCGCTGTCGCACCTTCAAACCCTGAAATTATTTATGTTGGAAGTGGTGAAGGTCTTCAACGGCCCGACTTGTCGACAGGTGATGGAATATACAAGTCCACCGATGGCGGCAAAACATGGCGGCACCTGGGTCTTCGCGAAGCGCAACAGATTGGGGCAATCCTTGTCGATCCCAAAGATTCAAATCTCGTCTACGTTGCTGCACTCGGTCACCCGTACGGCGCGAACGAAGAGCGGGGAGTTTTTCGCTCTACTGATGGCGGAGAAACGTGGCAGAAGATCTTATATAAGGACGCCGACACGGGAGCGATTGCTCTCGCCTTCGATCCGTCGAACTCGAAAACTATCTATGCAGACATGTGGTCAGCACGGCAGGGGCCCTGGGAGAACGGCGCTTTTCAAGGACCCGGAAGTGGTTTGTACAAGACTACGGACGGCGGTAATACCTGGCATCAACTAATAAAAGGACTGCCAACTTTCGAGCAGGGTCTTGGACGAATCGGAATCGCAGTTGCTCCGAGCGATGCCAAACGCGTCTACGCAACCGTTGATGCTGGGCAAACAGCAGGTGGAATCTATCGTTCGGACGATGCCGGCGAAACATGGGAACGCGCCACAGGTGACCGTAGAGCGTGGGCGCGCGGTAGCGACTTCGCGGAAATCGATGTCGATCCTATTAATAAGGACATCGTCTACAGTTCAGCTGTCGAAGTTTACAAGTCAACTGACGGCGCAAAGACGTTCACAGGTTTCAAAGGCGCGCCGGGTGGCGACGATTACCATACGATGTGGATTAATCCGGACAATCCGAAGATCATGCTGCTTGCTGTCGACCAGGGTGCCGTCGTCACAGTGAATGGCGGTGAAACCTGGAGTTCCTGGTACAACCAACCTACCGCACAGTTCTACCACGTGATAACGGATAACCAATTTCCTTATTGGGTCTATGGAGGCCAACAGGAGAGCGGGTCTGCCGGAGTTAAGAGTCGAGGTGACAACGGTGCGATCTCATTTCGTGATTGGCGAACAGTCGGTGTCGAAGAGTACGGTTACGTCGCGCCGGATCCGCTAAATCCAAACATCATTTACGGCGGTAAGGCCACAAGGTTTGACGCTACGACAGGACAGGTGCAAAACGTCGCGCCCGAGATCTTACGCAGCGGCAAATACCGATTCCTTCGAACCGCGCCAATTCTCTTCTCGCCGGTTGATCCACACGTTCTTTATCTCGCCGGTAATGTCCTGTTCCGAACAAGTGACGGAGGAGTGAATTGGGAAGTTATCAGTCCGGACCTCTCGCGGGAAAAACCTGAAGTACCGGAAAGCATCGGCGTGTTCCGAAAACCCGAGATGGCGACTCAACCGCGACGCGGCGTGATTTATGCTGTTGCCCCTTCACCAAACGACATCAACACCATCTGGGCTGGAACTGATGATGGACTCGTGCACGTAACCAAAGACGGCGGCAAGACCTGGAAGAACGTGACGCCGCCCGGTTTGAGTTCGTGGAGCAAAATCTCGCAAATCGATGCCGGGCACTCCAATACTCAAACTGCATACGTCGCCGTAAACCGCATCAGACTTGATGATCAAAAACCACACATCTACAAAACCACTGACGGCGGCTCAACCTGGAAAGAAATCGTTAGCGGCTTGCCCGATGGACCAGTGAATACCGTTCGGGAAGATCCACAAAGACGCGGTTTGCTCTTTGCTGGCACCGAAGTCGCCGTGTTTGTCTCATTTGACGACGGCGAACACTGGCAACCGCTTCGACTCAATATGCCGGCGACGTCGATTCGCGACCTCGTCGTACACAACGATGACATAGTCGTGGGAACACATGGACGATCGTTCTGGATCCTCGACGACATCACTCCACTCCGACAGCTCACAGCTACAGTGGCGAGTTCACCTACCTTTCTATTCGCGCCCCAGGTTGCTTATCGCGTGAAGCGAAATGTGAACAGCGACACTCCTTTGCCGCCGGAAGAACCTGTCGGACAAAACCCGCCGGATGGCGCAATCATCAACTACTACCTAAAGACAAACGCGACTGGTCCCGTGATTCTGGAGATCTTCGACAGTAAGAACCAACTGATCAGACGTTACTCCAGCGATGATAAGCCACAGCAAATTAACGAGAAAGATTATCAAGTCCCCGCTTACTGGTACCGACCTCCTCAGGTGTTGCAGACGCAAGCAGGCATGCAGAGATTCGTTTGGGATCTAATGTATGCGCCGCCCGCCGCTTTCAGTCACGGCTTTCCCATTTCGGCGATCTATAAAGACACTCCGCTGTATCCTCTTGGTCCTACAGTTTTGCCGGACAAATACACAGTTAAGTTAACAGTTGACGGAAAGACGCTTTCTCAAACAGTGACTGTGAAGTTGGACCCGCGTGTGAAAACTGCGGACTCAGGCTTGGCAAAACAATTCCAGCTTTCACTTGATGCTTACAACGGGATGGAACAATCGTACAAGACGGTGATTGAGATGCGTAAACTGCGAGATCAAATCAAGACTTCGATCGACAAGGTCGGTCGGGGTCCACTTGCGGAGGCGCTTGCTGCCTTAGAAAAGAAAGCGGCCGCGATTGCTGGCGAAGGACGCGGAGACGCGAGTTCGCCAGGCTTGCCAGGGGGTTCGATCGATTTGCGAAATGCCAACCTGACAAGCTTAAACAATGGGTTTTCATCATTGCTCGAAAGTCTGGAAAGCGCTGACGCCGAGCCAACGACTTCTACAGTTAGTACAGCGGGAGAGTTGCAACGAGCTATGGCTAAGTTGATGAGCGATTGGAATGATTTGAGAACAAAGGATGTGGTTACGGTTAATGAGCAACTAAAAGCCGCCAATCAACCTTTGCTTGCGCCTTGAGAATCGAGGGAAATTCGGAAAGTCTTCAGTGAACACTCCCATCGTCTTTTACGACGGCGTATGTGGACTTTGTAATCGACTTGTTCAGTTTCTACTCAAGCGGGACAAGCACGACAGGCTCAGGTTTGCCTCGTTGCAAAGTGAGTTCGCCGCAAACGTGCTTACTCGTCACGGCATTGATCCCACGGACCTTGATACGCTTCACGTGGTTGAGAACTATGGTCAGTCAGACGAGCGTGTGTTGCAGCGCTCCACTGCGATCTTGCGCGCAGCGCAAACACTCGGCGGATTCTGGAGCTTTGCGGCGATGCTGGGAAGGATCCCGCCAAGACCATTGCGCGATCTTGTCTACAAGTTTGTAGCGACCAACCGCTATCGAGTGTTTGGAAAATATGAAACGTGCATGTTGCCCGAACCAAAGTATCGAGCGAAGTTCCTGGATATGGTTTAGTTGCTCAGGTTCTTCTCTGCGTCTCCTCTGCGCCTCTGCGGTAAAAGCTTCCGGCACGTTCAACCACCGACGCAGAGTACGCAGAGGAAACGCAGAGAATCCAAATCACACTGCGGAGTCACACATGTTTACCAAACTGTTCCTGGTCATCTCACTCATCATTATGATGATGTCTTTCGTTATCCCAACCACTTCCTCCCAGTCAACACAGTTCGATGTAGTCATCAAAAACGGTCGCATCATCGATGGCTCAGGTCGACCGGGTTACAACGCTGACCTCGCAATCAAAGGTCAACGTATTGTCGAGATTGGTAACCTCGGCAGCGCAACCGCAACGAGAACAATCGATGCTAATGGACTCGTCGTCGCGCCGGGTTTCATTGACATGCTAGGCCAGTCAGAAACCTATCTGCTCATCGATCCACGCGGCATGAGTAAAGTGATGATGGGAGTCACGACGGAAATAACTGGCGAAGGTGAATCGGTGACTCCAATCAATGATCGCCAGATCAAGGAACAGGAGGATTTTCTCAAACGTTTTAACCTGACGATCGACTGGCGAACCCTCGATGAGTATTTCAAGCGACTTGAGAAGCAACGGACTGGCCTGAACCTCGGAACGTTTGTTGGCGCAACGCAAATTCGCGAATACGTGGTTGGCTACGACAACCGTCCTCCAACGCCGGCCGAACTCGAGACTATGAAAAAGTTGGTGGCCGACGCGATGCATGACGGTGCACTCGGCTTATCGACTTCTCTTCAATACATCCCGGCTCGATTCGCAACGACAGACGAAATAGTTGAACTGGCAAAAGTGGCCAAACAATATGGCGGCATCTATGCGACACATCAGCGCAGCGAAGCTAACGCGCTCGATGAATCGCTTCAGGAAGTATTTGAGATTGCCCGACGTGCGAATATCCCCGCAGAAATCTGGCACCTCAAGACTGCCTACAAAAAGAATTGGGGTCGAATGCCGGAGATACTCAACAGGATCGAACAGGCACGCGCGCGCGGCCTCGATGTAACCGCTGACATCTATCCATACGTAGCCGGGAGTACGTCGCTGAGTGCATGTTTGCCTCCGTGGGCCCAGGAAGGTGGACTGGAAAAGATGCTGAGCAGGCTGCGCGATCTGGCCACGCGTGAACGTATCAAACGTGAGATATCCGAGGACCACAAAGAATGGGAAAACATTTATCTTGGAAGTGGTGGAGCCGGCGGAATTCTGATTGGTTCCGTTGTCAATCGCGAATTGGAACAGTGGCAAGGAAAACGTGTTTCAGAGATCGCCGAGGCGCAGAAGAAAGATCCACTCGATGCGTTATTGGACTTCATCCTCGCGGACCATGCGCAGACTGGTGCGATCTTTTTTATGATGAGTGAAGACGACATGCGCGCGGCAATGCGTTCACCGTTTGTCAGCATCTGCACAGACAGCGGTTCGCGCGCTACTGACGGACCGCTTGCCGGGTCAATGTCACATCCGCGCGGCTGGGGAAGTTACCCAAGAATCCTGGGCCGCTACGTCCGCGACGAAAAGTTACTTTCGCTTGAAGCAGCGATACATAAGATGACTGGAGGACCAGCAACCCGAGTCGGTCTGAAGGATCGGGGATTACTGCGCGCGGGAAATTTTGCCGACATCACTGTTTTCGATCCGCGAACGGTGATCGATCGCGCGACATTTGAATCGCCGAATCAATATCCGGTGGGTATTGAGTATGTCCTGGTGAACGGACAGATCAGCGTGGATAAAGGCGAGCGCACAACTGCATTGGCAGGCCAGGCGCTGCGGGGGCCGGGATATAAAAAGTAGTTAGAGAGGCAAGTTGGCACTTGACTTGAACTGTCGGGAAAGAGCGAAGAGAATCCACGCCCCTTCCCAACAGTTCAACTCGAAGTTTGCAGTCAGATTGATCCGATGATCTTGCGATAGTCTGCTTCAGAGAACGCCTTTAACGTTTCCGTCTGCACGTTCCCCTGCGATCCCAGCTGAAGGATTGCTGATGCATACGTTTCATCATCGGGCGCATCAATAATGCACACGAGATCATAACGACCCATCGTCAGGTACGTGTCTTTGATCTTCACACCGATCTTTTTGAAAGCCTTGCGACCGGCGTCAAGTCGACTTGGACTGTCCTTAACATTCGCAACTCCCTGCCCAGTCCATTTTAGAAGTGCAATGTATGTTGGCATTTTTGAGTTCCTCCATTTTGAATTTTCTTCTTTTGATTTCTCTCTGCGTCTCCTCTGCGCTCTCTGCGTCTCAGCGGTGAAAATGGGTCGGATCGTTTACCGCAGAGACGCAGAGTACGCCGAGGAGGCGCAGAGAGAGCAAAGGCCTAAGACCATTCTTAGACTCGGATGAATATCTTTTTCCTGTACAGCAACCACATCAAAAACAACCACAGCAGAATGAACCAAATCGCATAAGCGAGCGATGCGTTTACTGGCGAGGCCCACGACAAAAACAGGTTCTCAAAGATCCAACCTTGCAAAGATGTTTGTGAGCCATCTGCATGCGGAACCTTGATCCGACCCATCAGTATCACCATGAGGTCGGAACCCACAAACAACGCGATCGCATTCATGCCAAACACAATAAATGGCCATGCCCAACGCCGGTAGCCTTTGATATCAACCAGCCAGTAGCACAACGCCAGCAATTGAAGTCCCAGGCCCGCCGTAAACACAACGTACGAACTGGTCCAGAGTGCTTTATTGATCGGAAAGAAAGGATTCAACGACCAACCGACCATTACGCAGATAGCGCCTGCCACGAACAGGCCGGCAGCTTTTTCGAATTGTGAGCGTTCGGTTCTAAGCCAATGTCCTGTCAATACGCCGAAGAGCGTCGTAGAAATTGCTGGTATCGTGCTGAGTATCCCTTCCGGGTCATAGACTTTTGCTTGTCTCCAAACGTGTGGACCAAAGACAAGTCGATCGACGTATGAGGCCAAACTTCCTTCCTTCGTCAGATCGCCTGCGGAGAAACCCGGCGCCGCGATCTTAGTCATTACAATCCAGTAGATTATGAGCAGCGCCACAGCAATGATCGCCTGTGTCCTGACCTTTGTAGAAAGAAAGATCAGGCCGGTGATCAGGTAACAAACGGCGATGCGCTGCAGGACTCCGGGGATCCGGATTGTGGAAAGATGAAAGAGTGGAAAACCATTCAGGAACAGACCAAGGCCGAAGATAATCAACGCCCTCTTCACGACCTTCAAATACAAAGGCCTCGTTGGTGCTCCATCTTCGAGGCGACGTCCAAAGGCGAGGGTGATCGACACTCCAACAATGAAAAGGAAGAATGGGAACACGAGATCTGTGGGCGTCCAACCGTTCCACTCAGCATGTTCGAGGGGCCAATAGATCGCGCTCCATGTTCCTGGATTGTTGACTAAGGTCATCGCGGCGATCGTCATGCCGCGGAAAACGTCGAGAGATAAGAGTCGATTGGGCGATACACTGGACATTCGAATAGGACCTCGAAAAATTTTGTTGTGGCCCATCGCCGATACAGGCGAGGACGCCTGCGCTCCCAGCCATTGGCATTAATTGTCAGGCGGACGCCTGAAGTCTGAGATGTTATTGCCCACGTTGCGCTGGCGGCGCAGTTGGAAATCTCGATCCTAAACCAAACTCTTCAGGATTGGGCAATATAGAAGTCGCATCGTACGTTCTCATGGCTTCTTCAATGGCTTTACTCTTCGCCAACCATACACCAATCGCATAGTCGTATCGCGACAAAACACTATCCAACCAGTACGGTCGATTCTCAGCTAACCACTGATCACGATATTCAGCCTTGAGTTCCGACAACTCCTCGGCCATTTCACGAACCTGGCTATAAATAGGACTCGTATAACGACGCAGGCGCCGGACTTTTGTTCGATCACCAAGATTCAAATATGCATCCCAATATTCACGACTTAGTCTTTCAACTGTCTGAGCACGCCGCCCAAGGTGGTCGAATCGTCGCGATGCGAAAAGCATCGACGCAATCATGGAACTGTTTCGCTTCGCACGTTGTCTGTTTTGAAGCAGTGTCTCTTGTGCAGTCTCAACTTGTAAGCGCATCTGCCGTATCTTTTCAGAGTTCGCTCGTGCTGCATTTTGAAAGTTACTCGTAAACGGTTCTCGCCAGAACGCATCATCGCTGGTTCCCGGGCCGAGGACTGAGTTTACGCTGCCGAGTGCGTGAATCACTCCCACAAACTCCTCGCCTTCGTTTCGAAAGAAGGCCCAATCGAAATCAGCATCGAATTTCTTCTGATCGACAGCCTCGTCCTGCCACGATGCCGCTGCGCCCAGGACGATGCCATACCACGTCATCTCAAACAGCGACTCGCCGTCGTCGTCCCAGGACGTATTGAGCATTCCTGTCGCTCCGGCTTTTTGTCCGTCGCGAACAAGGTTGATTATGTTTTTCGATGAAGCATCAACGTTGGGGAAAATCTGATTCCAGCCCCATACTCCAGGACAAACAAACTGTTCGAGCCCTGCATCTTTAAAAGGCGTGATGCGACTTGTATAGTCGTCCTTTGGACCGTAGTCCCAATTCGCAACAATCATCTCCTTCGGAATATTACCGATGAGGTCCGGATGATTCAGCGCAATATCGCCCCAGAATATTAACTTGCGATCGTAAGTTTTGAGTAAGTCGCGAATGCGGTTCAGATGCTCGAAATAAACAGCGCCAACACCTTTCACTCTGGCTGCTTCGCGACTCTGTCCCTCCCCCAACTCGAACGTCTCGTCTTCACCTATGTGAAAGAACTTTCCCGGAAACAGTTCATTAAGTTCTCGATACCAATCTGCAACCAGCTTGTATGTTCCCTCTTGTTGTGGCGAGAGCACATCACCGTACGGCGTCTCTGCAAGCGGACTGTACTTTTCGTACTTCAAAGCCTTGTGCAAATGACCAAACGTCTGCTGCTCGGGAACCACTTCGATGTGATACGACTTAGCATAAGCAACTAACTCGCGAATCTCATCCGGCGTCAATGATCCACCTTCGGGCCCAATCAGCGGATGTGCTTTGCTCGAGAACGTGTGCTCCATGTAGAAGGAGTGCATGTTGAGCTTGTACATCGCGAACGTTCTTAACTGGCGTTTGATGAAAGCCAGCGTTGGTACGGGTCCGCGACTGATGTCATCAGAAACTCCGCGCCAACGCATGGCAGGCCAATCGACAATCGTTACTCCTTGAACGTACCCGCCGCTATCAGCGTTTCCCCGGACGAGTTGTTTGAGGGTCTGCATTCCGTAGAACACACCTGCTGCACTTGCCCCCGCTACGACGACCGCGTCGTTCCTCACACTCAATATGTAACCTTCCTCATTGAGCGAAGTAGGTAGAGTAACTCCAGCTTTCTTCAGTGCCGAGGTGATTGCCGGTAAATTTAGCGACCCGATCAGGATGCTCTGCCGTCCACGAGCTATCTTTAGATTGACGCCTGATGTTTGCTTGACGTCCTCGATGAAGTCATTAGCCGCAAAGCGATCGTCGACTGAAGACGGATCCGCCAGTGTGATACTTGAATTACGGCCGAGTGCAAACTTCTCAGCCGTGACTTGGACCTCGCGAGGTTGGGGAATTATTTCTATCCGACTTTCGTTTGCATTGGTCTGAGTTTGAGCGCGATCGGATACAACGAAAGGACCAATCAGCAGCAGTAGAAGGGTCAGACGTATAATGTGGGTTCGTGTTAGAGTGTTAGACATCAGCACAGAGTTGGTTCTTGCCGTTAGGGCTCGCGGGTTGGAAAGATCGGACGAGTATTAACTGAAACCTGTTGGGAATACAATAGACACTAAAGACGCGCTTGGTACTTCGAACTTTGTTCTTAGTACTTCGCGTTTCGCGGATACCAGCAAGGCACTAAATACAAAGGACAAAGTTGAAAGTACAAAGCTCAACTCTATCAAGTATCTAAAGAGATTCGAATGTCTTTAATGTTATCCGAGATCGCTGAGCAACCCGCTGCACTCTCCCGCACTATTACTGAAGAGCGCAGCAAACTTGCGAAGTTGGGCAAAACACTAGATGGTCGCGACATCGATCTGATCGTCTTAGTAGCGCGTGGCAGTTCTGACAATGCCGCTTTGTTTGGTCGCTACTTGCTCGAAATAACAACGGGAATTCCTGTCTCATTGTCAGCGCCATCAGTCCACACAATCTACAAAGCGAAACTCAAATTAGATCATGCGCTGGTCGTCGGAGTGTCACAGTCAGGAGAAGGCGAAGATATAAATCGAGTCCTCGAGAACGCGAGGCAATGCGGCGCATACACCGTCGGCATTACTAACGAGCCAAATTCCACCATGACGAATTTGGTTGACGAAATTCTGCTGACACACGGCGGACGTGAACGATCGGTAGCTGCGACCAAAACCTTTACGGGACAGATGCTCCTCTTCTATATGCTCGCGGCAGAACTCACCGAGCGTCAGTCTTCAATTCGGTATGAAGCCATACCGGAGTTTGTCGAACGTGCACTTGAGCAGAAGCCGGCGATTCTTGAGCTCGTGCAACGTTATGTGTTCATGGAAAACTGTGTTGTAGTTGGGCGCGGACTGGCTTATGCAAACGCCTACGAATTGGCTCTCAAGCTAATGGAGACTTGCTACGTTGTCGCTGAGCGCTTTTCGTCAGCCGATTTTCTACACGGCCCACTGGCAATGGTGGAGCGACACTTTCCGGTGATCCTCTTTGCGCCCCCAGGAGAGATGTTGGCCGGAGTCAAAGGCTTGATCGAACGTTTGCGCGAATTGCACGCGGACACGTTAGCGATTACCGGCGACATTGAGTCGGCAGGTTTGTGTACGCGTTCGATAGTTATGCCGCGCGAGATTGATGAGTTCCTCGCGCCCATTCCCTACATTGTGCCAGGACAACTATTCGCAGCATTGCTCGCGGAAGCAAAGGGTCTCGATCCGGATTCACCCAGATCGTTGTCGAAGGTAACGAGAACGTTGTAGAGATTGCTGATTGCTGATTTGAAAGCAGCAGCAATTAGCAATCGGAAATCTCCTTAATATTACCATGCACATCGAACTCAAAGACTTGTCCCACAATCCAGTCTACGCTCAGGTTCGTGAACAGATCGAAGCTCAGATAAAAAGCAAGGCAATAAGTTCGGGCGATTCACTCCCATCGCCTGGAGCGCTAGCTTCAAAGCTCGCTGTAGATAAAGGAGAGATCCAACGAGCGTATTTTGAATTGGAGCAAAGCGGATTGGTTAAGAAGCAAACTGGGAAGGATATGTTCGGTAAGGCGAAAGTAACGTACAGCGTCGCGTGACACCCCTCAATCAGCTCGCCAAAGGTCCTTGGTACCCCTTGTGACTAACTTGAGTACTGCATGCTATTCTTGCCAGCGCCTGCTAAATGGACAGTTTTATTTCTAATTTTGCGAAAGTGGCGGAATTGGCAGACGCGCCAGACTTAGGATCTGGTACCGAAAGGTGTGGGGGTTCGAGTCCCCCCTTTCGCACCAAAAGAGTTGGTCTTTGGCCTCGGATCTTTGGTCTTTGATCACTTAGAAGAAAGCCAAAGATCCAAGACCAAAAACCAAAGACTTTTTTACAATGAAAACAGAATTAGTAGACCTCTCTCCAACACGCAAAGAGATCAAGATTGAAATTGAGCCGGCGCAGATTCGCACGGCCTATGACCGCATCAGTGAACGCTACGCAAAAGGTGCAAGCGTTCCGGGCTTTCGTCGCGGGCATGCTCCTCAGTCTGTGGTTCGCACTCGTTTCAAGAGCGAAATCAGAAGCGACGTCTTGCGTGAGCTCCTGCCCGACGCCGTTAATACAGCCATCGGTGAACATTCATTAGCAACAATCGGCGAACCCGACGTTCATCTCGACAACACTGAAGCCCTGGAAAATCTTGGCGAAGAACCAATCACCGTAAAGGTTGGTGTCGAAGTTTTTCCTGAAGTTAAGCTCGAGAAGTACAAAGGACTCGATGCTGTTCGTCGTACGCGCCCGGTTAGAGACGAAGATGTCGACAAGATGATCGAAGGCCTGCGGGACGCCTCGGCTTCGCTGCAACCTGTCGAAGATCGCGGTGCAGAAACAGGCGACACAGTAACGATCAATGTTCAAGGCAAATTCGTTGATGCTCCCGATGAAGAAGACATCAAGGCGGATGATATAGAAGTCATCCTTGGCGGCGAAGGTGTTCAGCAAGAGTTCACTGATAATTTGCAGAACACAAAGCCAGACGATACGAAGAGTTTTCTAGTCACCTACCCTGAAGATTTCACTTCACAGGGACTCGCCGGGAAAAAGGTTGAGTACCAGACAAATGTTACCGCCGTGCGGCGGAAGGAATTACCTGAGGTCGATGATGAGTGGGCGAAGAGTCTGGGTGACGATTTTGATTCCGTTGAGACGCTTCGCTCAAAGATTCGTGAAGACCTCGAGAAACGATCTGCAGCTGAATCGGATCACCGCTTACGAGCCGAAGTCATGCGCAAGCTTCTTGAGGCTCACAAGTTTGAAGTACCGCAAAGTCTGGTCGAGGAACAAACAAGTCATCGCCTTGAATCTGTTGTGCGCGACATGATCGGGCGCGGGATTGATCCGCGCAGTCGCGATGTCAATTGGGAAGGTGCGCGCGAAGAGTTGAAGGTGCAAGCGGAAGAAGATGTACGCGCGAGTATGCTGCTTGAACAGATCGCTGAAGAGGAAAAAATCGAGGCCACAAACGAAGAAGTGGAGACCGAGATCGAAGCGATCGCAGCTGCTTCACGACAACCAAAAGAGCAGGTACGTGCTGCCTTGACAAAGGATGGGGGCGAACGTAGCATCGCGCACAGACTGCGCAACCGTAAAGCGCTTGATCTTTTGATTGCTAATGCAAGCGTGACTGAAGAAGAGTGGAGCGATAGTTGATGTCCGTTATGCTTTAGCCTGTCGCGTCAGTGGGTTACAAACTTCAATAAGATCAAGCGACAAGCTGAAGCATATCGGACTCTTCACTCTCTTCCATGCGAAGTGAGTTTAACTCATCAACCTTCATCATTTGTTTTGAACGAGGTTAGACTTTTATGGCTTTAGTCCCGATGGTAGTCGAGCAAACTTCGCGAGGCGAGCGCGCCTTCGATATCTTCTCACGACTACTGAAAGACAACATCATTTTTCTTGGCACCCCGATCGACGATCAGATAGCAAACCTAATCGTAGCTCAGTTGTTGTTCCTCGAAGCTGAAGATCCCGAAAAGGACATCAACCTTTACATAAATTCCCCGGGTGGTTCGATCACCGCCGGTATGGCGATCTACGACACGATGCAGTTTATCCGTCCAGACGTAACCACCATCTGCGTCGGACAATGCGCCTCGATGGGCGCCCTCCTGCTCGGGGCCGGTGCGAAAGGTAAACGGTTCGCGTTGCCAAACTCCCGCATTCTGATTCATCAACCGTCAGGCGGCTCGCAAGGTCAAGCTACTGACATCCGGATCCAGGCTGAAGAAATCCTCCGCATGCGCGAACTCACGTCCCAGATCATCGCCAAACACAGTGGCCAATCGTATGAAACTGTCGAGCGCGATGTTGAACGCGACAAAATTATGTCTGCCATGCAGGCTAAAGAATATGGTTTAATAGATGAGGTCATTGCGCACCGCGAGTAGACTACAAATTCTCAAGGAGCTTCTTCAGTTAGATTATGGTGAGACGAACCGATGACACTCTACGCTGCTCGTTCTGTGGCAAGTCGCAGAATGAAGTCAAGAAGCTCATTGCCGGACCAACAGTCTACATCTGCAATGAATGCATTGATATCTGCAACGAGATTATCACCGACGATCAACAGGCAGAGTCAGTTGCTACACGACCGCCGTTACCCAAGCCGGGTGAAATCAAAAGCTTTTTAGACGAATATGTGATCGGCCAGGATGAAACAAAGAAGCGCCTGGCCGTTGCCGTGTATCAGCACTACAAAAGGATCGAATTGGGTCGTCGACGATCAGATGTTGAGATCCAAAAAGCGAACATCCTGCTGATCGGTCCCACCGGAACCGGCAAGACACTTCTCGCCCAAACACTCGCCCGCATGCTGAGTGTGCCTTTTACCATCGTCGATGCCACAACACTTACTGAAGCCGGTTACGTTGGCGAAGACGTCGAGAACATCATTCTCAAACTTTTGCAGGCTGCTAACGGCGACGTCGAACGCGCACAACAAGGAATCATTTACATCGACGAAGTCGACAAGATTTGCCGCAAAGATGAAAACCCATCGATTACCAGAGATGTCTCGGGCGAAGGTGTTCAGCAAGCACTCTTGAAAATCCTGGAAGGAACAGTTGCCAACGTTCCACCACAAGGTGGACGCAAACATCCGCATCAGGAATTCTTTCCTGTCGATACAACAAATATTCTCTTTCTATGTGGCGGCGCGTTTGTAGGTTTGGAAAAAGTTATCGAGAGGCGACTTAGAAATAAGTCTCTAGGCTTCCACGCGGAAGTGAAGTCTGGAATACATCGTCACGCGGAAGCATTGGCACAGGTTCAACCAGAAGACCTGATTCGTTTCGGATTAATTCCGGAATTTGTTGGCCGCTTGCCGGTGGCTGGCGTACTGCATGAACTCGATGAAGGCGCTCTGATTAAGATATTGACTGAGCCCAAAAACGCTCTGGTCAAGCAATACCAGAAGAAGTTTGATTTTGATAATGTTAAGTTGAAGTTCACGGAAGACGCGCTCAAGGCTGTCGCCCGACAGGCTGTTGAGCGTAAGGTCGGTGCCCGTGGACTTATGATGATTCTTGAGGAACTTCTCCTCGACGCAATGTACACCCTCCCTTCACAGAAGCGCGTAAAGGAATTTGTGATAACCAGCGAGATGGTAGAACGTCGACGCGCCATCCCCGGCGAAGGCCTGGCTGGCATCGACGGTGCGGCCGCATAACACCTGACTTTCCTGCATCAAAGTAGCGCGCCTAGCCGGAAATGAATTACAATTAGTCATATTTCAGATTTAAGGCGAGACGGCTTTTGAGCGGCTCGCCTTTGTTGCAAAGACCGGAAAACGCATTCAAAACCATGGAAGAATATTCAGATAAAACCCCCGCCGATGTCGCTTGGTATCCAATGGTGCCGATTCGCGATGTCGTTATCTTTCCCTTTACAAAAGTCGCTTTCAAAATAGGCCGGTCTGGTTCTGTGCGTGCCCTTGAACAGGCGCTCGCTACGGACCGCACAATTTTCCTGGCCACTCAACACGACGCCACTGTCGACGAACCTTCACCGAACCAGATTTATGGAGTCGGCACCCTTGGCAAAATCCTTCAATCTCAGAAGCAAGATAACGGTCAAATAAAGGTCGTTGTCGAAGGCCGAGAAAGAGCCACAACTGTTCGTGTGGAGAACACCGACGGTGCTTTCCTGGCGCTTGTTCGGCGTGCTCCCGTTGTGAACGAAGATGGAACTCGTCTCGACGCTCTGATTCAGAAGGTCGGACAACTCGTCGAACAACATCTGCGGCTTGCTCCCGACACACAAACGGATGCACTGCAAACTGCGCTGCGTAATCAGGAGCCATCACATTTGGCCGACGCGCTCGCATCCCAACTCAAGATCTCGGTGGAGGATAAGCAGGGACTTCTCGAAATCTTCTCGACTCAAGCGCGTTTACAGCGACTGATCGAGTTGTTGGAAACTGAAATCGAGAAGCGACAACTCGATCGCACAATCCAAACCCGTGTGAAGCGCCAAATGGAAAAGGCTCAGAAGGAGTACTACCTGAACGAGCAGATCAAGGCGATTCACAAAGAGCTCGGACGCAAGGATGAGAAAGCCGAGCTGGAAGAACTAAAGAAGAAGATCGAAGAAGCGGGCATGACGGAAGAGGCAAAGGAAAAAGCGATGCAGGAACTGCACCGCCTGGAAGCAATGCCCCCAATGTCCGCGGAAGGCACCGTCTCACGCACCTATATTGATTGGCTGATTAGTGTGCCGTGGAAACAGAAAACAAAAGAGATTAAAGATCTGATCAAGGCGGAAGAGGTGCTAAACGAAGATCACTTCGGCCTCGAGAAGATCAAAGAACGAATTCTTGAGTACCTTGCGGTGCGTCAGCTCGTAAAGAACCCACGTGGTTCAATTCTCTGCTTTGCCGGACCTCCGGGTGTGGGCAAAACGAGCCTGGGTAAATCCATTGCTCGTGCGACAGGCAGAAAGTTTGTGCGACTCTCGCTCGGCGGTGTTCGCGACGAGGCCGAGATCCGAGGTCATCGTCGTACATATATCGGTGCCCTACCGGGGCAAATCATCCAGATGATGAAGAAGGCCGGCGCAGTGAATCCTGTGCTCCTCCTGGATGAAGTGGATAAGCTTGGGGCTGACTTCCGCGGCGACCCGAGTGCTGCGTTGCTTGAAGTACTCGACCCTGAACAGAACCACACATTCCAGGATCACTATCTCGACGTCGAATACGATTTGTCGAAAGTCTTCTTCATCGCGACCGCGAATGTACTGCATACGATTCCCCCGGCACTTCAGGATCGCTTAGAGATTCTGCGACTATCTGGCTACACAGAGCGAGAAAAACTCGAGATAGCCAAGCGTCACCTTGTGCCGAAGCAGTCGGACGGAAACGGTTTGAAGACGGGCCAGCTTGATTTCACAGACGAAGGAATTTTGGAAATCATTCGTCATTACACTCGTGAGTCCGGAGTGCGAAATCTTGAGCGTGAGATAGGATCATGCTGCAGGAAAGTGGCGAGAAAGTTTGTTTCCGAACAAACCGGCGAAAGCGCCAAAGCCACTATCGGAGCTGAAACTGTTCGTGAAATGCTCGGACCGATCAAGTTTCGCCAGCAAGGAATTGCGGCGCAGAGTGAAATCGGTCTCGCAACTGGGTTGGCATGGACTGAAGTCGGAGGCGAGGTCCTGCAGATAGAGGCCACTCTGATCAAGGGCCGTGGTGGCGTGACGCTGACAGGAAAACTCGGTGAAGTCATGCAGGAGTCAGCGCAAGCTGCACTGACCTGCATTAAAGCTCGGGCGGAACGACTCGCAATGAGTCTCGACTTCATTCGAAAGCGCGACCTGCACATTCACATCCCTGAAGGCGCGATTCCAAAGGACGGACCCTCGGCTGGTATCACGATGGCTACAGCAATGGCGTCTGCTCTGTCGCGCGTTCCAGTCAGACGAAATGTGGCAATGACTGGAGAAATTACGTTACGTGGAAAGGTCCTGCCGATCGGCGGCGTCAAAGAGAAACTACTGGCCGCACATCGTTTCGGCATCGACACCTTGATTGTGCCGAAGGATAACGAAAAGGACTTAGTCGAAGTGCCCGAAGAGGTCCGCAACGCACTCTGTATCCATCTGGTCGAAAACATCGATGAAGTACTGGCGATTGCACTCGAAGACGCATGTCCGACCGATGCTGCGACCGCCGAGGCACCTCCACTGTGGACAACAGAGCAGCCCACGCAAGGCATTCAAACCAGCTAGTAGCAAAACGCGGCGAACTTTGTTCGTCGCTCACTCTTAATTCCCGGACATCAAGCTCTGCATTTCCTGAGAGCTTGATCTCCTGCTTTCTTCGTGTCACCCAGAGGTAGCCAATGGCTATCAACAACCACGCTACTTCTTCAGCTCTAAAACCAACCAATATTACAGGAGAGATTAAATGAGCAAACAAGCAGAAGCCGATCTTATTCTTAAGCTTTATGATCTGCGCCGTGAAGCCGTGATGCGTGAGGCTCGCAACTGGTTCTTCATGTTCAATCCCAAGACTACCGATGACATATTGGAAGTACTTACCAGCGACAAGAGCGGTCAATATCGAATGGTAATCTCTTACTGGGATATGGCTTGCTCCCTCGTTAACAACGGTGCCATCGACACTCAAATGTTCAATGATGCAAACGGTGAACACATTTTTGTGTACGCTAAGATGGAACCATTTATTCCTGCGTTAAGAGAAATTATGGGTACTCCCCAGTTTCTCGCGCACCTCGAGAAAACCGTCAAAGCTATGCCCGACAGTGAGGCAAGGCTAGAAGCTGTCAGGGCGCGCATTCAGCAAATAATTGCCAAGTTTCAAGAACGAGCTGCAGTCCAGGCCGCAGCTGCAACAAACTAGTTAATTCGATTGCCGGAGCGGGCTCCCTTGAACCCGCTCCAGATAAATAGCATCGTAAATGAAGGTTAGCAGCGCGGAGTTCTTGAAAAGCGCCTTCCAGGAAAGCGATTGGCCAAGAGACGCTAAACCTGAAATTGCTTTTCTCGGTAGGTCAAATGTTGGTAAGTCGAGCTTGATTAACTCATTGCTTCTGGTTCGCGGACTCGCGCGCACGTCGTCGACGCCCGGCAGGACTCAATCCTTGAATTTCTTCTTAATTAACGAGCGTTTTCGGTTTGTTGATTTACCAGGTTTTGGCTATGCGCGCGTGCCTCAAAACATCAAGTCGACTTGGGGAGACATGGTCACAAGCTACCTTGCCAAGCGTCCGCAGCTTGTGCTATCAATTCATATCGTAGATTCGCGCCACGAACCCACAAAACAGGATTTGCAACTTCACGAATGGCTTGAACACAGTAACAAGCCGCAATTAATAGTTGCCACAAAATCCGATAAGCTTTCTAACAACGAGTTGAGAAAGAACCTGGAGCACATAGCACACGTGCTCGGAAACGACAGCGTAGTGGCCTATTCGGCCAAAAGCGGCCGCGGTCGTGATGAACTTTGGCGTGCTATAAAAAGCGCAATATCGTGATGCATAGATTTCGTTTCATATTTGCGCTTTGTAATGCAGAGCTAGTATCCTGAAAGAAATCGGCAATCCGAAATCTCAAACGCCCCCTTTGGTCAATCTGAGTTTTTTGGGCCACGCGCACAGAGTGGGTGGCATCAAAAACGATGCTGAATTTGCCACCCGAGCACATTGAATTGCATTGCATTGGAAAACGTTGAGGAGAATTGCAGTACGCCTCGCGAATGAAGTGCGAGTCATCTCGCAACCGTAATCGCCATTACCGCACAATAGTCCACTTCCAAAATTGAAAGTAAATCTAAACCCGCAGAAAGTTCTGCGGCAGAGGTCGTAGAGAACACAGACATGTCACAAAGAACACGTTCACGCGCATCCAGCGCGAACAACGAAGCCAATGGTGAAGACAACGGCGGAACTGTAGCAACCGCTGATGCTCCGGAGCGCGAAGGTCGCGAAGGTAAGAATGAAGGCTTTCACAACCTTGCCGATCTCAAAGAGATGTCGATTTCCAAGCTCACTTCCATTGCCAAGGGCATGGATGTTCCGGGCGCAACGGGTATGCGTAAGCAGGAACTAATCTTCAAAGTGTTGGCCGCGCAGACGGAGAAGAGCGGTCTCATCTTCTCTGAGGGCGTACTCGAAACACTGCCTGACGGCTTCGGTTTTCTTCGTGCCCCTGAATACAACTATCTGCCGGGTCCGGACGACATTTATGTCTCACCTTCACAGATTCGCAAGTTCGACCTGCGCACCGGCGACACCGTCAGCGGCCAGATTCGCCCGCCCAAGGAAGGTGAACGTTATTTTGCCTTGATTAAGGTCGAAGCAATTAACTTCGAATCTCCGGATCAAGCGCGCGAAAAAGTGTTCTTCGATAATCTCACTCCGCTGTATCCCGAAGAGCAGCTCAAGATGGAGGCGTCGAACGAAAACCTCTCGGCTCGTGTTATCGATTTGGTAACACCTTTGGGAAAGGGACAACGTGGATTGATCGTAGCCCCCCCGCGCACTGGTAAGACGATGTTGCTCCAAACGATCGCAAACTCGGTGACCCAGAATCATCCGGAAGTCACTTTGATTGTGCTGCTGATCGACGAGCGACCGGAAGAAGTCACCGACATGCAACGTTCCGTCAACGGTGAGGTAATTTCGTCAACCTTCGACGAACCACCCACTCGCCACGTTCAGGTCGCTGACATGGTTATCGAAAAGGCGAAGCGGCTGGTCGAACACAAACGAGATGTCGTCATCCTGCTCGATTCGATTACTCGACTGGCTCGTGCGCACAACGCGGTTGTTCCTCCAAGTGGCAAGATTCTCTCTGGTGGTATCGATAGCAACGCTTTGCAACGACCGAAACGATTCTTCGGCGCGGCGCGCAACATTGAAGAAGGCGGGTCACTAACGATTATTGCCACGGCATTGATCGACACTGGATCAAGAATGGACGACGTGATCTTCGAAGAGTTCAAGGGTACAGGTAACTCTGAAATTCACCTCGACCGCCGTCTGAGTGACAAGCGCCTCTTCCCCGCAATCGATCTTCAAAGGTCTGGTACGCGCAAGGAAGAGTTGCTGATCAGCAAGGAAGACTTGAATCGTATCTGGGTCATGCGACGCGTACTCAACCCGCTCTCGCCTGTTGAGCAGATGGAAGTCGTGCTTGAACGTCTCGAGAAGACGAAATCAAACGCCGAGTTCCTCGCTTCGATGCAGAGCTAGGCGGTGTCTTTCATTCAATAGAATTGACTGGATAAAAGGCGAAAGGATCACGACATTGCTCCTTTCGCCTTTATTGTGATTGCCGTAATGCGTGTTGCGATTCTTACGTCCGAAGCAATGCCCTTCGCCAAAACTGGCGGCCTTGCTGACGTGTCTGGCGCGTTACCAAAGGCTCTCCTGGAACAAAATGTCGATGCCTTGTTAATCCTTCCGCTCTATGACCAGATCGATCGGGGTTTACTGACGGATAAGATCATCGACGGAATTCGAATTGAATGGCGCGGTCAGGTACACCAGTGCCGAGCAATGCAAAGCAACGCCGCTGGTGCCCCAACCTACCTTATCGAGGCTCCCGAGTTCTTTGCGCGGCCAAACATCTACGGCTATAGCGACGACCATGTACGCTTCTCTTTCTTCTCACGCGCTGCACTTGCGCTGTTGAAACATCTCGATTGGCAAGCTGACATTGTGCATGGCAACGATTGGCCGTGTGGCTTCGCTATCGCAGAACTTCGCGCACGTCGGCGTTACGATGCGTTCTTTCAACCGACTCGCACGTTGTTTTCACTCCACAATGTGGGTTACCAGGGTCTATTCGAGCCAGGCGATCTGTGGTGGCTTGGATTTGGTGACCTTCCCGACCGCAACGACTTCTTGTTGAATCGAACAGCCTCTGCACTGAAAGCTGGGATTATCGCGGCTGACGCACTATCGACGGTTAGTCCACGTTATGCTCAGGAGATTCAGACGAGTGAGCAAGGACAAGGTCTCGATTGGCTGTTGCGCTCGCGAAGCGATCGACTCGCCGGCATCACCAACGGCGTAGACTTCGACATCTGGAATCCTGAAACCGACAAGCATATCGCAGCAGATTATTCGGTTGACGATATATCCGGTAAGCGAGAATGTAAACTCGACCTACTGCGACGTTTTGGTCTGCCTGAAGAGGCAAACCGTCCGGTCCTCGCAATTATCTCGCGGCTGGTTGCCCAAAAGGGTTACGATTTAATCAGTCAACTCGCAGGTGCGATTGTTCAGACCGGAGCCTTCTTCATTGCCCTGGGAGGGGGTGCGAAGGAATACGAAGACTTTTTACAAAGCTGGCGTGACCGTGCACCTCGGCAAGTTGGTATCTACAAAGGCTTCGCCGGTGAACCGTTGGCTCATCAGATCGAAGCCGGCGCCGATATGTTCCTGATGCCGTCACTCTACGAACCCTGTGGTCTCAATCAGATGTACAGCATGCGGTATGGAACAGTTCCGATCGTCCGTGCCACGGGAGGACTTGACGACACCGTCCAACAATACGATGCCGGGAGTGGCGTCGGCACCGGCTTTAAGTTTCAACCGTATGACGCGGGTGCATTGCTTGAAAAAATACGTGAGGCCCTTTACTTTTATGGCCGCCCCGCCGATTGGGCCACGATTCAACGTAATGGGATGCGAATCGATAATTCATGGACCGCTGCGGCGAAGAAGTATGTGCAACTCTACGAGGAAGTAAAAAAGTTTTGATGATTGATTACAGAACCAGGAGCGAAGCGACTGCACGCCGGAAAGTGGGGCTTTCGTTCACAATTTCAAACTTGGATGCTGGTTCTTTTTCATTCGAATGAAACAAGTACGCAAAATAGCAATCTACAAGCAGCGTTCCTTTGAAGAACGTTTGGCGCAGCGCCTTCGGTCGCGCAAGATCTCCGAGGCTAAGCTTCGTGCACGACAAGCCCAGGGCAAGATCCGTCGCTTTGTCAATACAAACTTCCGCAAACAAGAGACAATTGCGTCTCTCGCATTGCGACGCGGCGAGTGCAATCGCTGCGGTGCGTGCTGTGAACTGGTCTTTAAATGTCCGTTTCTAAAAAAGAATCCCGATGGAACGTCGCTGTGTGGCATTTATGAGAATCGTCCCAACTCCTGTCGACTATTTCCCATCGAGCAGCGTGATATTCGGGAAGTCAAGGGGACGTGTAGTTACTACTTTGTTGACAAACCTATGAGGCTGGGAAAGGCCAGTTAAAGGAGGTCTTGGCTTTGGGTCTTTGGTCTTGGAATTTCTGCGACAGAACAACCAAGAGCAAAGACCCAAGACCAAAGGCCAAAGACCAAACATGTCTAAAGTAATCGCAGTCATCGGTGCCCAATGGGGTGACGAAGGAAAAGGCAAGATTGTTGATCTGCTTGCCGAGCAGTTTGAGATCGTTGTTCGTTACCAGGGCGGCCACAACGCCGGCCACTCAGTTCAGGTAGGCGACCAGTCTTTCGTACTTCATCTCTTGCCTTCAGGCATAGTGCATCGTGGGAAGACCTGCGTTCTCGGCAACGGCATGGTGATCGATCCTAAAGCGTTCTTCGTCGAAGCGGATCGACTAACTGAACAAAGCATCGAAGTTTCCCCGGAACGGGTGAAGATCAGTTCACGAGCTCACCTGATTCTTCCCTATCACCGAGCCTTGGATCACACGAGCGAAGAACGGCTCGGCAATGAAAAGGTTGGGACAACCCTTCGCGGAATCGGTCCGGCTTATGAGGACAAGGCCGGTCGACGTGGAATTCGCACTGCGGATGCACTCGTACCCGACGTCCTACGTTCACGCATTGAACGAAATCTGGAAGATGCGAATCGCATCATAGAGGCTTACGGCGGCTCGCCGTTGAATGCTGATGAGATCTTTGACGAGATGTCAGCGCTAACAGAACGACTTAGTCCTTTCATCGCCGACACAACGCATTATCTAAACGTGGCCGCAACTGATGGACGTTCAATTCTTCTCGAGGGTGCCCAGGCAACGTTGCTCGACGTAGATCATGGCACGTATCCGTTCGTAACTTCGTCGAACACAATCGCGG
>DATEXA010000555.1:0-9147 GCA_035257465.1 Pyrinomonadaceae bacterium | reverse complement strand
CGCCGCTCCAGACGCCATCTCGCACGCCGCCGCCGTTCTCGTCTTAACCCGCCACGGCTACGAAACTGCAGTCGAAGGAAAAAACGGTTGGGTCTGCTGGGTTGGACGCAGCTGGATGGCAATGTTCGATCATCCCGAATTTTGGAGCCCAAAAGTTCGCGCCGCAGACTGCCTTAATCCACCAGCCGCCCGCTCCCTTCTGCCCTACGCTTACAAACGCACCGAAATGCTGCTTGCCGGCCACTCGAAACAAGAAGTCATCGCAGCAATCAAATCCGCGATAGACAAAAAAGAATTACCAGCTCTCGAGCCGGGAACTGTCAGCTACATGATGTCCAAATCGTCCTACCTAACCGATAGCGGCGACCACAACGTCCCCCACTTGATGTTCTTTCAATCGGCCAAAGACGGCGCAGCCTGGGGCGCAAATCTCACAAACTCCCCAGTCCTCTCCGTAAATTACTGGTTCCTCTCCGCGCAATCCTACCCACAACTCGAATCCTTCCCGCCTCTGTCCGTTTTCTTAGTAGCAGTGGACAAATGGTCCGACGGAACGCCGGCGCCGACCACGGCGAAGCACAAACATTGAGAAAATATTTTGTATGAACGTAAAAGAACAAATCCAAAAGTATATTGCGAGCCAGCCTGAACCAAAACGCAGCGACATGGAAGCGGTGCACCGCATCATTGGGCAAGTAATGCCGGCGTGTAAATTATGGTTCCTGGATGGCAAGAACAGTGAAAATAAAACTGTTTCCAATCCCAACATAGGATACGGGCTTCAGACGATAAAATATGCTGACGGAACAACCAGAGAGTTTTATCAAATTGGTTTGAGTGCAAACAAAACCGGGATCTCCGTCTACATCCTTGGTATCGAAGATAAGAAGTACTTGGCCCAGACGTATGGAAAAGCACTCGGCAAGGCAAGCGTGACCGGATATTGCATCAGGTTCAAAACTCTAAAAGATATAAATGTTGAAATTCTTGAAGCGGCAATACGAGATCGGGTCGGGGCTTGAATGAAAAAGGTGGGCTGCTGCAATAATTTCTTGGTGCGCGAGGGTCGCGCTCACAAACTTTGGCCGCGATCACGGCTTCCGTTAAAGACGTGTTCGCCAGGGAGAAAAATTATGAATTGGAAACCAAATATAAAAACAGCTTTTGTCATGACGATGCTCCTGACGACTCTCCTTTCAGGTGTCGTATCGGGGCAGCAAAAACCAACGACGGGTTATGCTCCGGTTAACGGACTAAAAATGTATTACGAGATCCACGGCAGCGGCGAGCCTGTAGTGTTGCTGCACGGCGCGTTCATGGCAATTGCAGACGACTGGAGAGGATGGATCAGCGAACTTTCCAAAACGCGGAAAGTGATCGCCGTCGAAATGCAGGGCCACGGGCGTACAGCCGACATCAATCGCGACATTAGTTACGAAAACCTTTCCGATGATGTGGCAGGGCTCCTCGATTATCTGAAGATCGCAAACGCGGATATCGTCGGTTACAGCTTGGGCGGAGGCGTCGCGATCGAGTGTGCGATCCGCCATCCCGAAAAAGTGCGAAAGGTTGTCAGCATTTCAGCCTCTTTCCGCCGTGACGGTTGGGTCAAAGAAGCGAACGACTTTTGGCCGACATTCTCGTGGGAATTGTTCAAAGGCACTCCGATGGAGGCCGAATATAAACGCTTGAGCCCGACGCCCGACAAATTCCCGGATTTTGTAAATCACATCAAAGCGATGGGTTTGAGACCATATGACTTCGGCGCCGACAAACTCAAAGCTACCAAAGCGCCGATGTTCTTCATCCACGGCGACGCCGACGGCGTACGGCTCGATCACATCTCGGAAATGTACCGCCTCAAGGGCGGGGATCTACACGGCGACATGCGGCCGCACCCGGAATCGAGACTGGCTATTTTTCCCAATACAACACACGTTACGCTGATGAACCGCATGACAACAATCGTCCCGATGGTGAACGACTTTCTCGATGCGAAGCCCCAGAAGCAGTAGTTAACGGACATCTTCAAATTAACCAAGATCAGATAGGGAGTAGAAGGAAATCGACCATGAGAAGAATTACTGTACTTGAGCACATTACGCTCGATGGCGTCATACAAGCAGGGGGTGGGCCGGACGAGGATACGAGCAACGGCTTTGCGTATGGTGGATGGTGTGCGCCCTTTGACGACGACGTGATCGGCGCGGAAGTAAAGAAGATGTTGGATCTGCCCGTCGACCTGTTACTGGGTCGTAAGACTTTCGATATCTGGGCGGCGTTTTGGCCGCAACATGGCGACATCTGGCCCGGCGTCAACACGGCCACTAAATATGTCGCCTCGAACACCATGACTTCTTCCGAATGGAAACCCTCGGTGTTTTTAAACGGGGATGTTGCGAAGAAAGTCGCTGAGCTCAAAAAAGGTGAAGGACCCGATCTGCACATTTGGGGTAGCGCTAATCTGCTCCAAACGCTGATGAAGCATGATCTAGTCGATAATTTCTGGTTGATGATCTATCCGATAACGTTGGGCCAGGGGAAACGGCTGTTTGCCGAGGGAACGATCCCGGCCGCGTTTAAAGTTACGGAAACCATTGTCGGTTCGACTGGCGTCATTGTGGCGAATTACGAACGCGCCGGTGCAGTTCAAACCGGAACAGTCGGGCAATAACACTTGAGTGAGCACAATCAAATGAGAAAGCTGATCTACGCAATCAACGTCACCATGGACGGCTGCGTCGACCACACCAAAGGAATTGGTGGGGACGACATACTTGAACATTATACGCAGCTCTTGCAAGAGATTGACCTGCTGGTCTATGGGCGTAAAACCTATCAATTGATGGTTCCTTATTGGCCTGAAGTCGCAAAAAACCCGCTCGAGACAAAAGCATCGATCGAATTTGCCCGGACGTTTGATTCCATCAACAAGATTGTTTTTTCACGATCATTAGAAAGTGTTAAAGACGGAAATACGCGAATTGTTCGTGGGCACCCTCACGACGAAATACTCAAACTGAAACAAGAAAGCGGCAACGATATTATGGTCGGGGGCGTAAATATTCCTTCACAACTTGTCGAGCTTGGCCTGGTGGACGAATATCGTGTTGTCGTTCAGCCAATCGTTGCGGGAGCAGGAAGACGCTTGTTGGAAGACGTCAGCTTGCCGGAGAAATTACAAGTAAAACTTGTCGACACAAAGATTCTTGAATCAGGATGTGTTGCGCTTCGTTACTTGAAACAGTGACAGAAGAACCTGAGACAGCTGTGCCGCTGGCTCCCCCAAAAGAGAAGAACGAGGAGAAGAACCGTGAAATACATCTGTTTGGGATACATCGAGCCAGGAACATTCGAAGGCATGACCGAAGGCGAGCGACACGCAGTGCTCGACGAATGCTTTGAGCACAACGACCATCTGCGCGCCAACGGACATCTTGTTGCCGAAGTACCGCTTCAGCCTCCGGAGACCGCGTTGACCCTGTATTGGAAAAACGGCAAAGTCGCGACGACGGATGGCCCCTATGCGGAAACCAAGGAACAGCTCGGCGGCATTCAGATCCTTGAGGCGCGTGACCTCAATCATGCCGTTCAGCTCGTCTCACAGCTTCCAGGCTTTAAGTACGGACTTGGACCGATTGAGTTACGCCCGGTTGCGGATTTGACCGAAATAATAAAGGAGAGCGAGCACCGGCGGCGAAAGGATACGTCGCGATCCAGTTAATCGCGAGCGAACGTAGCGGCCACACGTTTTACGTCGACATGACTACATCAGGCACGTCCGCGGTTCGATTCCGTCCCCCTGCCACCAAATCCAAGTAGCTAACAATTCTCAAGAGCTGACCTTGAATTTCTCGCTCGAATGGCCCCCGTACATTCCTGTCCCGGCCATTCGCTTTTATTGCGCCTCGTTCAAATGTATGGCCAAGTCATCAATGCCAGAGTAGAATTCCCGCCGTTTCCAACCGCTGTCTCAAACGCAACGCCCAGCTTGATGGCGTTGGAAGCTCATTATCCTCTTAACCTGTCGCACTCCCTTCGAGCGCAACTAGTAACCAGGCAACGGACTCCTATACGGATTATTGCGCCTGATAACTCGATGTGGCAGGGCAACAATCAAATATGCCGCAACTCCCAATCGAAGATCTTCTCAGTAAGCTCGATTCACCTAACGCCGAAGAGGCGTGGACACAATTTCTGTCTGATTACTCCTCACATGTCTATCAGGTCGTCCGCCGACATGAGTCCGACCTCGACGACATCGCAGACTGTTTTCAGTTTGTTTGCGAACGGCTAATCGAAAACCGTGCGAAGCGGCTCCGCAAGTTCAAAGGAGAAGGTACTGCGACTTTCGCGACCTGGTTACGAGCCATTGTCAGGAATCTTTGTGTTGACTGGCATCGACAAAAGTTTGGTCGTCATCGGCAGTTCCGTTCAATCTCAAGACTTCCGGTTTTCGATCAGGAAGTTTTTAGATTGGCTTATGAGCGCGCCACACCGCCGGAGGAATGTTTGAGACTTCTCGCAGCCGAATTCCCAAACATCTCCGCGAAACAAATCAACGAGAGTCGAGCACGAATTGAAGAAGTGCTTACGGTGCAGCAACGGTGGCTTCTCGCGAACCGAACAGCAGCAAGAAACGGAAGGGAAGCGACGGACCTGGAAGAGTCGGACGCATACTTTTCGTTGAAAGGGTCTGGCCCAGATCCGGAAGTGCAGGCAATCGAGAACGAACATAAAAGAAAACTCGAACGCGCGCTTGCGCAACTAGACGCTCAGGATCGTTTGTTGATTCGTCTGCGTTTCGAAGAGGACTTGACTCTGAGCCAGGCAGCGGAACTGCTTGGCCTTGGCAATGCACAACGAGCCGACCGCAAGGTCAAAGAAATTCTCGGGCGCCTGTTCGAGGTATTGCAGAAGAAGTGAAATCCAAGAGCTGCGCTGCTTTGTCTAAGACGCGCAGATACCAAAATGAAGCTTTCAGATCGAACAAGTTAGGAAGGGTTCCCAACCTGTTCAGTTTGACGTGAGTGTTTCTAAGAGAGTCCACAAGAGTCCGTTCCCAAGCTAAAAATTGATCTTAAACGGAAAACTGCGAATTGTGTCCGTGAGATGCGTCGAGAGACCTCAACAATGAGCGAACGAGAACTTACAACCCTGCTCCAATCAAAAAAACGCGGCAACCCAAAGCGTGGTTGGCGTTGCCCCGACAACAATAAACTTGCCGCATACGTAAACGGCCAACTGGCAAACGAGCGCAAGAGTCTCGAAACACACTTTGCCAACTGCACTGCTTGTCTCGAGACGCTGTCTTTCCTGGCCCAGTCAGTTGATGAGCCGCTTGAAGCGGTACCGGCTAACCTGCTTGCTCGCGCACGGAGTCTTGGTAACAAGCAGCCTGCTGTCGTTTGGCGCTGGCGTTGGGCCATGGCTACGGCTGCGGCCTGTTTGCTGATCGTTGTTCTACTAGCTGTGTGGAAGTCGCGAGTTCTTGATCAGCCGAAGCCGGGAGACATGGTCGCACAGCAACATCAACCGGAACGCCCGAGTAACCAATTGCCCGCGGTGATGCAGACGCCGGCGCCACAACCGACCGCGGCATTGTATAAACCGGTGCAAACGCCGCATCCAATCGAATCGCGCGTGCCCGTTGTTCGAGGGTCAGAAAATCAGTTAAAGCCGACCGTTGTTTTCCCGCGAGATGGCGCCGTCGTAAAAGTCGGACAACAACCATTGCGATGGAAACCGGTTGCTGATGCGACGTTTTATGAGGTCAAGATTGTTTCCGAAGATGGCAGTTCTGTCGTGACTGAAATCACGAACAATGCTGAGTTGCAAGTAAACAAACCAGCATTGCAGGCAGGGCACAAATACTTCGTAAAGATCGTCGCACATTTAAGCGGGGGCCGAACGGTAACGTCAGGACCTGTGAGCTTCCGGGTTGCAACCCCGTAGACTTTCGCCGAGGCATGAGTTCTTTGGACAGTGAATAATATTTTCAGGTCGGGAAGGGGACCCTGTCCCCGCTGACTCAATTTGATTACCCCCGAGTCTAATGAGATGAGGTTTAGCGGGGACAGGGTCCCCTTCCCGACCTGAAAATATTTCCTTGCCTGTAATTCTGGTCGGTTACCAACAGTACTTTAGGCACCCACATGACGGAGTCTTCCTTGATCTGTAGAACAATCTTCGCGGTTGTCACCGTTTGCTATCTCTTTGGCCTCACCGCAAACGCGCAAACCACGCCAAGCGCTGCAGACGTCCTCGCTAACGCGCGAAAGATCTATATAGAAGAAGGTCCCAGCAAAGCGCTGCCCGAGTATGAAAAGGCCCTGGCGTTGTTTCAGAAGGAACAAGATCGAAAAAATGAAGCGATTACAGTTGGCCTGATAGGCAACGCGTACAAGAAGCTCGGACAACATGTGAAAGCTCTCGAGTTCTTGCAACGTGCTCTAACAATGAAACGAGAGCTGGGTGACCGACTCGAAGAAGCAAGGACACTAAGTAATCTTGGGCTCTTTTACTCGGAAACTAGTGATTACTCGAAGGCCATCGACTACTACAACCAAGCGAGTGTTATCGCTAAGGAGCTAAACAACCGAATAGTGGAAGCCGCTCTTCATAACAACATTGGCTTGGTCTACGACGAGATCGGCGACCCGCGTTCACTTCAAGAATACAATCAGGCAATTGAACTTTATCGGGGGTCACCACCTAGCACGGGCTATGCGGATGCTGTTGGTAATGTTGGAGGGTGGCATCTTCTGCATGGCCAATACGCAGAAGCACTCCCTTACTACCAGCAAGCTCTTGAAATCGACGAGAACCTAAAAGCAAAACCGAAAATCACTGTCGACTTGGAGAACATCGGTCTTAGCCTGACTGGTCTCGGCCGAACTCAGGAAGCAATTCAGACTTTGGATCGAGCGATCAATCTCGCCCACGAAGCAGGACTGGTAGAAGAAGAAGCCGACTCGCGCAAGGCAAAGGCAAGCGCATTGCTTCAGTTGGGCAAATACACGCAAGCCCTCGAGCAATACAACCAGGCAATCAAGGTTTACCAACAATCCGGACTCAACGGTGAAGCCGAATTCAAACAAAACTTAGTGGAAGGTCTTGGCGATCTTGGCAATCTCGAAATTCGACTCGGCGATCTGGCTTCGGCAGAACGAGATTTCCGCCGCGCGATCGAAGTCGCTGAGGAGATCCAACATCCGCGCGGAGTAACCATCAACTTGATCTCATTGGGCGATCTTCAGTTGCGCCAGAACAGACTTCCCGACGCTGCCGCTCTCTATACTCAAGCACTCACGAGGTCAAACCAGGCTGACGACAAAGGAAGTGCTGCAATTGCAAGAGTCCAACTTGCTCACACCTATCGCAGCTTGAAGAAGTTTGACGACGCCGAACAACAGGCACGACAAGCACAAGAAACAGCTAAAACAACACAGGCCAAGCCGATCGAAGCCGAGGCAGTGTATGCATTGGCTGAAATTTATAGAGCACGCGGAAGTTCTCAAGATGCACTCAATACTTTTTCTGAAGGCGCGGCAATCGCCAAAGACATCGCCAATCCTGAATTGAGTTGGAGGTTCGACTTCGGACGTGGCCAGGCACTTGAAAGTCTCAACCGCAATGACGACGCACTTGCAGCATTTCAGAGTGCAGTGAAAACAATTGAGACCGTGCGCGGTGAGTTACGTGAAGAGCGTTTTCGTGCGGGTTACATCGAAGACAAGTACCAGGTTTATGTGGCGCTGGTTCAGTTGCTGCTGAAACTCGGTCGAGTGGAAGAGGCTTTCGTAGCATCAGAACGACTTCGTGCGCGCAATTACCTTGAACTACTCAATCGTGGCCAACCTCCGATTCGAAATCAATCGCAGAAAGAGAAAGAGATTACTCTCAGGAGTCGCATCAGGGATTTGCAAAAGAAACTAGAGGAAGAAACCTCGAAGCCCGGCCCTGATCAAAAGCGAACGGCTGTTGACTTGTATTCGAAGGAGTTAAGTGTTGCCGAGACTGAGTACGAGAATTTTCTAGATGACATTTCGAGTTCGGAACCTTCGTATGCGTCAGTCAGAGGTTTGAAAGTTCCGAGCAGCAACGAAGTTAGTCAGCAATTGGCAGCAGGTACAAGCATCGTCGAGTACGTTCTAGGTGAGAATGCAGTTTTTGTTTTCGTGATCACTAATGAAGGACTCCACGCGAAAACAGTTCCCACTCGCAGCGAGGATCTGAAGAGCAGAATTGAAACCTTGCGCGACTTGATGCTGCGCAACCAGACCAACGAGTGGAAACTCCCAGCCGCAGCTCTCTATCAAACTCTGATTGCGCCGATTGAGCGTGAAGGATGGTTGAAAGACACCAAGGAACTCTACATCATCCCGCATGCGAATCTTCACTACGTTCCATTCGCTGTCTTGGAAAACCAAAACAAATTTTTAGTCGACAAGTACATCATCGCCTACTTGCCCGCAGCCGCCGCACTCGTGCAAGGCGACTTGCCTAAGGAGCGCCGCATGCTGGGACCGCAGGCGTCCTCGCCTGCTGCATCGCTTCCCAGCTCTCAATCGGGAACAAGCACCGCGACTAACAACATCCTAGCGATGGCGCCTGGCAGCACGCGACTCCAATACACTCGTATGGAATCAGAAAGTGTTTCGAGTTTCTTCCCGAAACGGTACACGTTACTCGTCGGTTCGCGCGCAACAGAAAGCTCATTCAAGAAGCTCGCCGACGGCTTTGATCTGATTCACCTCGCCACCCACGGCTACTTCAACAAAACAAATCCATTGCTTTCGGGTCTTCAACTTGAAGCAGACAATTCGGACGACGGCCGCCTCGAGGTTCACGAGATCATGGAGCTGCGTTTGAAAGCAAACCTGGTGACTCTGAGTGCGTGCGACACCGCGGTAGGAAGTGGCTATTTCTCCGACATTCCGCCCGGCGATGATCTGGTGGGTTTGACTCGCGCATTCCTATCAACAGGAACGCCGTCAGTATTTGCTAGCCTGTGGGAAGTCAATGATCGTTCAGCAGTGACTTTCATGGACAACTTCTATGGTCAGCTCCGTTACAACGACAAAGCAACAGCACTAGCAATGGCCCAACGACAAATGCGGCTGCGTGGTCTTTACCGTCACCCAT
>DATEXA010000554.1:0-8217 GCA_035257465.1 Pyrinomonadaceae bacterium | reverse complement strand
GGCGATCACATCCCTGATGAGGATGTCCAGAAAGCGAACAAGAAGGTCTCAGCAGATGGCCGAAAGGCAGAATACGAGCCATGGCCCTTCTATCTAACTGCGTGGGAAGAAGACAAGCACGTCGTTGGTCAGGCCAACATCGAGCTCGATGAACACGGCAACATCGTTAACGAGCGTAACGCCGCGCGAAAAGCCGGGGAGTTTATTCTGGCTCTTCGGAAGGACATCGAGTATGTCGACGTTTCGCCGAAGCAACTGGTCTCCGTCGCGGCATCGTTGATTCCATTCCTCGAAAACGATGACGCCAACCGTGCGCTGATGGGTTCGAACATGCAACGCCAGTCAGTGCCTTTGCTGCGCGCTGAAGCACCATACATCGGGACCGGTATGGAGAAAGTGACAGCTCGTGACTCGGGCGCAGTTGTTGTCGCTAAACGCGACGGCGTTGTCGACTATGTCGACTCGGAGCGCATCATTGTCAAAGCTGATCACAATGTCGACGGCACGATTTCACGCGAAGTGACTGCGGACATCTACACGTTGATCAAGTTCAAGCGTTCCAACCAGAACACCTGCATCAACCAGCGTCCAATCGTTCATGTAGCTGAGCGAGTAGCAAAGGGTCAGGTCATTGCTGATGGACCTTGTACAGATCGTGGAGAACTCGCACTCGGTCGCAACGTTCTGGTCGCTTTCATGCCGTGGCGCGGCTACAACTTCGAAGACGCGATTCTGGTGTCCGAGCGTCTAGTGAAGGAGGACTACTACACCTCAATTCACATTGAAGAGCTCGAAATTGAAGCGCGTGATACGAAGTTGGGCCCAGAAGAGATTACCCGGGATATTCCGAACGTTGGCGAGAACATGCTTCGCGATCTCGACGAGAGCGGCATCATTCGCATCGGTGCTCAGGTAAAGCCAGGTTCAATTCTGGTTGGCAAGGTCACGCCGAAAGGCGAAACGCAGCTGACCGCTGAAGAAAAACTCTTGCGAGCGATCTTCGGCGAAAAGGCCGGCGACGTTAAAGATGCGTCACTAGTTAGCCCTCCTGGAATCGACGGTACAGTCGTTGACGTCCAGGTTTTCACTCGCAAGGGGCAGGAGAAAGATTCACGTTCGCTGGCGATTGAACAGGAAGAAGAAGATCGCCTGCGGCGCGACCTTGAAGACGAGATTCGTATCCTTCGCGAACAGCGCGACGCACGAATCTACGAGCTTCTCGAAGGTCGAAAGCTTGCGGCGGATTTGACTTCGAATCGGGAAGTTCTAATTCCGAAGGGTGAGTCGTTGACGCGCGAGATGTTGAAGTCGATTGACCCTAAGGCTCTTCGTAAGGTTCAGCTGGCTTCTTCACGCTTGGACATAGGTGCCGAAGTCAAGGAATACGAAGATCGAACTGAACGTCAGATCAAGATTCTCTCCGACATCTACGAGGAGAAGATCGCCAAGCTGCGTCAGGGCGACGAACTGAGCCCGGGCGTCATCAAGATGGTCAAAGTCTTCATCGCCATGAAGCGCAAGCTTTCCGTCGGCGACAAGATGGCTGGACGCCACGGTAACAAGGGCGTTATCGCACGCATTCTTCCGGAAGAAGACATGCCCTATCTACCGGATGGAACTCCAGTCGAGATTGTTCTTAATCCTCTCGGCGTTCCGTCGCGCATGAACGTCGGTCAGATTTTGGAGACACACCTTGGCTGGGCCGCGCGTGTTCTTGGTTTCCACTTCGCAACGCCGGTGTTTGACGGAGCGACTGAGAAAGAGATCAAAGAGAAGCTCCAGGAAGCCGGGGCTCGTGCACGCGAGCTTGGACTACCGGAGATTGTGAATGAATCCGGCAAGGCCATTTTGTACGACGGCTTGAGTGGTGATCCATTCGAACAGAAGGTGACGGTCGGCTATATCTACATGCTGAAACTGTCTCACCTGGTCGATGACAAGATCCACGCTCGTTCAATTGGACCGTACAGCTTAATTACCCAGCAACCACTTGGTGGTAAGGCTCAGTTCGGTGGACAGCGTTTTGGAGAAATGGAAGTTTGGGCGTTGGAGGCCTACGGTGCCGCACACATCCTCCAGGAGTTGTTGACAGCGAAATCGGATGACGTTGCCGGTCGTTCCAAGATCTACGAGGCAATCGTCAAGGGTGAAGCTGACTTCGATCCGGGTTTACCTGAGTCGTTCAACGTTCTCGTTCGAGAGTTGCAGTCACTATGTCTTGACGTTGAGTTGATCAATAAGAAGGTCGCGGGCAACGGCGCAGGTTCAGAAGATGGCGTTGGCGAGGCGATCGTGACCAGCGCAGTAGAAGCGTAAAGCAACGCCGATTGCCGATTGCCAATTGCCAATTGGTATTCGGCCTCGGCGAGCTTGTCGGATTGAGTTTCGATTTTAGTGAACCTTAATCGCCGGCACCAATTGGCAATTGGAAATCGGCAATCGGCAATGGAGAAACATGTTTAGATTTCAACAAGAAAAGACGCAATTAGCTCCCGACTTTGAAGCTATTCGTATCTCACTTGCGTCACCGGAAAAGATCCGGCAATGGTCGCATGGTGAGGTGACCAAACCCGAAACAATCAATTACCGCACGTTCAAACCTGAGCGTGACGGACTTTTCTGTGCACGAATCTTCGGACCTGTAGCTGATTGGGAATGCCTCTGCGGAAAGTACAAACGCATGAAGCACCGTGGCGTCATTTGCGATAAGTGTGGCGTAGAAGTCACCCAGGCAAAAGTACGTCGCGAACGCCTCGGCCATATCGACTTAGCCAGTCCGTGTTCGCACGTCTGGTTCTTCAAAGGCCTACCAAGCCGTATCGGACACTTGCTCGACATCCCTCTCCGCGAGTTGGAGAAGGTGCTTTATTTCGAATCCTACATCGTTATCGATCCGGGTGATGTGCCCGGATTGAAAGAACGTGAATTGGTCACCGATGAGCGCTACCGCGAGCTCGTGCGCGACTACCCTGCACAGTTCGTTGCCAAGATGGGCGCCGAGGCGATTAAGGAACTGTTGGCGATGGTTAATGTCGAAGAACTCGCCACAGATTTACGGAAACGAATGAAAGAGGAGACTTCACAGCAGAAGAAGCTGAAGTACTCCAAGCGGCTTAAAGTTGCTACCAGTTTCCTGAAGTCAGGAAATCATCCGGATTGGATGATTCTCGATGTGATTCCTGTGATTCCACCCGAACTGCGCCCTCTCGTGCCGCTCGATGGCGGACGTTTCGCAACTTCGGATCTGAACGACTTGTACCGTCGAGTCATCAATCGTAACAACCGTCTCAAGAAGCTGATGGAGTTGCGTGCTCCGGAAGTAATCGTTCGTAACGAAAAGCGCATGCTTCAGGAAGCGGTTGACGCATTGTTTGATAACGGACGTCGTGGTCGTGTGCTGCGTGGCGTTAACAACCGGCCATTGAAGTCACTGAGTGGAACACTCAAAGGTAAGCAAGGACGTTTTCGTCAGAACCTTTTGGGTAAACGCGTTGACTATTCTGGTCGTTCGGTAATCGTCGTTGGTCCGGAGTTGAAACTCCACCAGTGCGGCTTGCCGAAGAAGATGGCGCTCGAGTTGTTCAAGCCGTTCATCTATAACCAGCTCGAAAAACAAGGTCACGCTGCGACAATCAAGCAAGCACGCGAGATGGTCGAACGCCAGGAACCTGTCGTTTGGGACATTCTTGAGGAAGTTATTCGCGAGCATCCGGTTCTGCTGAACCGTGCTCCAACTCTGCACCGACTGGGTATTCAGGCTTTTGAACCTGTCCTTGTTGAAGGCAAGGCGATCAAAATCCATCCGTTGGTCTGTACGGCATTCAATGCTGACTTCGACGGCGACCAGATGGCGGTACACATTCCGCTTAGTCCGGAAGCGCAGATCGAGGCCGCGGTGTTGATGCTTTCGAGCAACAACATCCTTTCGCCCGCGAGTGGACAGCCCATCGCCGTTCCATCGCAGGATATCGTTCTCGGGATTTACTACCTGACGCGCGACCGTCCGGGTGCTAAGGGTGAAGGTCGCGTGTTTGCTTCACTCGAAGAAGTGTTGCTTGCGCTCGACGCAACTGAAGTTACTACCCAGACACCGATCAAACTTCGCATTCAAGGCGACTTAATTGATCTTGTTCAGGAGCACGATCCGCAGGACATCCTGCGCGCCACGGTTCAGGACGATGTCCGTCGCGTTATCAACACGACAGTTGGTCGCGTGATCTTCAACGACTCGATTCCTGCCGGTCTTCCATTCATCAACGGTACGTTGAAGAAGAAGGGCCTGCAGTCGCTGGTCAACTACTCGCATATCCGACTTGGCCATGAGATGACTGTCAAGATGCTTGACGATCTCAAGACCCTTGGATTCCTGTATGCAACTAAGGCCGGTATCTCGATCGGTATTGACGACCTCGTCACTCCGCCATCGAAGAAGGGCCTGGTCGATAAGGCCGACAAGGACGTGATCGCAGTCGAACAGCAATACCTCGACGGTGTTATCACAAACGGTGAACGCTACAACAAAGTCATCGCCATCTGGTCTGAAGTCACTGACAAAGTGGCCAAGGAAATGTTCAAGGCGATGGACGATCGAGAAAAGGCATCAGGGGAATTGAATCCAATCCTGGTGATGAGCGATTCCGGAGCTCGTGGTAGCGCACAACAGATTCGCCAGTTAGCCGGTATGCGTGGCTTGATGGCTCGCCCCTCGGGTGAAATCATCGAGACTCCCATTCAGGCAAACTTCCGCGAAGGCTTGAACGTGTTGCAGTACTTCATCTCGACACACGGTGCTCGCAAAGGTTTGGCTGACACCGCGTTGAAGACAGCAGACTCGGGTTACCTGACTCGACGTTTAGTGGATGTTGCTCAGGACGTCATCATCAGCGAAGACGACTGCGGTACTCTACGCGGTATTCCAGCCAGCGCCATCATTGAGGGCGGCGAGGAGATCGAGTCACTGCGTGACCGCATTGTCGGTCGCACAGCGCTCGAAGAAGTTGTCGACCCAATCGAAGGTCAACCGATCGTCGAAGCCAATCAAGAGATAGACGAAGATTTGTCTACCGAAATTCAACGCTCAGGTGTTCAGCGCGTTCGCATTCGTTCCGTGCTGACGTGCGAATCACGTCGTGGTTGCTGCATCAAGTGCTATGGACGCAACCTCGCAACTGGTCGTCCGGTTGAGATCGGCGAAGCGGTCGGTGTTATCGCGGCTCAGTCGATTGGTGAGCCGGGAACGCAGTTGACGATGCGTACGTTCCACATCGGTGGAACGGCGAGACTTGAAGAGTCGTCGAAACACGAAGCACGCCAGGACGGCACCATCAAGTACCTCGACTTGCAGACCGTTAAGAGTCGTAAGGGCGAACGTATCGCAATGAACCGCAACGGTTCACTGATAATCATCGATGACCGTGGTCGTGAGGCCGCGCGTTACCAGATTGTTTACGGTGCGCATATTCTCGTCGAGGACGGTAGTCGCGTAAATCAGGATCAACTCCTGGCTACATGGGATCCGTTTACCTTCGCAATTCTTACCGAAGTCGCGGGTCACATTAAGTTCCAGGACTTGAAGGAAGGTGTGACGTTCGACGAGGAAGTGGACGAAGTTACGGGACAGTCGCGGATGGTTGTAAAAGACTCGCCCGACGAAAAGAAACAGCCGCGTTTTGAAATCCGCAGTGCCAGCAACAAGGTGCTGAAGACTTACCAGATGCCTGTCAGAGCGAATCTGATGGTGACTGATGGTGAAGATGTTGAGCCCGGTGACATCATCGCGAAGATTCCGCGTGAGACTACCAAGACGAAGGACATCACGGGCGGTTTGCCGCGCGTCGTTGAGCTTTTCGAAGCACGTCGACCTGCGGAAACTGCAGTCATGTCTGAAATCGATGGCACGGTCACGCTCGGCGCGATCTCGAAAGGTAAACGCAAGCTGATTATTACCGGCGACGACGGTGAAGAGCGTGAGTACGACATCCCACGTGGTACACACATCAACGTGCAGGATGGCGATCGTGTTCGTGCCGGCGAAGCTTTAATGGACGGACCGTTGAATCCGCACGACATCCTGCGCGTACTCGGAATGAGTCGCTTGCAGGAATACCTCGTGAACGAAATTCAGGAGGTCTATCGTCTGCAAGGTGTGAACATCAACGACAAGCATATCGAAGTAATTGTTCGTCAGATGTTGCGCTGGGTGAAGATCAAGGAAGTCGGCGACACCGAGTTCTTGCTTGAAGAGCAAGTGGATCGTTTCCGCTTCCAGGACGAGAATGAACGCGTTCGCATGGAAGACGGTGAGGTTGCACAAGCCGAGCCGCTCTTGCTGGGAATTACGAAAGCATCACTCTCGACCGATTCATTCATCTCGGCGGCGTCTTTCCAGGAGACGACGCGCGTGTTAACTGAGGCGGCAATCTCTGGCCGCGTCGATTACCTGCGTGGTCTCAAAGAAAACGTCATCATGGGACGGTTGATTCCAGCCGGTACCGGCATGGAGTACTACCGCAACGTTGATGTCGAACGTGATGAGACAATTGATCAGGCGCGTGAACGCGAGCTCGATGAGTTCCCGGACATCGTGGGCGGGCACGATATTACGCTACCTGTCCGTGAGCCACTCGTGGTGGGCGCCGCGAGCGATGGCGATGGTGCCGGACCGTCAGAGTCAGAAGAATAGTTTCTGATCACGACATGAAAAAGGGCTCGACGCTTCATGGCGGTCGAGCCCTTGATTTTTGTGAGGCGCCCCTAACATAACACTCGTTTTTCGCCACCGCCTTGACGTCAATGGTCTTGGGGAATCTTCGCGGCTTCTCACCCCTGGTCCGATTCTTGGTTTTTTCGAATCCGTTCGCAGTGTTTACAAATGATGTGGCCTCCTGAAATGGCGTCCACCAAGTGCAGTGATTGCTCGCTTCGTAATCGACTTACTCGCAGACCATAAAGGGTCTCCTGGTCGTTTCTTACAACCAGGTGATAAATACCGCTGACTGATCCAGTTGCGTACACCACGTCCACTTGTGACTCCTCATTTGATTAACACGGGGGCCGAGTGAACTCTTCCAATACAAAAGCTTTAGCCATAACTAAGATTTTGCAACCCAAATGCCGAGCGATGTCCGACACGCTTTAGCTTGTCGGGCCAGACTAAAGTGGATCGACTTCCAGAGGACTGCCGACAAGCTGAAGCATATCGGACATTCACTGCTAAACTTCTTCTGTGAATTCAAAGCAATTGCAAAAGATTACGGGCGCTCGCAAGCTGCCCATGCCTGACTTCATTCCACCACAACTGGCCACTCTTCAAGACAAACCTCCTGATGGTGATCTGTGGTTTCACGAGTTGAAGTTTGACGGCTACCGGATGCTTTGCCATTTGAATCGCGGAGCGGTGCGATTCTGGAGTCGTAACAAAAAAGATTGGACCCACAAGTTTCCTCGACTTGGGAAAGCCGTCAAAGATTTTCCCGCATCCAGTGCAATACTCGATGGGGAGGTAGTCGCTGTTGACTCGCAGGGGCGCGCAAGTTTTCAAAAGCTTCAGCAAGCGATGAAGACAGGAGATTCAGGCTTCGTCTTTCACATCTTCGACGTCATCTATCTGGACGGTTTCAATCTAACGCGCACACCTTTGCGTGAGCGGAAAAACGTGTTGGTAAAATTATTTGAATCGGTCGACTCTAAAGGCCCTTTGCGCTACAGCGATCACGTCCAGGGAAACGGTCTCAGGTTTTTCAAGCAAGCGTGCGAGTACGGAATTGAAGGGATCGTTTCTAAGCTTGGTGATTCTGTTTACGAGTCCACGCGCAGTCATAGCTGGATTAAGGTGAAGTGCATAAAACGCCAGGAGTTTGTGATCGCCGGCTTCACCCTTTCAGACAAAGACTTTCCGGGTTTTGGCGCTTTAATACTGGGCGTTTACGATAAAGGGAAACTCGTTTACGCGGGCCGAGCAGGAACAGGATTCAGTATTCAGCAACGACTGGATCTGCGAAAGAGGCTTGACGGATTAGTTCGTCAGACTTCTCCGTTCGCTGAGAAGCCAAAAGATCCCCGGCTAAAGCGGGCCGTTTGGGTTAAGCCACAGTTAGTTGGTGAAGTCGCATTTACGGAGTGGACCGATGATGGTTCCGTTCGCCACCCATCGTTTCAAGGATTGAGAGAAGATAAGAAAGCGAAGGACGTGGTTCGTGAGGACGCGTTATAGGCAGT
>DATEXA010000553.1:0-5137 GCA_035257465.1 Pyrinomonadaceae bacterium | reverse complement strand
GCCGCGTCATTCGGACTCTTCGTCGGTATATGTGTGGCCCAAACCGGTTCTTTGTTCTCAGCTGATGCATGGAACAACATCACGTTCACTGCCGGCGAAGTGAAAGAACCGAAACGAAACATTCCTCTCTCATTGGCGTTTGGAACGGGCATCGTGATCGCGCTGTACCTGCTCGCTAATGTTGCTTATCTCGTCACACTACCTTTCGAAAAGATCCAGGGCGCTGACCGTGTAGCCACGGATACGATGAATGCGATCTTCTCGGGTAAAGGCGCGCTGATCATGGCTGTCGGCATCATGATTTCCACCTTCGGATGCAATAACGGACTTATCCTCGCCGGTGCCCGCGCGTACTACGCAATGGCGCGCGACGGTCTGTTCTTTAAGGCTGTAGGTAAACTAAATGACAAACACGTTCCGCTCTGGGGGTTGATTGTTCAAGGTATTTGGGCCGCAGTGTTGATTCTGCCGCGGACAATAAAACACGATGCCGCCGGTAACGTGACTGGCTACGGCAACTTGTATGGAAACCTGCTTGACTACGTTATCTCAGCCGCATTGATCTTCTATATTCTGACTATTGCCGGCATCTTCCGTTTACGCAAAACGAGACCAAATGCCGAGCGACCTTATAAAGCTTTCGGTTATCCGATTGTTCCGATTCTTTATATGATTGGTGCTTCCGTTATCTTGATCGTGCTCTTCGTTTATCAAACGGCCACGACCTGGCCAGGACTGATTATTGTGTTGACGGGTATTCCGGTTTATTTCCTTTGGAAGAAACTCGGCGTGCCAATGGATACACCTGCGACACGACTTGCGGAAGAAGAAGTTTGATTACGACTAACCCAGACAGACAATCTCGTCTGTCCCAATTGGAGAAGGAACTGAATGGCTAGCAACTTATTCGCGACAAAACCCTTGAGCATGTTGCTCGACGAGATGAAGGGCGAGAACCGTCTGCGTCGTGTTCTCGGCCCAACTCAGCTGACCGCTCTCGGCGTCGGCGCCATCATCGGTACAGGCATTTTCATTCTCACCGGCGTTGCGGCTCATGATCGTACTGGACCGGCATTGATGCTCTCGTTTGTTATGGCTGGTCTGGCCTGCGTCTTTGCAGCTCTCTGCTACGCGGAGTTCGCTTCAATGGTGCCTGTCGCGGGATCCGCTTACACGTACGCTTACGCCACACTCGGCGAGATGTTCGCCTGGATCATCGGCTGGGACTTAGTGCTGGAATACGCCGTCGGGTCCGCCACAGTCGCGCATGGCTGGTCAGCACACTTTCAGGAATTCATTCCGATCTTTCATGAAGGTCTTTCCTTCATACCAGCGAAACTGCCGGTAGCATTCCACACTGCACCATATAACTACTGCGTCAACGTCGGAGAAGGCTGTCCTCACACGGGCTTTGTACCTACGGGATCTTATTTCGACCTTCCAGCTGTGCTCATTACGTTTATCCTGACAATAGTTCTCGTGAAAGGAATTAAGGAAAGTGCCACTTTCAATGCGATCATGGTAGCGATCAAGTTAGTGATCGTCGTGATGGTGATTGGCATAGGCATCTTCTTGATCAATCCGGCAAACTGGCATCCGTTCGCACCTTTTGGCTATACCGGCGTGAGCTTCTTCGGCCATACAATCTTCGGCCAAACGGCCGAGGGTGGACAGCCTTTGGGAATGTTTGCTGGTGCAGCGATCATCTTTTTCGCTTATATCGGATTTGATTCGGTTTCGGTACACTCCGAAGAAGCGAAGAACCCGGCAAAGGACGTCCCATTCGGGATCATTGCTTCACTCATCATTTGCACCATTCTTTACATCCTCGTCTCAGCCGTTCTAACAGGGATGGTGCCTTACAAAGAGATCAATATCGACGCTCCCGTAGTTGACGCATTCAAACGAGCCGGTTTGGTCTGGATGCAGTATCTAGTGGCTGCTGGCGCAATGACAGGTATCACGTCTGTGTTGCTGGTAATGATGCTGAGTCAACCACGCGTGATGCTGGCACTCGCCCGAGATGGTCTGGTGCCAAAGGGCTTCTTCGGTGACATTCACCCGAAGTTCCGCACTCCCTGGAAATCAACAATACTGACGGGCGTGTTCGTGGCAGCGATGGCTGGCTTCATACCGCTAAGTATCCTCGCGGAGATGACCAGCATTGGAACTTTATTCGCCTTTGTGATCGTTTGTGGCGCGGTGTTGGTTATGCGGAGGACTAATCCTAATGCGAACCGTCCATTCCGCGCTCCGTTCGTTCCACTGATTCCCATCCTCGGCATATTAACCTGTTTGCTACTGATGTTCTCGTTGCCAGCTGAAAACTGGTACCGATTAATCATCTGGCTATTGATTGGATTGGTAATCTATTTTGTGTACGGTAGACGTCACAGTGTCATGGCGCAACATCGACATACATCGCACGAGTTGTCGACACACGGACTCACAGGCGCTCCGGTGGGCGATCCTGATGGTCCAGTTGCGAGCCCGCTTAATCCTGTGAACCCGCGGGTCAAGTCTGACGAGTAGTTTGTCGTTCTAATTGAAACGTTCTTCGGGGGCTGAACTTTCCCAGTTCAGCCCCTATCACTTGCAATGAATACAAAGGTCGGTCTGCCCCTGATTGAATTTTCCACCTTGACCTCGTCACGATATCGTCGGGTTCTTATCACTCTACAAATTTTGACGCTAATCAGTCTTTCCGTGGGCTGCCGACAGTCAAGTTCCTCCGAACATCCAAAGGACCACAGCACGATCAAGATCGGTTTCTTTGGAGATCTTTCGGGGCCAACTTTTAACTTCGGCGAGTCGGCTAAGAACGGCTTACTGATGGCCGCTGATGAAATCAATCAGGGTGGAGGAATCGATGGCCGCAGGATCGATGTAGTCATCGATGACGATGGCGGCAGTCCTGAGAAGGCCGCCACACTGACAGGCAAACTGATCGATCAAGATAAAGTTGTTGCGATCATCGCCGGAGGTACATCAGGAAATAGTCGCGCGGCCGCACCAAAAGCACAGTCCGCCAAGACTCCTTTTATCTCGCCTTCATCAACTGACCCGGCAGTGACTCAAGTTGGCGACTACATCTTTCGGGCTTGTTTCGTCGACGCATTCCAGGGTGAAGTAATGGCCCGGTTCGCCGCTAACACTCTTAAAGCAAAGAAGGCCGCAATTCTCTTTGACTTTAATTCTCCATACGGTCGGGGACTGACTGACTATTTTGAACTGAGCTTCTCAAAGTTAGGCGGGCAGATTGTCAGCAAGTTGTCGTACACCCAGGGTGACGTCGATTTCAAAGGGCAACTCAGCACTCTGCAATCGTCTGCACCCGACGTGATCTACATTCCTGGTTACTACGGAGACGTCGCGGTAATAGCCAAACAGGCACGCATGATCGGGTTGACTCAACCATTGCTTGGCGCTGACGGCTGGGATGCACCTGAACTGTGGCAGCTTGGGGGTGATGCGTTAAATGGCTCTTTCATCACTACCCACTATTCCGTCGATGATCCCTCGCCGGCAATCCAACGATTCGTCAATGATTACAAGCAGCGTTATGGGAATTTGCTGCCGGACGCACATGCAGCATTGGCTTACGATGCTATGCGTGTGTTGGTGGATGCAATTGCTCGGGCGCGCACCACGGAGGCAACTCAACTTCGCGACGCTTTGGCGAAGACGAAAGGTTTTGCCGGTGTGACAGGAGTGATTAGTATGGATCCTGATCGCAATGCGGTGAAACCTGCGGTGGTGCTTAGGCTGCAGGACGCGAGATATATTTATCAAGAGACGATTCAACCCGAGATGGCAGTTCCGTCTCCATCACCCTCCCCCAGTTCAACAAAGAAGAAGTAGTCAATCCACTTCATTTAGACGCTGTCGCGCCTCGCTCAAAGCATTTTTCACTTGCTCAGGAGCAGTCCCACCCAGGGAACGTTTAGCCTTCAATGTTTCAGACAGTGAGAGTGCTTTGTAAACGTCCTCGCCAACTAGATCTGAGTGTGCGCGAAAGTCAGTCAACGACAATTGGTCCAGTTCTACATTCTTTTCAATCGCCGCCAGCACAACCCTTCCCACAGTCTCATGAGCATCCCGGAACGGCATTCCCTTTCGCACGAGATAGTCAGCCAGTTCGGTAGCATTCATGTAACCGGTAGTTGAAGCCTTCTCCGCTCGTTCTTTATTCAGCGAGATGTTGTTAAGAACTGTTTGCGTCACCTGCAGAGACGTCGTGGTTGTGTCAAACGAATCAAACACCGATTCTTTGTCCTCCTGCATGTCTTTGTTGTAAGCGAGCGGCAAGCCTTTGAGCGTGGTGATCAGACCGAGTAAGTCGCCGAATACGCGACCGGCTTTGCCGCGCACCAGTTCCATCGAGTCAGGATTCTTCTTCTGGGGCATCAAGCTCGATCCGGTTGCGATTGCGTCGCCAAGTTCAATGAGACCAAATTCCATGGTCGAATAAATGATGATGTCTTCGGCAAGTCGGGATAGATGGACCATGATCAATGAACACGCGCTGAGAAACTCAACACAGAAATCGCGATCACTAACAGCATCAAGACTGTTCCGCGACACGCCTTCGAACCCTAACTCAGCCGCTAAGGCTTCACGATCAATTGCAAAGGAATTACCTGCCAAAGCAGCAGACCCGAGTGGTAGAACGTTCACGCGGCGGCGTGCGTCCTTCAAACGCTCGCGATCGCGTGAAAGCATTTCGAAGTAAGCCAAACACCAGTGGGCCAAAAAAACAGGCTGAGCGCGCTGCAGATGTGTGTAACCAGGGATCACCACATCCCGGTTCACTTCAGCAAACTCGAGCAGCGCTTTCTGCGTCTCCCGTAATTGGCCGGTAAGGTTGTCAATTGCTCGCCGTAACCAAAGCCGAAAGTCCGTGGCCACCTGATCATTGCGGCTGCGTCCGGTATGCAACTTACGTCCGAGATCACCAGTCGATTCAACGAGTTTAGATTCGACAAACGAATGGATATCTTCGGCAGAAGAGTCGTTGAAGTAGTCTGTATTGTTGCGCGCAACTTCAAGGATCTTTTGGAGTGCCTCTTCTATCGTCTCCGCATCAGCAGCAGAGAGTACACCTGCTCCCACTAATGCGTGAGAGTAGGCGAGGCTC
>DATEXA010000552.1:0-6475 GCA_035257465.1 Pyrinomonadaceae bacterium | reverse complement strand
GCGGGATCATTTGAGTACGAGGATCACACGTACCACTTTTGCTGCAAGCATTGTCTACAAAAGTTCAGTGAAAATCCGCGACAGTTCCTGGAACCAATCCTAACTCCGATCACCATTCAACCTGTTTCATTAAAACGGTCCAGCGACAAAGCTATCTACACTTGTCCAATGCATCCGGAAGTCAGCCACGCCGGACACGGAACCTGTTCTAAGTGTGGCATGGCGCTGGAGCAGCAAACCTTCGAAATGCCGCTGCGCACAACTGAATACACGTGTCCGATGCATCCTGAAATTGTGCGATCACAAGCGGGCACTTGCCCGATCTGCGGAATGGCACTCGAGCCACGCGAAGTTGAGTTTTCTGATGACGACAACCCTGAACTGGTCGACATGCGAAGACGCTTTTGGCTAAGTGTCTTCTTGACGGTTCCACTCTTGCTGATCAGTATGAGCGACATACTGCCTGGAGCACCGCTACAAACAATGGTGTCGCCACGCGTGCTTGCCTGGATTCAATTACTTCTTGCTTCACCTGTCGTCATTTGGTGTGGCGCGCCTTTCTTTGTCCGTGCCTGGCAATCGATGGTGAATCGTAGCCTCAACATGTTTACGTTGATTGGTCTCGGCGTCGGGGTCGCATACGTCTACAGCTTAATTGCCACGATAACACCCGGTGCTTTCCCGCACTCTTTTCGCGGACACTCCGGGAGCGTTGCGCTCTACTTCGAGGCCTCGGCAGTAATTACTTCACTTGTATTGCTGGGTCAGGTGTTGGAGTTGAAGGCGCGTAGCCAAACAGGTGCGGCGATTAAAGCTCTGTTGGGTTTGGCTCCGAAGACTGCCAGACGCGTGACACAAGACGGTCGCGAAGAAGATGTCGCTCTCGAACTCTTAAGACCTAACGATTTACTTCGCGTACGACCAGGCGAGAAGGTTCCTGTCGATGGAGTTATTGTCGAAGGACGAAGTAGCGTCGATGAGTCGATGGTGACTGGAGAGCCAATTCCCGTCGAGAAGGTTCCTCATGACCAGGTTATCGGAGCGACGATCAATCAAACGGGTTCCTTTGTCATGCGCGCAAAAAGAGTTGGTGCCGACACCTTGCTTGCCCAGATCGTGAAGATGGTGAACGAAGCTCAACGCAGTCGTGCCCCGATTCAAAGACTGGCGGATTTGGTCGCCTCATATTTTGTTCCTGCCGTCATTGCGATTGCTGTTCTCACATTCATTGTTTGGAGTCTTTGGGGACCCGAACCTCGGATGGTTTACGGCTTGGTCAATGCGGTCGCTGTTCTGATCATTGCCTGTCCATGCGCGCTCGGACTAGCAACTCCAATGTCGGTCATGGTCGCGACTGGAAAAGCCGCTCAGATTGGGCTTTTGTTCCGGAACGCCGAAGCCATTGAGATGATGCGCAAAGTAAACACATTGATAATCGACAAGACTGGCACACTGACTGAAGGCAAGCCAAAGCTGTCGCGAGTTGTTCCGCTTGGTGGTCTTGACGAATCTGAAGTCTTAACGCTCGCAGCAAGTTTGGAACAAGTTAGCGAACATCCGCTGGGCGCCTCAATTGTTGCTGCAGCGAAGGAGAAAAATCTGGAGCTGAGCAGAGTCGATGGTTTTCAATCCTTAACCGGCAAAGGCGTGACCGGTGAAGTTCATGGCCGAAGAGTTTCACTTGGCAATCGAAGTCTACTGAGCGATCTGGGTATCGAACCGGGAACGTCACTCAATCTCGCCGAAGAGTTCCGAGCACAAGGGGAAACGGTTGTGTTTGTAATCGTCGAAGACAAGCTTGTGGGCCTTGTTTGCGTCGACGATCCGATCAAGGAATCAGCATCAGCAGCGATTGAGCAACTTCACCGCGAGGGGATTCGAATTGTAATGCTCACTGGCGACAGTTGGACGACAGCAAACGCGGTAGCAAGAAGGCTACGAATCGATGATGTTGTCGCCGAAGTTCTCCCGCATCAAAAGGCTGACAAGGTAAAGCAGGTCCAGGCCGAAGGAAACGTAGTTGCGATGGCTGGTGACGGCATCAACGATGCGCCGGCACTTGCACAAGCAGACGTTGGCATTGCAATGGGTACGGGAACTGATGTCGCGATGAAGAGCGCAGGATTGACTCTAGTGAAGGGCGACTTGCGTGGGATTGTTCGCGCGCGTGTACTGAGTCGCGAAACCATGAAGAACATCAAGCAGAACCTGTTTTTCGCGTTTGTCTACAATTCCCTTGGCGTTCCCATTGCTGCTGGGATTCTTTATCCGATCTTCGGAATACTGTTGAGTCCAATGATTGCCGCCGCGGCGATGAGTTTTAGTTCAGTATCGGTAATTGCGAACGCGTTACGTTTGCGGTCCAGAGTGGTTTGAGCGTGTTTCGAAGGTTTGCCGAATGGAACGGCTTGCACAAGAGTTCAAATCCCGCACACGGCAGGGTGCGGATGGTTCGGATCCTTTCTATCAGAACTTGCCTGTTGACCTCCGCGCGCAGAGCGCGTAGTACTTCTCGTCCTGTTGTAGAAAGGACTTGAACGATCCACCAACTGCCGTTGGTGGGATTCAAGTTCGGCTTTTAGCCGAAACCATGGGCCTTATATTTTGAACCAGATCTACCGATAAACTAAGAATCAATAGCTTGCATCGTAAGCACAGGAGGAAACGCTTATATGCCATTGGTTAGAGTGTTCAGCATTATTGTTGTGGTCTCTTTGCTGGTTTTCGGCACGTTGATAACGCCGGCTCAAAAAAAATCGCGCACACAGGATGCTGAGAGACATGCTCGTGAAGCAGCCGATGCGTTCGCGGACATCATGAACGTAAAAGAAAAGGCGATTCCTAAAGAATTACTCGATAAAGCCGAAGCAATCGCCGTATTCCCAGGGGTCATAAAGGCAGCCTTCATCGTCGGCGGCAGAGGAGGTCAGGGGGTAATTAGCCGGCGTATAAAACGCGGTTGGAGTGCCCCGGCATTCTTCAATATCAGTGGCGGAAGTTTTGGTCCCCAGATAGGGGCACAAACAACTGATTACGTTTTTCTCATCATGAATCAGGATGGCATTGACGGACTCTTGAAAGACAAGTTTGAACTTGGTGGTGAAGCTGGAGTTGCTGCTGGTCCAATTGGACGCGAAGCTGCAGCGTCGACAAGTCCGCGACTCGATGCCGGAATACTTTCATACTCACGCAGCAAAGGAGCTTACATTGGAGCTGCACTCAAAGGCGCATACGTGAGTCCGGATAACGATCTCAATGAATCCGTCTACGGAAAGAAAGCCACCGAAGTCTTAACTGGCAAACCGCTCACCTTTGGTGAGATGCCGCCGTCGGTTCGCATCTTTCCGCGCACGCTCGTTCGCTATTCGATTAGGTAGTATGGATTTTGGACTTGGGCCTTTGGTCTTTGACTCTTCAATGTTCGGCTTCCGATTAGTTTGTCTCAGCGCTGCCAGACAATTCCAAAGACCAAAGACCAATTTGCTTGACGCGTTTGTGTACGCAACCTAGAATGCCTCGTCACCTTTAATCGGCTGACTCACGCTCTTCACTAAAAGCGGGCATCAATGAATTGGGAACTGCTGAAGATATGCTTCCTCGTACCCGACGACAAAAAGAGATTCTCGATTACATCACTCGTTTTTCCGAACGCCACGGTTACGTTCCTTCCTATGCGCAAATGGCTTTACACTTTGGAGTAAAGTCACGCGCTACGATTGCCAAGCACATCGCTGCACTTGAGCGACGCGGTTTGATCACGCGCGAACACGAAGACGGCTCGTTTGCTTTGAACGTGAAAGTGGAAGATACGAGCAGCGATTCACTTTGCGAGGTGAAGCTGCTCGGAAGAATTGCTGCCGGCGCTCCGCTCGAAGTAGTCGATTACGAGGAGCGTATTCCAGTGCCACGATTTCTCCTCGGTCGTGTAAGGCCAGATCGTGTTTATGCGTTACGAGTAAAAGGCGATTCGATGATTGACGAGCATATCTGCGATGGTGATATCGCATTAATCGAGAATCGAACCGATGCGCGCGATGGTGAGATCGTTGTAGCGTTATTGATTGACGAGAATCAGGCAACGTTGAAGCGTCTCTATCGGCGCGGCGTCAATGTAGAACTGCAGCCGGCCAACTCTCAACTCCAGCCATTAACTGTTCCTGCCATTAAGGTCCGCGTCCAGGGCATCTTCCGCGGACTATTAAGACCCAGCAATTGAATGTCCGATATGCTTCAGCTTGTCGGCTCTAGTCTATTTGTCTAGAACCGGGCGAGGATTTAATACGATAAGCTAAAGAAATCGGACATCAGAACCCCCGCAACGGCATCGTTAGCCGGATATTCAGCATTTCCGCTGACATGCTTCCCGCTTTGAGAGTGATCTTCTCGCATCGATTAGTTTCGTTCAAGTTATGAGTCCGGAAGAGCGGAGGCACCTTGTGAGAGTCTAACTTTTCCAGTTGAATCCGATCGATAAGACAGTTTTTTAGACCACCTTAACGCAGGGCCTTCTATCAATCGATAAAAGCAATAAGCGAAGCCGATCGTAACGCCGAATCCCACCGCGTAAAGAAAAATACGTCCCACGAGACTGTACACCCTGTTGTTGAGGCCAAACTCGATGAGGCTTGACCCGATTATCATGTGAGTCAAATAGAGCGAATAAGAAATTTTGCCGAAGAACTGGAGGATGCCACTGCCGTTCGCGTTGATGAAACCTATGGTCAAGGCAGTTGCTACGCCAGCCAGAGCGGTCGCCACACCCAAACTCGCAATCAATAAAACTAGAAGCACCGCGACGTAAAACAAATAGGACGTTGCGCTTATAAACTTCATTCTGAATTGATAGGTAACAATCCCCAGCAGAAAGAGAAATACATAGTGACTGATTAGAGCTGTGTTCGGAGTTGTCAGAAACAATCCTCCCAGACAACACATAGTCACGGATCGAATTAACAGTAAGCGATGGCTTATGAGTGGAAACAAAAGACCAATCGAAAGGTAGAACTGAAATTCGATCGCCAGCGTCCAATAGAGCGCAACAATCCAGTCGTAATTGAAGAATGCGTTTAGATACCCCAGGTGCAACAGGAGTTGGAACGCTGAAACATTTGGTTTGTAGTTCGGTTCGAATCCATGGAGCGCAAAGCGAAAGTACAGGATGAAAAGCGCCAGCAAAATGGAAGCAATATATGGAGGATCTAATCTCGCTATCCGTTTGATTAGAAACTTCGGGAAGGAGCCAATGGAGTATCCAGCCCGGCTTAGCGAATAAGGAACTACAAATCCAGAGATAACAAAAAAGACTTCAACGCCAAGGTTACCGTACTGACTTGTTAGATAAAGTAGATGGTTTGGCTCGGCAACGGCGAAGTGATGCCAGCAAACCGCGAGAGCTGCAAGCCCACGTAATGGGTCAAGAACTGCTACGCGTGAAGAATCCTTGTGGATCAAATGCGTTTGGTGGACTGACTGAATAAACAAAAGCGGTCAATTGACCGCTTTGATGTTGCGCAACTTTTTTTGCGAGATTAGATTACTCGCATTGGAATTGAGTGGAGCCGGCTGCCGGAGTTGAACCGGCGACCTTCTAATTACGAATCAGACGCTCTACCAACTGAGCTAAGCCGGCCGACGAAGTGAATTATCGAAGTGCGCAAGCGCGGTTTGCACTATACGAATGCGTTGTTTCCAGTGTCAAGCAAGCCCTTGAAAGGACTGCAAGCCCCCAAAGTTTTCAAATCGAATAACCCTGGTGGAGGAAGAAATGCCGAAGGACCCAGCAAACAACATTGACCGTTATAAGATCGATGGCGGTGAATTGAACGAGTATGAGTTTCAAAGCAATCAAGAGGAATTTTCCGAGCCCCCGAGCGAAACCCCAGAGAATTTGATTCCGGGAACTCCGCCCGAGATAAGCGTTCCGGAAATTGTAAGCAGAGCTCAGGAAGTTGTTCAAAAACGAGCGAAGAAACGGGCCGCGACGACGACTAAAAAGGCTGCCGCTAAGAAACGCCCAGCCGGCAAGAAGGCAACGAGTAAGAAATCGACCGGAAAGAAAAGGTCAGCGAGCACAAAGAAATCTGCATCCAGGAAGCCATCTACTAAGAAGTCCGGCAAGAGCAGAAGCGCTACCAAAAAGGCGGGCAAAAAAGCCGCCAAAAAGGCCAGCAAAAAGACAGGGAAGCGACCGCCGGCACGCAGTAAGAAGAGAGCAAGTAAGAAGTGAATGATTGAAAGTGTGTTCCCTCAGCAGTTTGAAATCGCGCGCGCAGATCACCGATTCACGATCTGCGTGCGTTATTTCTTAGTGGCTCTTGTTCTGCTTTTCAACACCTCAATATCACTCGCGCAAAAGAATCCAAGTCTTCCAAAAAAACTTCCTTCAGCTGAGAGAGTTGTCGACAACTATCTGAAAGCTGCCGGCGGTAAGAAAACAATCGTTGCTATCAAAGACACTACCTATGACTGGATTGTT
>DATEXA010000551.1:0-15376 GCA_035257465.1 Pyrinomonadaceae bacterium | reverse complement strand
CGTATCGTCTCGTGCTTCCCATACGACGACTATCTTGTCGACCGCAATGTAGCAACTCTTCCCGTCAACATCGCGCAGATGCAGCACTCCTGACTCAACCTTGATGACATCTCCTCGGAGACTAGCCGAGCCACCACAGTAGACGTCAATTCTCTTGCCGTTAAATCTTGATAGGAAATTTTCCATCGACGTACGCCTTTCAAAAAATAGCCGGTCGCAGGGTTACCTAGCAAACAATTAACACAACCTGTCAAAATTGACACTAGCCGTGTGTAAAGAGAGCCCTAAACTTCGATTTATGGTAAGTTTTGGCAACCCTTGACCAGCTTACTACGTTTGATTCATCCGGGCTGATTTGCGTCCGAGCGACGGAGGTCTCTGAATGGACGGTCACAACCAAGGGCAATCCTCCAAGCGTCTAGACCATAGCCAGAATGGCACTCCTTTCGTGTGGTCTGACGCCACACTGCGCCTCATTTTTGAAAACTCGCCTGACGCGATCCTTTTGATCGATGAGGGTCTAATTTTCGACTGTAACCAAGCTGCGATCGAGATGCTCCGCTATGGTCGACGGGAAGCTTTGCTTTCGCTTCCCACTTCGGAGTTATCTCCCGATGTCCAACCCGATGGACGTTCATCGTCCGCAAAACTCATAGAAGTAATTGCTGCTGCTTTCCTGAAGGGAAGTCAGCGGTTTGAGTGGACGGCAAAACGTGCAGACAACACGCAGTTTCCCGCTGAAGTCCTGTTTACCTCGATTCCTTTCGAGGACCGGCACATTCTTTATGCTGTGTTTCGTGACATAAGCCGACGCAAAGAGGCTGAGCTGGAACTCTCGAGGTCTCGAAAGAAAGAAGACGCGTTTCGTGCAGGACAGGGCCGTGTGTTGGAGATGATCGCGCGTGGAGAGACGATTGAAAATGTTTTGGCTAGCCTCGTGACTCTCATCGAAGCACAGTCTGAAGGGATGCTGTGTTCAGTTCTACAGCTTAGTGAAGATGGAAAATGTATTCGACATGGAGCAGCGCCAAGTCTTCCTGAAATCTACATTCAGGCTGTGAACGGAGCCCCGATTGGTCCAAAGAACGGCTCATGTGGCACTGCAATGTTCCTGGGTAAGCCAGTGATTGTTACGGACATGCTTACCGATCCACTCTGGGAAGACTATCGCGAACTCGCGAGGCTTTCCGGTCTACGTGCATGCTGGTCAACTCCGATTTTTTCCGGTTCCGGCACAGTGCTTGGCTCGTTTGCAATGTATTACCGTCAACCACAGTCACCAACGGGCACTGAGTCGAGACTCACGGAAGTCGCGACGCACATCGCAGGGATTGCTATCGAGCGGAAACGTGAGGAAGAACAACTGCGAAGGACTCAGACAGAATTAGCCCATGTTGCCCGGGTCACCACGATGGGCGAACTCGCGGCTTCGATTGCACATGAAGTTAATCAACCGCTTGGAGCGATAGTTGGAAATGCAGACATTTGTCTAAGCTGGCTTGATGACGGCAATCCAGACCTTACGCAGTTACGAGAAGCGATTGAGGACATCGCCAACGACGGACATCGAGCGAGTCAGGTAATTTCGCGCATTCGTTCGCTCGTAAAGAAGCAAGCGCCGGAAAAAGTTCCGCTTGATCTCAGTGAAGTAGCTCGCGAGGTACTGGAACTTGTCAGTCATGAAGCGAAGAGAAAACAAGTGACACTCGGGTCAGTGCTCGGGAAAGAACTTCCGCTTGTCCAGGCTGATCGGGTTCAGTTGCAGCAAGTCTTACTCAACCTGGTCATGAATGGTATCGAGGCCATGAATGATATCGACGGAAGAAAAGCCACACTTACTCTCGTGACGGATCGGTTTAGAGACGGTGTTGTCGCAACAGTAACCGATTCAGGTTCGGGTTTTGACCCAACAAAGGCCGAGCAATTATTCAAGCCGTTTCATACGACTAAATCCGGCGGGATGGGTATGGGGCTGGCGATAAGTCGGTCGATCATTGAAGCCCATGGAGGGAAGCTCTGGGCCGAAGCAAACCATGACTTCGGCGCCAGTTTCAAGTTCACATTGCCGGCTTCACTAGAGGGAAGGAAATGACTGAGAAGCCACCAGTCGTGATCATTGTTGATGACGATGCGTCGTTTCGCAGTTTCCTGGTCCGCTTGATTGGGACAGTCGGTCTAAAGACGATTCAGTTCGCTTCCGCCGAAGAGTTTCTCGCGTCAGCGCCGCCTGACTGTCCAGCTTGCCTGGTTCTCGATGTGCAGATGCCAGGCTTGAGTGGTTTGGATCTACAACGACAGTTAGCTGATGGAAGACGTGCGCTCCCCATTGTTTTCATGACTGGCCATGGAGACATTCCCATGACCGTCGAGGCGATGAAAGCAGGAGCGGTTGGATTCCTGCCAAAGCCCTTTCGCAATCAAGACTTGATAGATGCAGTCAAAGAAGGTCTGAATCGTGATCGCGAGGCACGGACGAGGCTAGCTGAGGACAATGACCTGCGAAAGCGGTATGAGTCGCTGACAGCACGAGAACGAGAAGTTTTTGCGTTGGTGACTGCCGGATCCCTCAATAAACAGATTGCTCATCAACTGGGCACAAGTGAGCGAACAATCAAGGCACATCGTGCTCAGGTCGTTCTCAAGATGCAGGCAGATTCAGTTGCAGATCTGGTGCGAATGGCTGATAAGTTGGGAATTGGGGTTGGGCAACGTTAGGAGTTGAATCCCAAACGTCCAGGACCTACACCGCCGTATTGTACTTTGGTGCAATATTACTGAACCATCGTACAATTTTTCCTCATCAAGCAAGCTGGTAAGGTTTCGTCCGGTTCGTTGCGTTTTTGCAGCGAATAGAACGCTGGTAGTGCCCCAGCAGGAGGGGCACTACCGGCAGGATTACCAGCGTGTCGACTACAAACACCATCATCTCCGTCGTTGACGACGATCAGTCCATGTCGCGAATGTTGTGTCGCGTCCTCACATCCGCAGGCTTTACAGTCAAATCTTTTGCCTCGGCAAAGGAATTCCTGGATTCCAAGGGGATTTCAGATAGTACTTGCCTGATTCTCGACATGAATTTGCCTGGAATGAGTGGCGCCGAACTGCAATGGGTACTCAGCTGCAGAGGATTCGACATTCCAATTATCTTCATTTCCGCTGACGCGGACGAAGCGATCCAACAGCGAGTTTTGGATTGCGGAGCGTTAGCCTTTCTTGATAAGCCGTTCAACATCGATATTCTGCTCGATAAGGTTCGTTCAATCCCGATTCCCACCCCATCGTAGACCTTTTCTCATCACTCTTTGGACCTGCACCAAAGTACAAGGCTCTGGAACCAACGTACAATTTTCAAGACGTTGACACATTGCTACTCTCCTTCCTGTCAGCAGCAATAAGAATCCTGAAGGAGATAGAGACGATGTCAAAGCAGAAAAGATTTTCAAAACTTGCACTAGCAGCCACCGGTTTACTAGCAGCGTCGGTAACCTGTTTCGCCCAGACGGACACAGCCAAATCTCAGAATGAATCCACGAGCGTGGTTGCAGTCGCTTCCAGCAATCAACCCAAGGTCGACGAACGCATTGATAATTATGGCGTGTTGGCCAAGACCAATGAGAGCGTTGTAGTGACTGAGACCAAGAAGAACTTCTCACCTGAGAAATTCATGACGGCAGTCAAACAGTCATCGAACTCCAAGTCCACCTTCGTGATGACTCCCAGTTATGAACTACGTAAGGACGAATTCGCCAAAGCAAGTGCGGCGAAGCGGATTGAATTTGTGCCTTCGACAGGTCAGAAGTTACCAGAATAGGAGTGGCGCATGAGAACGATGTTAGGTTTTCTTGTTCTAGTTACAGTCGTAATGGTCGCTTCAATAGTCCAGGCGGTTGTTAGTACTTCTTGAGTTAACGGTCGAGAATAAGGTTTGGGCGTTATAGGAGGTTGAAATGCAAAGTATTGCGGTTTTGGATCAACAAATGATTAAGAACGATGCGGAACGGTCTCAAGCACTAAACAATGCGGCCAAGCGTCTGGTGCAGAGGCTGTTTGGCTGTTGGCAACACGATCTCAGTCGTCCGTTCACGCGTGGAGGTAAGACTTACAGAGTTTGTATGAAGTGTGGTCTTTCGAGGGATTTCAATCTCGCCGCGTGGAAAACTCAAGGTGCATCGTATGCGTTGCCGCCGAGGCCGCTATCGCAGAACTAACATCACCGAAACCTACTTCTTGAAAGTGATATGTACAAGCGGAACTACTTTGGGATCGTCCTGTTGCTCGCGTTCGAAGGTTAACAAGTCGTAGTAAGCGCATCGTTTGGTAGTGGGAAACTCTCGACAAACCGCCGGCCTCGCATGATAGATAGTACAACCTCTCGTCTCTGTATTAATAAAGTGACATGTCTCTTTGAACAGGGTGTCCTTCTTGCGACGTAGTACGCGCTCCTTCCCCCACATCTTCGTATAACGTGCGGTTGCGACTTCTTCAGTCACACCAAAGTGCTTCGCGAGCCTGCGAACGTCCCGGGGCGTGACCTGCACGCGGTCATAGATTGAACAGCAGTAGGCCGGGCAGTCAACGCAGTCGTAATAGGATTTGGCTTTACCGTTCGTTGAAGTCTTTCCCATGATGGCTTGTTATCTCCAGTCACTCATCTCCGTTTTGATTTCTTGTACTCAGTCAATAACAAATCCATAAACTCTTCGCGTTGTTCGTAGAGTCGCTTTGGCGCTCGCGGTTCGTGTCGAGTTAAAGCATAAGCTGTAATCAGAGGAAGCGCCACAGTTGAATCAAGGTAACAGACGACAGCGTCGGGAAGTCGATCTGGATCTACCTTGCCCCATGAGACTGCTTCACCAGGCGTCGCTCCGGATAGTCCGCCCGTGTCTGGACGCGCGTCCGTCACCTGCAGAAAATAGTCGTGACCTCGCTCGTCGATTCCCAGGACCTCTTGAATCTGAGGTTCGGTTTGCAAGAGAAAATTCTTGGGTGAACCACCACCCAGGATGAAGACTGCGGAACGACCCTTTTGTTTCGCGCCCTTTTTCTTTTTGCCGACGCCACGCTTGGCGGCCAGCACGATGGCTGCAGTTTCATTGACGTCAAGTGAAGGATCAAACGCGAGTTTGTTTCCCTGCAACGCTTTGGCTGCGACGTTCATTCCAATAGACGAGTCACCCGGCGACGAAGTGTAGATTGGGACTGCGTATTCATAAGCGACTGCTAGTAGTGACTTGTCTTTGATTCCTAACTTCTGTTCGCGTTCGTGAACGTATCGGCCGCACAGGTAATGAAACTCAGCGGTCGACATGGCCCTTTGGAATTCCGGAGCTTCAATGATTTTGCGAAAGAACGCGTCAGTATCGAGCAGCACAGAGTAGTCAAAAAAGATATCGTAGATTCGAACTACTTCTTCTTCGCGCAGGACGATGTCTGAAGTTGTTGCATTGCCCAGATGCATCGCCAATCCGATACCAAAGTGAGTGTCGTGATACAGATTTGCGCCCGTCGAAATTATCCAATCGATGAAGCCTGCCTTGATTAGCGGGATCAAGGCGGAGATTCCAAGGCCAGCCGGCGTTAGGGCTCCTGTGAGTGATAACCCAACGGTTACTTCGGGCTCGAGCATTTTCTGAGTGTAAAGCTGGCAAGCTTCGCGAAGACGCGCGGCGTTGTAGGCAAGAAACGACTCGTCAATCAAATCAGCAACTCCGATTGATTTTTGGATCGGAGCGGGATCAATTCGCCGGCCCTTTAGAAACTTGCTCTTATGTTTTGCCATGAATCTATCTCACCCATTTGAATAACAACTGTAATTCGTAGAGGCGTCCTCTCCGAGGGCGCCCCCTAAAGCCGTTGATTTATTCGTATGATTTTGAAGATTTACCGGGCGCGGCCACGGAGTGCCGCTCCACAACTTAGTTACTAACTGCCTTGCTTATCTAGTGCGGGCTTGTTTCTCCAGACATTCCCTGCACAAACAATCGGAGTAGCAGGATTTCAGAGTGGCACGGTCCTGGTCGTTAAGTTTAATCTCAGCACACCAGCAACCCTTCAATGAAGCCCCACAAGTAAAATCGTTTCCACAAGCTTCACACTTGAGAGCCCTGCCACCAACCGCGATTGTCTTAAGTGCGCGAAGAATGTTAGCCATCGAAAGTATTGCTCCTCTGACTTCAGCTGGCACGCATCTCCGACGCGTTTTCTTGTGTGGCTTTGCCGACTCGCAGGCGACCGATCCTCCGATCATCAGTTTCCAACACTTCAACCTCGAGCCCGCGGAAGGTGAATCGTTCACCCATTGGGGGTACTTTGCCGCATTCATTAATGACAAGACCGGCTATTGTCGTAAAGTCATCAGCCTCAATTTCCAAATCGAAGAGTCGTTCGATTTTTCCAATTTCTGTCGATCCAAACACATCAAAGCGGCCATCGCCGACTTCAACTATCTCTTCGAGCTCTTCGCCGGCAATGTCCTCATCTTCGATCTCGCCAACAATTTCTTCGAGAATATCCTCAACGGTTACAAGCCCGCAAACTCCTCCATATTCATCTATCACCATAGCAAGCTGAACGTGAGCCTTCTGCATTTCCTTGAGTAGTTCATCGACAGGTTTTGTTTCCGGAACAAAATAGACATGACGAATTAAGGAGCGAATGTTCTGGTCTTCCGAACCTTCTGACCAGATTTGAAGTAGATCCCGGACGTAGATGATCCCTTCTACGTTATCCATGTGGTCCCGATAAACCGGCAGTCGAGAGTATTTAGACTCGAGCATTATCTCGCGTGCTTCCCGGACCGACGCTGTTGTGGGTATTGCGACGATATCAGGCCTCGGAGTCATCACTTCACTAACTCGGGTATCGCCAAATTCGATGATCGAGTGGATCAGTTCGCCTTCTTCTTCCTCCAGAATCCCTTCCGCTGCGCCGACGTCAATTAGTGCTTGAAGATCGTCGCTGTCATCAGCTTGTTCGGTATCTTCACCAACCTCGGTAACTTGATCCTTTCGACGTGAGCGATCAAACAAGCTCTGAAAGGGATCAGCGATGAACGTCATAATGGGAAAGAAAGGTCGAACTACAGGCATGAGGAATAGTAGCGTTCCCTCGGGATTGCGAGTCGAGATAAAGAGTGGGATCAGTTGCCGGAAGATTCCGGCCAGAATCAAACCACCCAGCAACCCAACCAGTACCCAACGTGGATCGGGAAACAGAGTTAATGAAATCGACGTGATCAGAACGGCGACAACTACCAGGAGAATCTGAATCGTTGCGGAGAGGGCAAAACTGAAGCGAGGTCTATTCTGAAACGCCTGACGGAGAAAGGCGCGGTTGCGACGTTCCGGTTTGTCACCGTTTTCTCCGATGAGCCGACGCAGCCCAACGTCGCTCAGCTGGGCGAAGGCCATGTCGACCGTGGCCAGCAGAGAAAGAAACAACAGCAGCAGGAGCGCGAGTCCTATTTCAACTTCCATCGATGCAATGAATAGTACGGGAAAGTTCGTTAGTTGTCAGCGAAGTCCAGTGGATTGCTGATTGTTGATTTCTGATTGCTGATTTAGTTTGTCCAAATGGATCTCAAGGATTAGTGCATACGATTAGCAATCGGCAATGCCTATATTCCCAACTTCTTCCTCAATCTCAATTCTAGCCGGTCCATTTCACCGTTATCAGTTTCATGATCATAACCTGAGAGATGGAGCAAGCCGTGAAGAATGAGTTGTGCAATTTCCCCATTCAACGTCAGACCATTCTCGTTTGCTTGTCGCGATGCCGTTTCTGCTGAGATTGCGATGTCGCCAAGATTGAGGGACGTGTCTTCACCTGGGAACGATAAAACGTCAGTGGATTTGTCGATGCCGCGAAACTGCTTGTTCAGCTCACGTATTTTGCGCTCAGAAACGAAGGCAATCGTAACGGATGAATCTGACTTACCCATCGCGTCGAGCATTGTCTTCGTACGACTCACCCATGGATCCGTTGCGATCTTTCGACCGCGCTGGCGGTTGACCACTTCAATCATCAGATTTGACTCTTCTTACCTTGTTCTTCGTATGCTCTGATGATCAACTGAACGAGCTTGTGGCGAACTACATCTTTGTCGGTGAAGTAAACGAACTCGATGTCTTCAACACCGGCGAGGATTCGTTCAGCCTCGATCAGACCGCTTCTTTTGCCGGTAGGCAGATCAACCTGAGTAACGTCGCCCGTAATCACGGCCTTAGAACCAAAGCCGATGCGAGTCAGAAACATTTTCATCTGTTCGCTTGTTGTGTTTTGAGCTTCGTCGAGAATGATAAAGGCGTCGGAAAGAGTTCGTCCGCGCATGAAGGCAAGAGGAGCAACTTCAATCACACGTTTCTCGAGTAGTCTTGCCACGCGCTCATAATCGATAAGATCAAACAAAGCATCGTAGAGCGGTCGCAAGTACGGGTCGACCTTGTCTTGTAAGTCGCCCGGGAGAAAGCCTAGTTTTTCGCCGGCTTCCACGGCAGGACGGGCAAGTACGATTCGGTTCACCTGCTTTTGCATCAGAGCTTGAACGGCCATAGCGACGGCAAGATATGTTTTGCCGGTTCCGGCGACTCCGATTCCAAAGACAACATCCTTTTCCTGAATCGCTTGAATATATTTTCGCTGGTTAACAGATTTTGGAGCGACCTGTTTCTTGCCGGCCGGATTGAAGCGCGCTTTGGTGAAGTAGTCACGAAGACTAAACGCGCGGTCTTCAGCTATCTGCGCAAAGGCTTCACGGAGTTCCTTATCAGTGAAGTGCTTTCCCTCTTTGAAGAGATCAGAAAAGTCCTGGAGTATCCGTTGTACCGTTTCCACGTCGACGGGATCGCCGTCAATAGAGACGTCCTGACCTCTGGCATCGATTCGGACATCAAGTACAGATTCTAGGTATTTGATGTTCTGATCGTGAACACCAAACAACGTCTCAAGACCCCGGGGCGGAAGTTCAATCTTCTTCAACTGCTAAAACGTTCTCCTTCGGACAGCTTGATCAATTGTTATCGGAGTAAGTGGCGGCGAGAGTTGTTGAATTTGCATTAGGCTGCGATTGACGCTACTACAGCCGTAACTAGCGTGTCAAACAAACTGTCAGCATTGCACTAGTGGAAATTAATCTACAGCTACATCGCTTAGGAATAGGCTTTCACTGGGGCAAATCCTGGGTCTAATTTTCAGGTGGTTTGACTTCAAAGGGTAGATATCTAAGCCCTACCTTTGCTTGACACTCTAATTCTCGACCCCTATACTCCGTCACTTGCTTTATGGGCTAAACTGCAGTCTGTGCTCATCTGCAACAGGATTTCAAGAGAGTTTTTCGAAGGTTTTGGAGAGATTTAATGCCTAATCATAAATCAGCTGAGAAGCGCGTGCGGCAAAATGAGAAGCGTCGCGACATTAATCGCGGTCACCGCACGAAGGTAAGAACCTACATCAAAAAGCTCCGGAGCGCCCTCGAATCGGGCGAAAAGCAGCAGGTTGACCAGATTTTGCCGGAAGCAATTTCAGTCATTGATAAGTCAGTTCAAAAGGGCGTGTTGCACGCCAACGCCGCTGCTCGTTACAAATCGAGATTGACCGTGCAGGCAAACCAAACCGGTAAATAGCGCTGCAACAACTTCAAGAAATACGAGGCGGGTCGAAAGCGACTCGCCTCGTTTTTTATTGTTTGAGGACGTATGTCTACCTATCAAACTGAAGCGCAAATCGACAACTTGGTCCGTGGTTTTGAGTCTTGCACAACTGATAAGTCCGAGTTCAAACATCAGCACCACCTCACAGTTGCCGTTTCTTACCTGCGCGAGCTCACGCTGGAGCAGGCCATCGACAAGATGCGAGAGGCGCTACTTCGTTTTGTCGACCATCACCAGGTTGATCGACAGAAGTACAACGAAACGATCACTGTTTTCTGGTTTCACATTGTCGCGGAAGCAATGAGGACGATGCCTGCAAATGTGAGAGTGGTGGCGCAATGTAACCAGGTTATCAAACGTTTCAGCAATGCGGATTTGGCTTTGGATTATTACTCGCGCGACTTGCTGTTCTCTGAACGAGCCCGCGAAGAGTTTGTCGAACCGGACTTGAAGGATTGGAGAGAGGCTTAGCTTGCCAATTCATACACCAGCAACTCAAGTTGGAGTCGGGGCGTTGCTTGCGAAGTTTTGATGGCGAGATCTGTGACGGCTATACGTTGAATGCTACGCGCGATTTTGGCTGCGTCTGCTCGTTGCAAAGAAGAAATGTAACTATCGCGTTTGAACGGCGGCATCGAAACATTTCGAAATACTTCATCACGACCTCCTCGAGCCAACAGGTACTTGCCAAGGGCCAGCCGGTGATAGTTACTGGCAAGGAGTCCAACAAGCATGACCGGTTCTGCACCATCGTCCAGTAAACGGTAGAGAGTCTCTAAAGCACGTTTGCGATTGTTGGCGAGCAGATGATCACCGAGGTCGAAATTCGACAATTCGCGCGACCGCCCGATCAAATCATCAACGAGTTCCAAAGAGATCTTCTTGCTGTCGATTGCGGCCGCAGCCAGTTTACCCAGTTCGGTTGACAGTGTCTGAACATCGGTACCAACCAGTCGAATAATTTCACTGAGCACCTGGTCATCCGCAGTAACTTTCAATTCCTTAAGGCGGTTCTTGCACCAGGTCTTGGCGTCCGAATCTTTGATTGGTGAGAAGTCGACAACCACACAACGATCCAGAAGTACTTTCGATGCTACCTTTCGTTTATCGAGATCATCGGCAACAAAGATCATTACCGTGGAAGGTGAAGGGTTCTTGAGGTAAGCGATCAAGACTTCTTCATCCGCTTCACGAAGCTTTGCAAAGTCCCTAACCTTTATAACCCGCTTGCTAGACATCATCGGCAACTGTTCGGCGGCAGCAACAGCCGATTGGACGGCATCGCTGATCAGGCTAAAACTGAACTCATTAAACTCGCGCAGAAGCGTTTCATTTAACGCGGCGTCGGCAATCAATTGAGCTGCCTTTCCACGCAGATAGCTTTCGCTACCCAGTAACAAATAAAGAGGCTCGATACCTTCGCGAAGTGACCGCTCGAGGTGGTCGCGAGTTAATGTTTTCATTTCCCTATTTCAACTGCATTAATGAGTGTTGAGACTATGCTTTCGGCAAAACTGCGTGACATTCTCAAAACGGCAGGATCCTCTTCGTTGAAGAAACTTCGTGGGTCACTCGCAAACTCATATTCGCCACGGAACTCGAAATTCTGGTTGTCGTAAAGTACACGATTCTCGGTTTGGTCTCGGACTGTAACGGCGGCCGTAATCGTGACTTCAAAAATACGAGCTCGTCCTTTGTCATCCAGCAGCACACCACCGAAACGGAAACTTCGAATGACGCCCTCGATAACTGCATCTGCTCCTTCGCGTTCTGACTGGACACGCAAACCGCGGCCGCGATGTACGAGTTCGTGCATCACTGCGTCAGTAAAACGTGAACCAATCTTGTAACGGAGAGCCTGACTCTCCAGTTGAAATGCGGGAACCGCGACGGTCTTGATGCGAGCGGGGAGTTGGTTTTTTGTGACCGGCTTATAGCACTCCGCAAATCCCGATACGAACAGAAGCATGATCCCCAACGCCGACACACGCAGGGTTTTCAACTGAAGTACTTTTTTCATCGACTAAAGTGGAATGTTCGGAAGCTCAAGCTTGATTCAAAAAAGGATTCTCTCTTACGAACTTAACATAGGCAAGTTGATGTCCGATGTGCTTTAGCTTGTCGGAAGGTTAGTCACAGAGTTTTCAGGTAATGAAGCAACTCTCCGACAAGCTGAAGCATATCGGACAACCCGGATCGTTTTAGAACTGCCTAATCGCATCCAATACACGAACGAACTCTACTGTTTCTTTGACGTCGTGAACGCGCACAATGTTTGCACCTTTAAGGATGGCTGCGGCAACAGATGCCATCGTGCCGCGGGATCTTTGATCAGGCCCAGCCGGATTGCCGTCGTCGTCTGCCAGGATTCGACCGATGAACGATTTTCGTGAAGTACCGATCAGAATTGGCAAATTAGGAAATGCCTCTGCGATGCGATCAAGTTTGGCTATCAACTCGAGGTTCTGTTCCTGACTCTTTCCAAAACCGATTCCAGGATCAATCGCAATCGACTCCAGTTGTACGCCGCGTCGCTGAGCCATTTTCAGACTCGCTTTCAGACTTGTTGTGACTTCGTGAAAGATGTCTGCAACGGGTGGAAGTCGATGCATTATGGCTGGTGTCCCACGAGAATGCATAAGCACAAGGCCGGCACCCGCTTTCGCCACCGCATCGGCGATATAAAAATCAAAACGAAGTGCAGAGATGTCGTTCACAATGTCTGCACCGGCTTCCAAAGCGGCCCTGGCGACTTCCGATTTAGTTGTGTCGACCGAGATAGGAACATCCGAAAACTCTGATACAGCCCTGATCACGGGGACAACGCGATCGATCTCTTCTTCGACTGGGACTGGTTCACCGCTCCCTGGTCGAGTCGATTCTCCGCCAACATCAATAATGTCAGCGCCCTCACTGATCATTTGTGTCGCATGCTCGAGTGCCTGGTCAAAAGAGAAAAAGCGGCCGCCATCGCTGAAGCTGTCAGGCGTGACGTTGAGAACGCCCATTACAAGTGTGCGTTCACCGATTGGTAGTGTTCGATCTTTGATTCTCCAGCCCTTGAGCATGAACCGATAATAAACGATCCTCCAAAACAAAAAGGGAACGGAATTGACCGTTCCCTTCGAAGTTACTTGAATGCGGTGCTGTTAGGCCGGCGCTGGATTACCGCCGGTGATTGGCGGCAGGATTGGCTTAAGCGGCTTGGACGATGGTTCCTTCAACTGTGGCCTATCCTCGTCGCCTCCATCCGATAACGGAGTGGTGTCGTCTAGCGGCAAACCTGCCACAATCCTTCGAATCTCCACTCCATCAAGTGACTCGCGCTCGAGCAGGCATTCCGCAAGGCGAATCATAGTGTCGCGGTTCTCTTCGATAATCCCTTTCGCTCGTTCAAACTGAACCGTGACGATCTTCTTTACCTGCTGATCGATCTTGATTGCAGTGTCTTCAGAGAAATCACGATGTTGCGCAATCTCGCGTCCAAGAAAGATTTGCTCTTCCTTTTTACCAAAGGTTAGCGGTCCCATCTCGGACATACCGTATTCACAAACCATTGCGCGGGCTAACTCGGTAGCACGCTCGATGTCGTTCGATGCTCCGGTGGTAATGCTGCCGAGGAAGGTTTCCTCTGCGATACGTCCGCCCATCAGGATTGCGATCTGGCCCAGCAGGTATTCCTGGCTATAGTTGTGTCTGTCGCCCTCAGGAAGTTGCTGAGTGACACCGAGTGCCATACCGCGTGGAATGATGGTTACCTTATGAACCGGATCAGCGTTTGGTACTTTCAATCCGACCAAAGTATGTCCTGCCTCGTGGTACGCAGTGACTCTCTTCTCCTCGTTTGAAATCACCATGCTCTTCCGCTCGGCACCCATGAGCACCTTGTCTTTGGCGAGTTCAAAGTCACCCATGGCAACCAGCTTCTTGTTATAACGGGCGGCATTTAGTGCGGCCTCGTTAACAAGGTTGGCAAGATCAGCTCCAGTGAATCCGGGTGTACCACGCGCGATCACAGATATGTCGACATCTTCGCCCAGCGGAATCTTGCGCGTGTGAACTTTCAAGATGCCTTCTCGTCCTCGAACATCCGGACGCGAAACAACTACACGTCGATCAAAACGACCGGGTCGCAACAACGCCGGATCTAAAACATCGGGACGGTTTGTCGACGCGATCAAAATCACGCCGTCGTTGGACTCAAACCCATCCATCTCAACGAGCAACTGGTTCAATGTCTGTTCGCGCTCATCGTGTCCGCCGCCGAGACCAGCACCCCGATGGCGACCCACTGCGTCAATCTCATCGATAAAGATGATGCACGGTGCATTCTTCTTCCCCTGCTCAAACAGATCGCGAACACGGGAGGCACCGACACCTACAAACATCTCTACAAAGTCAGAACCCGAAATTGAGAAGAAAGGAACGTTTGCCTCGCCGGCAATCGCTCGCGCCAGAAGTGTCTTACCAGTCCCTGGGGGGCCCATCATCAAGACGCCCTTAGGAATTCGACCGCCCAGCTTCTGGAACTTCTGTGGTTCTTTCAGGAACTCAATAATTTCCTGAAGTTCTTCCTTGGCTTCCTCAACCCCGGCGACGTCCTTAAAAGTCACTCGCTTTTGTTGGTTATTGAGGAGCTTGGCGCGAGACTTCCCAAATGATAAAGCCTTGTTGCCTCCTGATTGCATTTGGCGCAACATGAAAATCCAGATGGCGATAATGAACAACAGTGGTGCCCAGGTAATGAGCATGGGCCAAATGTAACTACTGCCCGATTCTTCTTCGACCTTTGCTACACGCGGTTTGCCATTAACAACCTCACGAGCCGTTTTGAGCAGATCATTCTTCGTCTGCTCGTTCGACAACGCCGCTCGGTACTCTTTGTTATTAACATCTATCGCAACCGTTTCAGCCTGCTTTACGGTGATTTGTTTAAGATTGCCGCTCTGGATCATCTGATCCATTCTGGTCAGGTCCACGTTCTCGTAACTACTTCCACGCGGGTTAACCAGCTTATAGAGCAAAAGTGCTCCTGCGATAATCAGGAGCCAAAATACGATCTGTCTTGCAGTAGAACTCAAATTCATTAAAGCCTCCGACGCCGATAATACCTGATCCCGGCGTCCTTTGTCGCTGCCCGGTCTCGCTGATTGCGAACCGGAACTGAGTCATTTTTAACCAAAAACCATCGAAAGTTCGATGCCTTCAACAAAAATACGGTTGCGCAAAAGTTGATGTCCGACGTGCTTCAGTTTGGCGAGTCTGCTCTGGCGATTTCTGAATGTTCCCGACAGGCTGAAGCACGTCGGACACTGACCTTTTGACTATAAAGATTGAATGGCTCTTTTTCAATCGTTTTCATTTTCGAACTCCAGCCAGCCGCGCTTTCGCCTCACGCGTGACCCATTCGGTAGCTCGACTACCCGCCCGCCGGCACTTCCCTCCAGCAACCGTTCGACGGCTAACAAGTGAACCATTTCAATCCGCCTTGTATTCCCGCCGCGCCCTGTGGAAATCCACTGCCTGAGAGCTCGCCGTCGCAAAGCCGGCGGTGAGCCCGAAAGAACTTGTACGTTTAATGGAGGCGCTTCGGTTTGCTTTTCGGCTTCGTAATTCAATGCTTTTTCGAGGAGTGCATCTGATTTATCGAGCAGCACATTGCCGTCTTCCCGGAGAAGGGTGGCGGTCCGCGATAACGCTTCCACGACCTTACGATTGAAAGTCTGCAT
>DATEXA010000550.1:0-7875 GCA_035257465.1 Pyrinomonadaceae bacterium | reverse complement strand
CGTTCATTCAGCAGACGTTTTTCTACCGTGTTGTTTTTGATTCGATTCAGCACTTCCATTCCGGCATCTTTGGGATGTGCGCCGCGTCGCATTTCCTCGACGATCACAAACGAGCACAGGTTGTAGAGATTGGCTTCGCCGCGCCCCGTTGATCCAGCTGCACCCACTGCACCGTCGACGTAAAGGCCGGCACCAAGTATCGGTGAGTCACCCAGGCGTCCCGGAATTTTCCAGGCAAGACCGCTGGTTGTCGTGACGCCACAGATTTCACCTTTGGAATTGATTCCGTCGCAATTGATCGTACCGTGCAAGTTCTCCTCCCGCAGTAAACCTTCGGCAAACATCTCCTGCGCCGCTTTATTGCCGGCTTCAGCGCGCTTTTTTGGATCGAGGTAGTGTGACGGATCAATTCGACGCTTCCATTCCAGCCACTGCTTGCGTGAGTTCTCGGTGTTTAGATCGTCCTCAATCTTGAAACCCATTCCCCGGGCAAAATCCTGTGCCCCTTTGCCGACGATGAGATGATGATCTGTGTTCTCCATTACTGCCTTCGCAACCAGCGAAGGAGTGCGAACACCCTCAATCGCTCCGACTGCTCCAGCTCTCTTTTTCGGACCATGCATACACGAGGAGTCGAGTTGCACTATGCCTTCGGCATTTGGAAGTCCGCCATAACCGACACTGTCGTCGAGCGGATCGAGTTCGACGATATTCACACCGGCAATCACTGAATCGAGTACGTCGGCGCCTCCCGTAATCATCGTGAAGGCTTTTTGAACTGCGGTTACAGTACCGCCGTTCTTGAACTTGTTTCCATTCGCGGACGAGATTACCAACGGTTTCACTGCGCTTTGTTTGAGAATCATCGGAAAACCACTGACTTCTGGTTTTGCAGCGGCGATAGCAAGGCCTGCGACAGCGCTGTTACGCATGAAGTCGCGTCGCTTCATCTTTTTATTCATCGGACTCCTCGTTGTGTTGGAAGAAGAAATGAAGAAAAGCGCTGACACTGCAGGCTAGGGCCTGAGGTCCGGCGGCGCTAATTCAATCATGAGATCGTGGGTTTAGCAATATCCGATGTCCGATGTCCGATATGCTTCAGCTTGTCGGAGAAGTGCTTGTTTCTGTCGGCCGACAAGCTAAAGCATATCGGACAAGTCACAGAGCTTCTTTGATTCTTTCGGCAGTCTTCGGACCGATTCCATCGACCATCTCGAGGCCACCATCGGCGATAAATTTCTTCAGTTCCTCACGAGAAGACACCTTGAACCGTTGGTGAAGTAGTGCCGCAGTCTTGGGTCCTATGCCTGGAACTTCGACCAGTTCAAGAACAGACTCGGGCGTTTCCGCCGTCAAGCGATCCCATGCATCGAAGGAACCTCGATTAAGTAGTTCCACTACTTTTCCTGCGATTGCTTTGCCGACGCCTGGAATCGTTTGCAATCCTCCGATTCCTTCAGTTTCGGCAATTTCCTTGAGCGACGTGGGCCAAACCTCGATCGCTTCGGCCGCATTTCGATACGACCGGAGGCGGAATGGATCGTCGCCGCGAATCTCCATCAACGCGGCGAGGCGATGGAATCGACGTGCTATTGCTTCGTTATTCATGGCATTTGCAGGGTCGTCACTCCGTGTGGCACACGGGGCGTTGCTAATCTCTTTCCACTTACCGACCTTGATCATTTACCAGGGCAGTCAGTGCCCGATTGGATCACGTTTTCATTTTGTGCTTAGTCTAACTGTGCAGTGAGGGTAATATCAAAAAAGGAATAGTATTACTTCTGCATTGTTTCTGAGTGTGAAGGAGGAACAAGTGAACCAAACACGGCGACAGTTAATAACCGGAGTTTCGTTGGTTGGCGCGGGCGTTTTCCTGGCTGGTTGCCGCAAAGAAGTCGGGGGAAGCGCAAGTGTTTCTAATCGTGCAACTAAGGTGGACGAACAATCTTCGGATGAAGCGGCCGCGGAGATCTCAGCGGTGGAAGATTTGATGCGTGAGCACGGTATCCTGCGACGGGCGTTGCTTGTTTATCAAGAATCTGCAGTCAAACTCAAACAGGATCCGAATTCGGTGCCAGCTGACGCGCTTGAAAAGACCGCACAACTCTTTCGCGCTTTTGGTGAGGACTACCATGAAACCCGTCTTGAAGAAGCATACATCCTGCCTGCGGTTAAGAAGACACAGAATGCAGCTTCAGTCTATGCAGACGTATTACTCGTTCAACACAAACGAGGACGCGAAATCACCGATTACATATTGGCCTCTACCAAGGGCGACAAAATACCTTCTGCGAACGTGGGCCCGTTTATCACTGCGCTGGAAACCTTTGTACGTATGTATGAACATCACGCGGCAATTGAAGACACGATAGTCTTCCCGGCATGGAAGGAAGTGATCGGCGCAAAGGAAATGGATGAACTATCTGAAAAGTTTGAAGAAATCGAAGATGAGATTTTTGGTGGAGACGGTTTTGAAGCAGCCGTGACTCGCATGTCCGAAATTGAGCAGAGCCTGGGTCTCGCAAATCTGGAGACGTTTACTGCGCCGCCTCCACCTGCACATTCATGAGGTTTTCTGCCATTGAATATTTGAAGTCAGTTTGGTTTTTCTCTGTGCTTCTCTGTGTCTCCGTAACTCTGTGTTGAAAAACGAATCTTGGCCTACCACAAAGTCTCGGAGACACAGAGTCGCACAGAGAAAACCTCGTTCAGAACACCCTTTACTTTTCTTTTCGCGGCGCGCAGAATGCGCGCACTTGGGCGACTCATATTTCGAAAACGAGAACCTCAACACACTTCATCTCACCATGAAGTAAAAACAATTCGGACGGAGGTTCCCTCACAGTTAACTCCGCGGGTACCTCAAACCTTAAACCTCTCGAAATTCTTAAGGAGCCAGAAAATGTCACTCACACACTTTGCTGAAGAACCAAATCAGGAACAACGAATCGCTAAACTCCGCGAGGAAATAAGGAAGATGGGCGGCAGTGCGATGTCACTCGAAGATCTGCCTGCCGACATCGAGGAGGAGTTTCTTCGACACGTTCTTGAGTATGAAACCGCAGAACCGATTAGTCTCTTCCGCATGCTGGAAAACGCCGGTCTGGAGCTACCACCTCCTGAAAGCCTGAGCGACGTCGATGTTACGACTAAGTTGACGGAAACGATTGGGCGAATGGCATCGCTTGGTGCCTATCTTCTGCACACCGATCATCTCAGCGACCTCGCTCTCTACGAATATCTCTACAACGATGGATTGCGCGAAGAAGCAGTGCTCTTTCCGGAGAATCCAGGCTACGCCTACATGATCGACCTTACCGGCAGCGGCAGTGAGGAAGACAATCACGTGTACCTGAAATACTACGCTGACGAAAAGCAGCGTCAACAATGGGCGTTGGATTGGCCGGATGACACGATGCCGGAGCACGAAGTGCCACCGTTCGAGCGCGACAAACATCTACCGCAATCACCGGTTGGGTGAGCGGTAAGAAATTGCCGAGCTGATTGCCGATTGCTGGTTTCTGAGTGTCGATGTCTGATTGGGGATTTGCAGCTAGCCAGACGATAAATCGGCAATCGGCAATCGCCAATGGATTATCCGACTAGCATCGTGCCAGTGCCCTTGTCGGTGAAGATTTCGGAAAGCAGTGCGTTGCGGTTGGTCCCACTAATGACGTGTGCAGCGTGAACTCCGCGATGTAGTAACGTCGTAATGCTCTGGAGTTTTGGAATCATTCCGCCAGTTGCTGTGCCCGACTGGATGAGGTCTTCGGCTTCCGCAAGCGTCAGTCTGGAAACTTTTGTGGCCGGGTCGTCAGCTTGCAAATAGATGCCGTCGACATCGCTCAACAAGATGAGTTTCTCAGCTCGGAGCTGGACCGCGATTTCGGCTGCGATCGTGTCTGCATTGATATTGAAAACCATACCGTCATCGTCAGCGCCGAGTGATGAGATGACCGGTAGATAGCCGTGATCCAGTAAGACTGTAAGCAGGCGAGTATTGATTTGTACGACATCGCCGACGTGTCCAAAGTCGACCTGGGCGCGTTCTCCTGTTTCGCGATTGAGAATTTCTTTTGGCGGCCGTCTCTCTGCATGAACGATGTTGCCGTCAACTCCCGACAGACCAACTGCTTCAATTCCTCTTTGCCTCAACGCGGCAAGAATGTCTGTATTTATCTTGCCGGCAAAAATCATCTTTGCCATTTCAAGCGTTGCATCATCGGTTACGCGCCGGCCTTCAATGATCGTTTGTTCGACTCCGAGTTTTTTCGCGAGGTCACTCAGCTGTTTGCCGCCGCCGTGAATGACGCAGATGCGAATTCCTACTTGATGAAGAAGGGCCAACTCTTCCGCGAGCGACGCGAGGTTGCCGGGATTCTCTGTCACTTTGCCGGACAATTTGACGACAAACGTGTGACCCTGAAACCGCTGAATGTATGGCAGCGCTTCACGGAGCAGGTCGAGTCGGAGTTGGTGATCGATTCCGGTTGTTGTCTCGGACATAAGAGTTTGTTGGGAGAGTGGTGGTCAGTGGTCAGTAGTTTGTAGTCTGGGTCACCCTTCGGCAAATCATTGCAAGAAAGACAATCAAACCTTCTACTGACCACTGACTACTGACTACTGACTATCTAACTAATCAACCTCTCCATGATCGCCTTCTGCACATGCAACCTATTCTCTGCTTCGTCAATGACTACTGACGATTCTGAATCGATCACAGAGTCTGTAACGATCACATTGCGACGCACGGGCAGGCAGTGCATGAAAATGGCATCGTTTGTTCGATTCATCTTTTGGTCATCAACGATCCACTTGTGCCGGTACTGCCAGCGGTTGACGATGTCTTGCTCGCTCTTTCCATAGAACTGTTTTGCGCCCCAACTCTTCGCGTAGATTACATCGGCGCCTTCAAACGCTTTGTCTACGTCGTTGACGATCTCGATTTTTCCCCCGGCTGCCGCAGCGATTTCTTGTGCGTTCTCGATTAGGTTCTCGTCCAGTTGATAACCTTCAGGGTGGGCGATAACAACGTCGTGGCCCATCTGAGCTGACGCGAGTGCAAAGCTATTTGGAACCGCCATCGGAAGTGGCTTCGGATGCCAGGCCCAGGTAAGTACGACTCGCTTGCGTCCTTCGCCGAGCTTTTCCCGAATCGTCATCATGTCGGCCATGGCCTGACATGGATGATGCATCGCTGATTCGAGATTGATGATCGGCACACTGGCGTAACGTGCAAACGAATTAAGAACAGGGTCCGTGCGTTCGTCTTTCCAGTCTTTCAAGGCTGCGAACGTTCTGACACCGATCGCCACGCAATATCGTTCAAGCACACGAACGAACTCGGCGATGTGCTCCGTCTTATCGCCATCCATAACCGCGCCTTCACGATGCTCGAGAGTCCAACTTGTGCCGCCAGGCTCAAGTACAACGGGGTTACCCCCAAGCTCGTAGATTCCCACTTGCATGGACGCGCGCGTGCGAAGACTCGGATTAAAAAAGACCAAAGCAATGGATTTACCGTCGAGAGGTTTTGAGCGGTCCTGGCCTTGTTTGAAACGACGAGCTGACTCGATCAACTGGTCGAGTTCGGTTCGATCAAAGTCCTGGGTCGTTAAGAAGTTTGCCATTCAAGTTTCATCAGGGGAAATTTCATCCACTAAATATTTCCTGAAGCGCTTCGACCAACAAATCGACTTCTGCACTCTTCAAGCACAACGGCGGAAGCAAGCGCAGCACGCGAGAATCACTCGAAGTGCCCGTGATAATCTTACGGTCAAGAAGCGCCTTGTGAATTGATGCCGCTTTGTCCGCGAATTCAAGACCGAGAAGGAAGCCGCGGCCCTGAACAGAAACGACCTGTTCTACTTCTTTAAGTCGTTCGCGCAGGTGTTCTTCAACCTGCCGGACATTCGCGAGCATGTCGTCCTTTTCAATAGCCTCGAGTGTCGCATTCACACAAGCCATCGCCAACATGCCGCCGCCAAATGTTGTTCCAAGATCGTTTTCTTTGATTTTAGAAGCAATCGCCTCACGGACTAAACACGCACCCACCGGGACGCCACTTCCCAGTGCCTTTGCCAGTGTGACAACGTCGGGCACAACAGCGTCACCTGCGTCGCTACCTGCGAAGAACCAATCACCGGTGCGGCCGATACCTGTCTGTACTTCATCGTAGATAAGAACAATTCCACGTTCATCACATAGCGTCCGCAGTTCTCTGTAAAACTTTGGAGCCGCCATTTTGACTCCGGCCATTGACTGGATGGGCTCAAGGATGATCGCCGCTACCGTTTCATCCGCGACGGCACGAACCGACTCGATGTTTCCAAACTCGGCTTCAACATGACCGGGCACATTGGGCTTTCCAATTTCTCGATACTTGCCAAGAAATGTGGCGCTGATCGCATCGGCAGTACGACCGTGAAAACCACCTGCAAAGCTAACGATCTTTTCGCGACCCGTGAACATGCGAGCCATACGCATCGCATTCTCGTTTGCTTCAGTTCCGGAGTTGCAGAAGAAGGCCTTCGTTAATTCAGTGGGCGCCAACGAGACCAGCTTTTGCGCAGCTTTGGCACGTGTCTCCGAATAAACGAGGTTGGAATAGAACAGGAGCTTTTCAGACTGCTCTCGTAATGCCTTCACCACATGAGGGTGACAATGACCCGTGCCAGCCACTGCATGTCCACCATAAAGGTCGAGATACTTCTCGCCGTCGCTGGTATAGATCCAAACACCGTCGCCACGTTCTGCAGCAATCGGCATCTTCTTGTAGGTTGCAAGTTGAAACTGATCTTCGCTCGCCGCGATGTCAGTAAATGCCTGCGTTGTTTGCAAAGTCATCCTGCCCGTGCTCCGTCCGCGATTGTTTTCTCAGTAACAGCCAGGACCGGCGGCAATCCATCTGCGTAGCCGATGTCGAACAACATTCCTTCTGACACTTCACCGCGCATTTTCCGAGGCGGTAGATTCACGACGAAAAGCGCCTGCTTTCCTTCTAGCTCCTTCGGGTTTGCGCGCTCCAGTTTGATGCCGGCGATAATTGTTCGTTGATGATCGCCAAACGAGACCGTCAGTTTCATCAGCTTGTCTGAATTGACGATCTCTTGAACTGAAATTATCGTGCCGGCGCGTACATCGATCTTTTCCAGATCGGCCATTTCGATTGCTGGTTTGATTGGTGCCGGAGTGAAAGTCATTTTCGATTCTTTAATGTTCCGATATGCTTTAGCTTTTCGGTTTCCGATATTTATCCGACAAGCTAAAGCATATCGGACATCATTCATGGATTCGTACCTATCAACATCAAACCGGTCTTCTCATCGAGCCCAAACATCAAGTGCATATTCTGGACGGCCTGGCCTGCCGCACCTTTTACTAGATTGTCGAGCGCAGAAAAGACAACGATCTGTTTGCCGCGCACGGCAAAGCCGATATCACAAAAATTAGTTGTCTTTACCCAATTAATATCGGGTGAACCTTTCACAAGCCTGACAAAGAAGGAGTCTCGATAGTAGTCGGCGAACATGTCGTTCAATTGTTGTTCGCTCATTTCGTTCTTCGTCTCAGCATAAATCGACGCGAAGATTCCTCGCGCAACGGGAAGTGAATGGGTCATAAAAACCAATTCACTCGTCCAATCACCGACTCGATCAAGCTCCTGTTCGATTTCGGGAACGTGTTGATGAGTGAATGGCTTGTACGAATAGAACGACGTCATGCGTTGAGGGTGATGAGTATTCGCCGCTGCCTTAGCTCCAGAGCCGGACGACCCAGTCTTTGCGTCAACAATAACTCGCCCGCTCAGAAGATTATTTTCGACGAGCGGAGCCAAGCCCAACAGAGTGGCCGTTGCAAAGCAACCAGGGTTCG
>DATEXA010000549.1:0-5973 GCA_035257465.1 Pyrinomonadaceae bacterium | reverse complement strand
TTTGGTGGCCAGTCGGAGTTAGTTGCAGTAAGGGCTACGCAAATCTTCGAGAAGCCCGATACTCTGACGTTCGAGCAAGCCGCTGCACTCCCGGTGAATTATCTGACAGCCTACGCGCTCCTGGTTGTGATGGGATCGCTACACTTGGGCGAGTCGGTTCTTATACACAATGCCGGTGGAGGAGTTGGTCTTGCTGCTCTCGACATCGCCAAAAAAGTCGGAGCTCAAACATTCGGAACCGCAAGTCCGTCCAAACACCAGTTTCTAAAAGAACGCGGGCTCGATCATCCTATCGACTATCGTGGCAAAGACTGGTTGCCGGAGCTACAGCAACTCACTGATGGAAGAGGAGTCGATCTGGTAATCGATCCGATTGGTGGCAAACATTGGAAGAAGAGTTACGCAGCGCTGCGTCACACCGGCAGGCTGGGAATGTTTGGTGTCTCAACGGCGTCCGCAAATGGTCTTGCCGGTAAGTTCAATCTCTTGAAGGCAGCGATTCAGACTCCATGGTTTCATCCGTTTCCGCTGCTGAACAAGAATCGCGGTGTGTTTGGATTGAACCTTGGTCACATGTGGCATGAACCAGAGAAAGTCGCAGTGTGGATGCTCGAGATCCGTCGTGGAGTTGAGGAAGGTTGGATCAGGCCGCATGTCGACAGAACGTTCTCGTTTACTGAGACAGGTCTGGCGCACACTTATCTTGAAGAGAGGAAGAATATCGGCAAAGTCGTGTTGGTGCCTTAAATGTCAGCCGCAGATTAAGGAAGACTGATAACTTGCCCTAGGACAAGTAAGGAAGGTCTAATCTGCATTTATCTGAAGCTGGAATCTAGCGCTCATCACTCGACAAACGCTTCGCAAGGAAGAAAGAGATCAACGTTGAATAGACCAATCCAAAGATCATTGTAAGTATGATCAATCCGCCGAAAGCCTGCAGTCCTACAAGCCACATTGGTATGTCCGGTCGCATCGCTTCACCAGCCATCCACTTAGTTCCGATAACCAGCAGCACGCACACGAAGTACAACGCCGAAGTGAGTGCGTAAACAAATGAGATGGCCACACCTTCCTTCAAACCTTCTTTGAAAGTTGGTTTGTCACCTCTTTCGCGTTCCAGCGCTTTGATGCCGAGGTAGATACAAGCGAAGTGCAGGAGGTTGATGAAGGTGAAAGCGCCAAAACTGTGCACGATCGACTGCGGATTGGGTACAAGCGAGTGGGCAATGATTGTCCAGGCCATCATGCCTGCGGTGATAATTAACCCGTACCTGAGAGCGATTTTCATTGTTGTGTGCCTTTAAGATTTTGAGTTCAAGATCTACTCGCCCAAAACGGAAGTCGCACGTACGTTGTAGAAAAGCCCGAGTCGAGCTTGAAATCTCGCTTGATCTTCGAGGCGGGATCGAAATACCAGGATCCCAAAGGCTGGTCTCGTTCATCACGATCAAACCAACCCCATGGAGGGCGCGCCATGTTGATGCCTCCGGCCGATCCAAGGAAAGCGCAACCTACTTGGCCAATCTTGAACGTCCGCTCAGATACCGCAGTTCCGCTCAAACTCGTTGAGAGTTTTACATCGCCGTAGTCATAGGCAATTCCGTACGTCTCGTTGACTTCGCCCCTTGCCTTCGCCCATAGCGTTGATAACAAGAGCAGCGAGTAACTCACGGACTTTTCACACGGGGTTGTTTCGAGTTCTCGACATACGGAATCTTTCGCCGCGGGATCTTCTGCACGCTGTCCAACCGTGTAGCGCAAGAATTCTTTCTTCGATGTCTGTTTCTGATCGCCAGAAAAGGCTTCGATTCCATGCCCCTTTGGCTCAATGTACAGAAGCGGGTGCTGCCCATCGAGCTTAACTTTCGAGAATCCCGATTCAGAATCTCCGGGCCGATAGCGATTGAAGTTGTTGTGAGCGAGCGTCTCAACAAAAACCACCTCGGCGTCACTAAGATCTTTGCCGTTTTTCTTTGCGACGACTAACGCGCCTTCCATGTCGTTTTCATGAGCGAGAGCGGCTTCGTCCGCGAGTCCCGTGGGATCATACTTGCCGCCGGCCTTTGTCCCCTCGCGAATTAACTCGCTAAGGATTGCACCTTTACGCTCGCCGCCTTTGTAATCGCGCGGATGGAAAACTGCGTAGTGGATAAAGAAGTGAGTCGCAGTTTCCGATACGGAGTAGTAGATGTAAGCCTTCAAGGGGAAATCAGTGTTGGCGAGGTTCTGCCAATTATTATCGCCTCGCCAGTCTCCGTCGAAGTCGAAGTTTGTAATGTAATCGCTGCGAGGTTTGTCGCCGAGTGCTTGATAAAAGATCGGTGCGAAGTGTGAGGCGATGTCTGCGTCGTTGAGATTTGTGGTTTGGGAAAAGACGCGCGACGGTAGTGACACAGCGAAGATAAGGGTCAGGGCGGCGATCAGTCTGGGAAGAGTCATCGATTTGGTTCTTGTCCGATATGCTTCAGCTTTCTCGAATTCCGAATTCCGAAATCGCAATTCCGAAATTCCTATCGCTCACTCCCAGGCGGGTTTTACGTCACCGCCGTCGTGCCAGTACGGCGCCCACACTAGCGCCAGAAATTTGATCGCAATGTTGGCCTTGGTCGGTTTCAAACTTACTTTACCAAGCTCTTCGCTTTGCGGATCGAGCGTGCGTTCCAACTTCTCCGTTTCAGTTTTGAACTCTTCATTGAGGTCGGCCAGGTTTTGATCGATAGCCGCCACGTTTTCCTGCGCGCGGTCGACATCCTGCGACTCTTTCATCGATCGGCCCACACCGCGCACGGCAGTTGTAGCACGACCGAGTGTCGTGAGACTGACGCTCTTACGGCCCATGAACGAAGAAAGCAGAGTTGCGCCAAACGATATCGCAGTTTGAAGTTTTTGACCTTTTGCCTGTGCAGCTTCGCGCTCGACCGCTTGCTCGGCACGTCGCTTACGTTCGGCTAGTTGTTCAATCTTAGGCGCGTATTGCTGGCGCAATCTCTCGACTGCTGCGTCGCGTCGCTCACGGGCAAACTGTTGCAATCTTACCCGAAAGTCTCTTTCAGTTTCGCCCGGGTTCGACGCAATTTCCAAACTCGGACTCTCCAATAGTTCAAGTCGTTGATTCCGATAAACCCAACTTGCGAGGTCTTTCTTCCAGGCATCGTAACTCTTTGCCTTGCTTGCTGCGGCGGGAGTCCCGGCGAAGTTTGCATTCGTTTGCGGCTCCTTTTCGAGGTCTTCGATCGGTACCTCAGCGGGAACGGCGCTGTTCCAGTCGACGTTCACAGGCCCATCCGCAATTGTAGTGAGTAAGGTTGTAGTTTGCGTGAGGTCAACTTTATCCGAATTGCTGTAATGGACCTCGATGTTTGCAAAGAGCATCGGATGATACGAAAGACTTCCATTTCCACCTTGAGATCTGACCGGTATGAAATATTGATTTATCTCAGGAGGAAGAACTGGCCGAGTGCCCTGAGACGCCGATGCGGCCCCCACCGTTGCCGTTGGAGTCGTTGGTGAAACCGGAGCAGCAGCTTCAACCTGCGATCGACCTTTCAGAGGATCCATCAACGTCTTGATTTGTGTGCGCGTCAGCGGGCCACGCAGATACGACATTGCCCAGCGTGTCTCAAAAACTTCCGGCGAATCATCGTGAGTGTTGTTCAAGAGAAAGATTCGATTACTCAAGCCGGCCAGAATCTGCTCCATCTCCTTGCTATCAAACTTCTGACCGGTTCCCGCAGCAATTCCTTCCAGCCCTTCGATAACGCGTGCTTTATCTCGTTCGGTCTGCAAACGACCGATGAACCATGTACCGGTGTTGGAGAGTCCTTTGTAGTCGAGGTCAACTGGATTCTGAGTAATGAGTACGACACCGAGTCCAAACGCGCGTCCTTGTTTCAACAGCGTAAGCAGAGGCAGCTTTGATGGTGGGTTGGCTACAGGCGGAAAGTAACCGAAGATTTCATCCATGTAGAGGATCGCGCGCAAGCTCGTGGTTCCAGACTGCGTTCGCATCCAGCCGAGCACCTGATTCAAAAGGAGTGACACAAAGAACATTCGTTCAGCATCACCGAGATGTGCGATCGAGAAAATTGCGAGACGTGGTTTGCCGCTGTCCGTGTGCAGGATTTGCTGGATATCGAGCGACTCACCTTCCATCCAACTCGCGAAACTTGGCGATGCGAGGAGATTATTCAACGACATTGCCAATTCGAAACGGTCTTTGGATGGAAAGAACGACTCAAGATCCATGACGCCGACTTTTGTCAGTGGCGGCGATTGGATCTTTTGAATCAGACTTGCAATGTCGAGGTCTCTCCCTGCAGACCACTCCTGATTCAGAATGTTTGAGACCAGGATGTGTTCGCGACTCCGGATTGGATCAGCGTCAATACCAAGCAGCCCGAGCAGGCTCGTCGCGGTGGTGTTAATTCGTTCACTCAACAATTCGTTGTCATCGCGAAGTGCTGCAGGAGGTGCGACAAAGGATTTGAGAATCGATACAGAAACTCCTGCATTGCTGCCGGGTGTGTAAATGCGAAAGTCTGCGGCGTCGCGCAGGCGTTGGATTCGCTCGCCATCCTGGTCCCAGTCGCCAAGACCCTTCTTCCAGAGGTCCGCTTGCTGTGCAGCGAACTCAGTTTTTGATAACCCCTTTTTCTCCGCGTCTTCATCGTTTACCCATGGTTCAAAATCCTGCGCAGCGAGGTTTGGAAACGTAAGTAGAAGATTGCCGAGATCACCCTTCGGGTCGATGATGATTGCTGGAATGCCGTCGATTGCCGCTTCTTCGAGTAGGGCAATGCAAAGGCCAGTCTTGCCACTACCCGTCATGCCTACACATACAGCGTGTGTTACGAGATCTTTTGAGTCATATAAAAGAAGGCCGTCCTTGGCTTGCTTTGTCTTCAAATCGTATGGTCGGCCTAAATAGAAAGCACCTAGTTTTTCGTAGGACTGCATGGCGAATACCTCATTTTAGGCGGGTGTGCTTTGAGATTTGAACTTTGAGCTTTGTGATCAGATCTCAAATCTCAGATCTCAGATCTCAAAGTGCAAAGAACAAAGTACAAAGTACGAAACTCAAATTCTCCACTTAATTCTCGTATAAGCAATTCTGAATCCATGTCGCTCAGCGTTTCGTTGCGATGCGCTTCCCGGAAGTGCCGCCATCATCGCGATGTCGCAGCCATGTTCAGCACCAAAACGCAAACGTGCTTCTAGTAACGCCAATTGTGCTCCCTGTCGTCGTGCTTCCGGAATCGTACTTGCGCCAGCAAGCAAGGCAACCCCATCGTGAATAGTCAACATACCGGTCGCGATAGGTAGACCATCAATTTCAGCCAGAAAGGATGGCGACGTAGAACAGGCGTGTACTTTACCCATGTCGCGCAAGAAATCAGCTACCTCCGTGAACTCACTCCATCCGCGAAGTGCTGTTTCAGACCAGATTTCTTTTTCATGATCCGCAGTTAGTCGCGCTTTGACTTTTTCGTTTGGTGCGACTGAGAGCATAAGGTCGCGACTGATTGGACGGAACAGCACACTCGTGAACTCCATTGGCTGATAACCGCGTTCGTTCAAGAGTTGGAACGTTGAGGGGTCGGCGAGTGGTGAGACTTCATGAAATACCTGTGCGCCACGTGTACTGAAGAATTTTTCAATCCGGTTCAGGTCGTCATGAGTGGCCGGTTGAAACATGCCCAGGCCAAAGGTCTGACTGACTGGTGAATCCGGACCATCAAACATCGCGTAGGTACCAGCTATCTCAGTCCATGTTGCACCGCTATCGGGGAATGCTCTGGCGCGTGCCTCAACAAACCCAACGTTCCCGTGAGCTTCTGTGTTCTCAAGGCGTCGAGCAAGTGAGAGATCTGCGAAGGGGTAAATGGGATTACTCATATGGAGGTTTTGATCTTATCCTGACAAGCTTGATTTCTCTGCGTCACCTCCGCGTCTCTGCGGTTGAAATGTGCCGAT
>DATEXA010000548.1:0-21741 GCA_035257465.1 Pyrinomonadaceae bacterium | reverse complement strand
CCCTTCGACAAACTAAAGTTCGTCGGACATTTTTGCTGCCGCTAAAAAAGTTGATTCGTAGTTTTGTTACCGACATCGCAAGCAAGTGTGAGAAGCGATGTCGCGGCAGACTCTAGCACAATTCAGCTACAGATGACACAGTCAAATGTCCGACGAACTTTAGTTTGTCGATGAATTGGCCACAGATGGACGCAGATGAAACAGATCAGCAAAGAGCGAAGAAATGAACGAGGCAGATCAGTCTCCAACAAGAACATTTCTGATTCGTTTCATCCGTTTAAATCTGTAGCTGAACAGCATGCCAGACCGAAACCTAAGTTTGTCGAATATTAGGATCGCGCACGACGACGGATTGCGGCCGACCGCTCAAAAGGAACGAGTGCGTCGCTGGTGCCTTCAGGTGGTGTTTCGAAGTTGGTGAGTTCTTCTGCGTGTGTCTGCAAGTACTGAAAGAAGCGTTCAAATTCCTGCTGCATGGCATCCATCTTCTCGCGCATGTTGAGAATGATTTCGACGCCGGCAAGGTTCACACCCAGATCGCGTGTCAATGAAAGAATTAACTCGAGTCGTTCAAGATCCGGGTCGGTGTACAGACGCGTATTGCCTTCAGAACGCGAAGGCTTCAATAGACCTTCACGCTCGTACAGTCTCAGTGTCTGCGGATGAATGCCATACTGATCCGCAACGGCGCTGATGGTGTATGTGCGAGCTTTACGAGTCATTGCGATTGCCGATTGCTGATTGTTATTTGCTGATTGCTGATTCGTATGGAAACGGATATTCCCTCGGTCCATGAAGACGGATCGTGTTCATGCAAACAATCAGCAATCGACAATCAGCAATCACTCCAGTCCCATCTCCACTCTCGGATTCGTCGTATTCAACTTCGAATACTCTCTCAACAGTTCCTTCGTCTCTTCCGAAATCATCTTCGGCAACGTTACTTGCACTTCGACGAACTGATGTCCCTTTGCTCCGGGATTTCGTAAAGACGGTGCTCCCCGATCACGCAAACGAAACTTTTGTCCCGACTGAGTACCAGGAGGAACTCGTAACTGTGTTTTGCCGTCCACCGTCGGCACTTCAATCTTTGCACCAAGAGCTGCCTCAGGGACTGTGATTGGCACAGTCACGTAGATGTTGTCGCCCTTGCGCGTAAAGTACTTGTGAGTTCCCACATTTGTGATGATGTGCAAATCACCTGCCGGTGCACCCAGACGTCCGCCCTCACCTTTGCCAGGAATTCGCACTCTGGAACCCGTCTCTACGCCGGCAGGAATGCGAACCTTGACCGTCTCAGTCTTTGGCAAAGTGCCTTTGCCTTTGCAAAGCGAACAAGGAGACCGACGTCGACCTGTACCTGCGCAATCCGGACACTCCTGAGCAAAACGTAACCGGCCCCCCGAGCGTTGCACCTGTCCCGTTCCTTTGCAAGTTGAACAGACCACAACCGGACCACCGATGTCACCGGCGCCATTGCAACGTGAACATTGTTCAGAACGATTCACAGTGATGTTTGTGGTGAGTCCTTTGATCGCTTCTTCGAATGAAAGCGCCAGCGGCATTTCAATGTCGGCGCCTTTTTTTGGTTGAGGCCTGGGTGGCTCCTTTTCTTTAGCAGCGCCGCCGCCAAAGAGGTCGGAGAAAATGTCGCGGAAACTACTGCCGCTACTTCCCCCGCTGCCGGTTGTTGCACTTCCCCAATCAAATCCTGTGAAATCGAATCCGGGAGGTGTGCGCGTCCCGCCTGATGGTCCTGTACCACGCGCGGCCGCATCGGCGAGGTTATCGGAATATTGGCCAAAGCGGTCGTACACACTCCGCTTCTTCGGGTCGGACAATACGTCGTGTGCCTCCGAAGTAAGCTTGAATCGTTCCTCGGCAGCTTTATCACCGGGGTTTACATCCGGATGATATTTGCGCGCGAGTCGCCGATAAGCCTTCTTGATCTCTTCAGGCTTTGCGTCGCGCTTAACACCGAGGATTTCGTAGTAGTCTTTGTTAGCCATTGATCATTGCCAAATGCCGATTTCCAATTTCCGATTGGAGGAAGGATAAATGGGCGTTAAGACATTCAGTGTGCCTGACACGAATTGCCTTTGCAGAAAAGGCGGAGGAAAGCTTGTCTCCGCCTCTTCAAATCGGCAATTGGCAATCGTAAATTGGTAATGCCCTACTTGTTCTCGTCAACGTCAACGTACTCGGCATCAATGACGTTATCTTCACCTCCGCTGCCACCGGACGATGAAGCGCCGGCAGCTGATGCCTGGTCTGATGACGACTCAGAGCCAGCCGGAGGTGCCTGTTGATACAGAGCTTCGGCCAGTTTGTGCGACGCCGTTTGCAACTGATTGAATGCGTCGTTGAGCTTCTCAACCCCACCCTCAGCCAATGCCTTCTTGGCCTCGGCAATAGCCGTCTCAACATCACCGGCTACAGCGCCAACCTTTTCGCGATTGTCGGACACCGTCTTCTCCATCTGATAGACAAGACCATCCAGACGATTACGCGCTTCGATCTCTTCCCGCTTGTGTGCGTCGTCGGCCGAATGCGACTCAGCGTCCTTCATCATCTTGTCGATCTCCTCTTTCGAGAGACCGGACGATGCGGTGATCGTAATCTTCTGCTCGCGACCCGTACCCATGTCTTTGGCAGACACGTTCACGATGCCGTTTGCGTCGAGATCAAAAGTAACTTCGACCTGTGGCATGCCGCGTGGTGCGGGCGGAATGCCGACAAGATGGAACTTGCCCAACGTGCGATTGTCACCGGCCATCGGTCGTTCACCTTGTAGTACGTGGACCTCGACCGAAGTCTGGTTGTCGGACGCTGTCGAGAATATCTCGGACTTTCTTGTAGGAATCGTCGTGTTGCGTTCGATTAGTTTCGTGAACACACCACCAAGCGTTTCGATGCCGAGGCTGAGCGGAGTAACGTCAAGAAGAAGAATATCCGTCTTCTCACCTGATAGCACACCCGCCTGGACAGCTGCGCCGATCGCCACGACTTCGTCGGGGTTCACGCTCTTGTTCGGTTCCTTGCCGAACATCTCCTTAACGATTTCCTGGACCTTGGGAATACGTGTCGAACCACCGACGAGAACGACTTCGTCAATCTTCTTCGCATCGAGACCAGCATCCTTCAACGCCTGCTCAACGGGCGACCGGAGTCGGGACAGTATCGGATCGACCAGCTGCTCGAAACGTGCGCGAGTCAGTTTCATCGCAAGGTGTTTTGGACCAGATTGATCTGCGGTTACGAATGGAAGGTTAACTTCTGTTTCCATCGTGCTCGACAACTCGATCTTTGCCTTCTCAGCTGCTTCTTTCAAACGCTGCAACGCCATCTTGTCGTTGGAAAGATCAATGCCCTGGTCTTTCTTGAACTCTTCGATGATCCACTCAATCAGGCGCTCATCAATGTCGTCGCCACCAAGGTGCGTATCTCCATTGGTAGACTTAACTTCCACTACGCCTTCGCCGACCTCTAGAATCGAAACGTCGAAAGTGCCGCCGCCAAAGTCGAATACGGCAATCGTTTCATCTTTCTTTTTGTCGAGCCCGTAAGCCAGCGCCGCTGCAGTGGGCTCGTTAACGATTCGCATCACTTCCAGGCCGGCAATCTTGCCAGCATCTTTAGTGGCCTGACGCTGAGAATCATTGAAGTAAGCCGGCACTGTGATGACAGCTTTTTCAACCTTCTGGCCGAGATAATCCTCGGCAGACTGTTTCATTTTTTGCAGGATGATCGCGGAGATCTCCGGTGGACTCCATTCCTTACCGCCCGCCGCGATACGTACGTCGCCGCTTCCGGCGCCCTGAACTTTGTAGGGAACCTGTTTTATTTCCTCGCCGACCTCGTTGTAGCGACGTCCCATAAATCGCTTGATCGAATAAACGGTATTTTCGGGATTGGTGACCGCCTGACGCTTGGCAACCTGCCCGACGAGGCGGTTACCGTCTTTCGTAAAGGCGACGACTGAAGGGGTGGTACGCCCACCTTCGGAGTTCGTAATAACAGTTGGCTCACCGCCTTCCATTACCGCCACGACCGAGTTGGTTGTTCCTAAGTCAATTCCAATAATCTTGCTCATCTTTTTTTGATCTCCAAAGCGCTAACTCAAATTGCGACGCCATCCAGCCCAATCGAGCGTTCGACTTAAGATTCCCTGCCGCTGTGGCTGAACGCCACCAGAATATAATATCTGAGTGTGCCGTTGTCAACTTTATGTGAGTGTGTTGATGTGTCCCGAGCCGTGTCCCCAGGTTACGCCGACACTCAGATTTTTTTTGGCTTACGAAGGGACCCGCTAAAGTGAAAATTTGTGGATGATCGTTTCAAGAATCGCTGACCTTATCGACGGTCTTCGTTGAGGAGTTTGGAGACAAAAAATACGTAGTGAGCTCCGGAAAGTACGGCAAACCCAAACACAGTGGCGTAGACAGTGGGGAGGTAGTAGCCGGTTCCATACGGGATGCTCGCTGCAAGCATGATGATGCCGATGGCGACTATTTGAACGGTTGTATTGATCTTCCCGAGTAACGAAGGGCGAAATCCCCGGAATCCGGTCACGATGTTAATTGCTGCGGCACCTACGAGTATGAAGACATCTCTACTGATAACCGCAATCGTCACCCAAAATGGAATTGGCAGGTGAGAAGGTACGGGTTGCGGAAAAACGCTTTTCATTGAGAGCACGACGAACGACGTCACCATCATCAGTTTGTCGGCTATCGGGTCAAGGATCGTGCCCAGCTGTGACTTCTGATCAAAGCGCCGTGCGAGAAGTCCATCCAATCCGTCAGTGACGCCGGCCAGAAGGAAAATCACGAGTGCGAGGATGAATCGTTGGTAAAACAGGAGTGAGACGAAGACAGGGATTAATACCATCCGAAAGACGGTCAAAAGATTGGGGACGGTAATTATCCTGGAGGACATTCAGGATGGTAGCTTTCGAAAGAACAATTCTGGGTCTTCTATAGCAGATTGGAACAGTTAACTGCGCCTTAGTTCAAGCAGTGAAACTTCGGGAGGACATCCGTATCGGATGGGGAGCACGACCGTTCCGAGGCCGCGATTAACATAGATCTGAGTATTCCCAAGACGACCTAAACCCTTCAAGAACCGTCGCCGTCTTCCACCATTTTGGCTTGGTTCACGCAGGGCGACTTGACCACCATGGGTGTGGCCGCTGAGCACCAAATCGACGTCAGCCCTGGCAGCTCTCCGCAAAACAATTGGGTTATGCGCAAGCAGGAGTTTCATTTCATCCTGGCGGGCACCGGCGAGCGCGAGTGGAATGTCCTCAAGGCCAACCATGGTGTCGTCGACGCCTGCCAGCCAGAACGCAGCGCCATTGAGTTCGAAGCGCATACCCTGGTTGACCAGTACATTAATTCCCTCGGCCCGGAAGAGGTCCGTTATCAAGTCGGCGTCAGTCCAATGATCATGATTTCCGAGGACAGCGAAAACGCCGTAACGCGCTTCTAGTCGTCCCAACATCTCAGCGCAGGGAGCGGCGTAGTGTCGTTCTTTAGAGATATAGTCGCCCGTTAGGGCAATGATGTCAGGCTTAAGTCTGTTTGCCGTTTCCACAGCTCGCTCAATTTGATTACGGTCGGAGAATGGGCCGTGGTGAATATCGGAAAGTTGAACGATTCGAAAACTCTCAAATTCCTTCGGCAAACGTCGGAGCCCGATTCGCTCATGCTCGATTGTGAGCATGTAAGGCTCGGTGATCGCCGCGCGAGCAACGTGCGTCAGATTCAATGCAAGTGTTTTAAGTGGTGTATCCGGTCGGCTGGGACCGTATTGCAAAACACGACTACGCTGTTTGCTTCGAATTGGAGTGGCCATTTTGGGCTGTTTTCGCAACCGACCTGCCGAAGCCGGTGCCATTTAGGTGGGGCGCATTATAGTTATCACCCTCCGCATAAGCAACTTTACAACTGAAATACAACGCACCCGAACCGGAGATACTCAATATGCAATAATCACGGGCGCTTTTGTCTGCAAACTTAGACTCGCCGAGAATTTTAGGCGGTGGGAAACGGCCAGGAATAACTGGAAAAATGAGAATACTCACCCTTCGCACTGCGATCATTCTTGGCGTGTTTGTGACACTCGCTGCTACGGCAGATTGGGCTCTCGCCGCCAATGATGCAGGGGAGCCGCACGCCTTAGAGCCAATGGCTTTAGCGGGCATCGCTGTGATGTTGGTTGTTGCAAAGCTTGGCTCGGAACTTTTTGAACGCCTGGGACAGCCAGCCGTGCTCGGCGAATTACTGAGCGGAATTGTTCTGGGCAATCTGGTAATTTTTGGCTTCACTGCAGCTGAGCCGTTAAAGACGAATGGGACTATCGCGGCGCTCGCTGAGATTGGTGTCATCATCCTGCTTTTTGAAGTGGGTCTAGAGTCAGACTTGAAGGAGATGATGGAAGTTGGATGGTCGTCCCTGCTTGTTGCTGTAATCGGTATCATCGTACCTTTTCTGCTTGGTTGGGCAGTGTCCGCATATTTCATCCCCGAAGAGGCCACGCTCGCTCACATTTTCATTGGGGCCACGCTCTGCGCCACAAGTGTTGGAATCACTGCACGCGTCTTTAAGGATTTAGGAAAACTTACGACACGCGAAGCCCGCATCATCCTGGGTGCCGCGGTGATTGACGACGTGCTGGGTCTCCTTATTCTGGCGGTCGTTGCTAGTGCAATCAAAGCATCGGCAGGAGGCACGTCGCTCGCACTGTTCGATGTGGCGATGATCGCGATCAAGGCGCTGGTCTTTTTGATTCTGGCGATCCTGGTTGGTCACTCATTAATGCCGCGTTTACTCCGAGGCGCTGGCCGACTGGAATCGCGAGGAGTCTTATTGACACTCGCCATCGCGTTCTGTTTTTTGTTGGCCTGGGCGGCATCAACGGTTGGCTTGGCGCCGATTGTCGGTGCGTTTGCCGCGGGGTTGATTCTCGACGAAGTTCATTACCAGCCCCGTGAAGGTCGAGCCGAAAGAGATCTGAACGATCTGCTGCAACCGGTTAGCACGGTGCTCGTACCAGTTTTTTTTGTGTTGATGGGACTGAAAGTTGACCTCAGGCTGTTTGCAAAGATAGACATCCTCGGTTTCGCGTTAATCCTGACTTTGGCCGCTATAGTTGGTAAACAGGTTTGCGCTTTAGGCGTAGTTGAGCGCGGCTTAGATCGGCTGACAATCGGACTCGGCATGATCCCGCGCGGCGAAGTCGGATTGATCTTTGCGGGAATCGGCGCAACCCTGATGCTGCCGACTTCAACTGGAGTAAAGGGGCCTGTAATCAATTCAGGAACATTCAGTGCGGTAGTAATCATGGTAATAGCAACAACCCTGATAACGCCACTCGCACTTAAGTGGTCACTGAAACGAGTCAAACAAAAATAATTAACGATCGTCAGACGAACATGGGAGATAAACAATGCGCGAGAAGAAAGATCAGCATACTGTCGGAACACCTGAGAAACTAAGAGGGCAGCAGACTGGCTTTGCGGGAAACCCGGACCAAAATCGCGAAGAGATGAAAGAAACGCCAGCACTGCGCGGCGGACGCAAGACTAACAACAAGATGTTTGGTGATGCCTCACAACAGCACGTTGGAAGTGACGCAACAAAACCAAGCACGAACTCACCTTCAACCCCTGCCATGAAGGTCAAGCCAAAAAGAAGTAGCGGCGGTGCCGGTGGCTTCAAGCGGCGCTTAGCGAAAAAGCGCGCGACGACGCCCTAAGTTTCGATCAATCTCTTACTTCGTTGTCGGCTTCTTGAAAACAGCATCCGGAATGGCGACATCCCATTTCAAATCTGCGACGAGCAGAACGATATCGCCGTTCGCTATATTGTTGGAAACCATCTTGAACGGAACCATCACTCCGTCGACCATTCGGTAATCGCTGAACGATTGCGTCTGTGGTAGTTCCACCCCGGTAGTGTCGCTAACTACAACACTGTCACGTTTCACAACTAGAAAGGTTTTTGTTGAAACGTAATCAATAACGGGCGTACCTCGTTCTCCTCGTTTCTCGACTACATACACGTCTTCGTCGCCAACTTTGGCCATACGCTTAACTTCTATCGTTTTGTAATTCTTCTTCCAATTGAGCACATCATAGAAGTCGGCGCCCAGACGGATGTCCTCCAGACGTCGCCCTGTGTAAGTCTCTTCCGGACCGAAGCTAATTACTTCACCTCCAGCGGCTCCATCGAAGTAACTAACGATCGTGCCAATCTGTTTTCCCAGGGCCTTCAATCTCATGTCGCTGGCGCTTAGGTTTGGTGCACGCGCACTGATCTCACCTTCGGCTTGAACACCCTGGCTCTCCATGTCGATTTCGACCTTCGTTAACGAAGAGGTGTGCTTCCGCATGTTTTGCTCACCACCGTAGGCAGTGATCATTTTGGCAATAAGATCATCAGTGCTGATTAACCCAGTGCTTGCAAGTCGACGAAATGAGAAACGACCTTCGGGTTGATTGAGAACTATTCCAGCCACGTTCCCGGCACCGTCACGCGCGACATCAATCCAGTAGGTTTCCGGAAGTCCGGGACTACTCAGCTTATTCTTCTCATTTTCCGTCAATGGATATGGCGGTTGACCCGGAACGACCAAACAAACTTTTCCTTCTCTCACACTAATCTCGATCACCTGTTTACTAGACTCGCTTCCATACGAACCTACAAAAGGAGCGAGCGGGCCAGCATCGGCGGTGGCAGCAGAGGCCTTTGATTCGGTTTGGGTGCTTGTTTGTTTCGGCAACACCAGGTTGCCCTGCGGCTGTTCAAGGAAAAGCTCTGTTTCCGATTCCTTTCCCTTGATTGGTCGAAAGGTCGCATAGAAACCAGCAGGCGCAGGGTCGCTTAATTTGTAACGACGACCGCCAAGACTCTGCAAAGCGTAAGGCGGCTGACCAGGAACGGTAAGGGTCAACTTGTCGTCTTTCATCGTCACTTCAAAGTTGATACCCGCTGAAACAAGTTGATACTTGCCTATTTCCAATTTGGGGTCCGTGGCTGGTCCAGATGCTTGTTGATCCTGAGTTGCAGTTGGGTCACCAACGAGGTTCTTCCAAATCGTGTTCATTGCGAAGCTGCCGAGCGACGACGCGGTGACATTTGTCAGCAACACAAAGCCAAGCTTCTGATCAGGCATAAAAGCCACCTGAGAATTGAAGCCATCGATATTGCCACCGTGCTCGACAACTTTGTGTTTGTTCCACTGTCTTAAAAACCAACCGAAACCGTAGTCGATTGTGCCGGCGATGTTTATCTGTTTGGTAACTGCTTCATTGAAGTTTTTTTCCGATACGAGACGTTTGCCGTTAACGACTCCGCCTGACAGCATGAATCGCACCCACTGCGCCATGTCGCGAGCATTGGAGTTGATTGCGCCTGCAGGAGCGGCGGCAGTTATGTCGCGTTGTGGTAACCGACGAGTAATCTTGGTTGTTGGGTTGTAGTCATAGCCGAAAGAATAGTCGCGTGCTTTCTGCATAGCCGGAACTGTAGTGTCGCTCGCCGCCATGCCCAGCGGATTGAATATGCGTGTGGCGATGAGTTTGTCCCAGGTTGAATTCTGTGCACGAGCAACCGCTTCACCTGCTGCCGCGTACATAACGTTCTGATATTGAAACTTCTCACCGAGTTTTGCCGTGGGTTTTGCCATTGCCGCAACCTGGATCAGTTCCTCGCGATTCAGCTGGCCCGTGACCATGGCAAGGTCAGTTCGATTAAGACCTGAACGATGAGAAAGCAGATCTCGAAGCGTGATTTTTGCATCAGCATCCGGGTCGCGAAGCTTAAAGTAAGGCAGAAACTTCTTGGGCGAATCTTCGAGTGACAGTTTTCCTTCGTCGGCACTCATTAACGCCAACATTGAGGTAAATGCTTTGGACGCCGAACCAATCGCGAAGAGAGTGTCAGGTGTGACGGGTAGCTTATGCTCGAAGTCTTTAACCCCGAGTCCCTTTATGTAGATCACCTTATCGTCCTTCACGACCACGAGAGAGAGGCCCGGAATGCCGAGTTCCTGCCTCTTTTGATCGATTGCCTTTTCGATTGCCGTTAACGCTTCTGCGTAAGGCTGAGGTGCCGTAACCGCTGGAATTCGCTTGGTTTTTTGCCCGAGGGCGGATGAGTTGGCCAGTGGTGCTGCAACGAGAAGCGCAGACAACGTGAACGTGACGATATGACGAGTGAAGCGGTTTAGGGTGATCATGCTTTTCTCCAGCGAACAAAATAGCAGCGGAAGGTCAACAGCGATGCTATTACGACCAAAGAAGTCCAGGGGTTTTCACAGGGATACGGCAACGGAGCGAGGGCATCCGAAGATCCACAAACAGCTTGTGAGTTTTATCTTAGTTTCCCGCTTCGACCACCCAGGTCTCGCCGCTGTTGAGTAGTTTCGCCAAACTGCCTGGACCCGTTTTGCTGATAGCAGCGTCGATCTGATCAACCATCATCGATTCGTAGGTTGGCCTTTCGACCGCGCGGAAAATACCGACTGGTTGCGGAAAATCTGGCTGTTCCATGCGAGCCAACATGAATGCGACCGATGGATCCTTCAGGTAAATGTCATGCACCAATAAGTCGTTTTCGGTAATTCCATTTTCACCGATGGTGACAACTTCCGGATGAGCGCCATTCATTCTGATTCCCTGGTTGCGCTCCTTACCGAAGATCATCGGTTTGCCGTGCTCGAGATACAGCACCTTGTCTGAACGGATTGAACGCTCGGCGAAGTAGTCAAACGCATGGTCGTTGAAGATGTTGCAGTTTTGATAGACCTCAATGAACGAAATGCCTTTGTGCTTTGCCGCGGCTTCGACGATCGTCCCGAGATGTTTGACGTCGATATCGATCGAGCGCGCGACAAATGTCGATTCACTGGCAATAGCGAGCGACAACGGATTGATCGGGTAGTCGATCGTTCCCGATGGCGTCGACTTCGTCTTCTTACCAAACTCCGAAGTCGGACTGTACTGACCTTTCGTCAAACCGTAGATGCGATTGTTGAAAAGGATGTAGTTAACGTCCAAATTGCGACGAATTGCGTGAATGAAGTGATTGCCACCGATCGACAAGGCATCGCCGTCGCCAGTGATTACCCAAACACTCAGGTCAGGATTGGCGCACTTGATACCGGTTGCGACTGCCGGCGCGCGGCCGTGGATGCTGTGAAAGCCGTACGTGTTCATGTAGTACGGAAAGCGCGACGAGCAACCGATGCCGGAAACGAACACGATCTTTTCGCGCGGAATGCCGAGTTCAGGCATTACCTTCTGCACGTTGTTCAGGATTGCGTAGTCGCCGCATCCTGGACACCAACGCACTTCCTGGTCGGAAACGAAGTCAGCCTTTTTTAGTTGACCCGGGGGAGGTGCGATTCGTCCTGAAACGGCTGACCCAACTTCGCTATCAGCCGAAGCGGCTTCGACTACCGGTTTGTTTCCGTTTCCATTGCTGCCATTACTTTGTGTGCTCATTATTGCTCCTGAATTCTTAATCGAAATTATGCTCTGAAGACTTCTGCTAAATGAAGACTGAAACCAGGAAGTAGATCCCCGGAACTTAGTTGTTCGTCTTTGGTCACGACTGATGCGTTCTCAGGTGAACTATAGATTGTGACAGTTTCGTGTTTCAGATCGACTATCCAAACTTCCTTAACCCCATGCTCGAACCATTTTAAAGTCTTCGGCTTTACATCTACTTTTCGCTCACTGGGACTGATCACTTCTACAGCTAGATCTGGAGGACCCGGCCAGTACCCTTGTGAGTCTCGAAGTAACTTGGCCCGACTCTGACTAACAAAGGAAACATCTGGAGCTAACACGGTGTCGGGACTCGTTGTTAATTTGAAGCCGGTTTCAGCGGCGAACACTTCGCCTAGTTGGTTTTTCCAAACAAACTGTGCGAGCGGTGAGGATAGACGCATGGTAATGCGTCCGTGGTTATGTCCAGCCGGCGACATAGTCTTAAGTTCTCCATTGATGAGTTCATAGCGATACTGTCCGCGAGGTAGTCGCAGTAGTTCTTCTGCAGTCATTAGCGCTGTTGAGGTACTCATCTCAATCCATCACACTCTGAGCGTTCTATGAGGTCCGCTCTAAATTACAAATACTCTTCAACTTTCCTGACAATCTCGCGAATCTGGAATGGCCGTCCCTTAACTTTCGAGAACGCCACTGCATCAACCAAATATTTCGCACGAATCATCGTGCACAGTTGACCAAGATTCATCTCGGGAACGATCACTGTTTCGAAGCCTGTAAGCACTTCACCCAGATTTCTCGGGAACGGGTTCAAATAGCGCAGGTGAGCTGACGAAACGCTCTTACCTTCGCGTTGCATCTTCTCGACAGCTGAACTGATCGAACCGTAAGTTGAACCCCAACCAAGAACTAGAACCTTGCCCGTTTTCTCGCCCATGACTTCGATTAGGGGGATGTCGTTCACAACCCGATCGATTTTTTCCTGACGCAGTTTGACCATCAGATGATGGTTTTCAGGATCGTAGTTGACGTTGCCTGTGATGTGCTGTTTCTCAATGCCGCCGATACGATGTTCGAGGCCCGGTGTCCCAGGTACGGCGTAGGGCCGCGCAAGAGTTTGTTCATCTCGCGCATACGGCATGAAGGTGGCCGGATCGCTGGCAAAAGTCACTTCAATCTTAGGCAATGAATCCAGCTCGGGAATTGCCCAGGGCTCCGCGCCATTGGCAAGGTACCCATCCGATAGATAGAAAACTGGCGACATGTACTTGAATGCCAGACGGACAGCCTCGATCGCCATGTGGAAACAGTCGGCAGGTGTTGCTGGCGCGACAACAATCGCGGGGCATTCGCCGTTTCGTCCCCAAACCGCCTGGAACAGATCGGCCTGTTCTGTCTTCGTTGGTAGACCGGTTGATGGACCACCTCTTTGAACGTTGACAATGACCAGTGGCAATTCCGTCATCACCGCCAACCCGATCGCCTCTTGTTTCAGTGCGACACCGGGACCTGACGTTCCGGTCAAGCCAATCTGACCCGCGAAGCTGGCGCCGATTGCGGCGCATACTGCTGCGATTTCATCCTCGGCTTGAAATGTCTTCACGCCGAAACTCTTGTGACGCGACAGTTCATGAAGAATGTCGGATGCAGGCGTGATTGGATAAGAACCGTAGAACAGCGGTCGTCCGCTCAGTTGCGATGCCGCGATGAATCCGATAGCCGTCGCTTCGTTTCCTGTTAGCTTCCGATACTTACCCGGGGCAATCTTCGCTTTCTTAACCGTGTAGTGCGTGGTGAAGACTTCCGTAGTGTCAGCGAAGTTGTATCCAGTCTTGAGGGCGATTTCGTTTGCCCTGCCAACCTCCGGGGTCTTGCTGAACTTCGTGCTGATCCAGTTCAGCGTATTTTCCATTGGCCGATCGTAGAGCCAGTAAAGGACTCCCAGAGCGAAGAAGTTTTTGCAGCGGTCGATCTCTTTGCGCGACAGTTCGACGTTTCCCTTTAACGCATTCATGTTGAGGGTTGTAATAGGAAGTTTGTGAACGCGGTATCCGGAGAGTGAGTTGTCCTCCAAAGGATTCGACGCGTAGTTCGCGTACTTCAGGTTCTCCGGTGTAAATCCGTCTGTGTTGACGATCAAAGTTCCGCCTTCTTCGAGATCGGGAAGATTCACCTTCAAAGCGGCAGGATTCATTGCGACGAGTACATTCGGCTGATCGCCTGGTGTCTTGATGTCCTGACTCGAGAAGTTCAACTGGAATCCACTGACGCCTGGCAAGCTGCCGGCAGGAGCGCGTATTTCAGCTGGGAAATCCGGCAGGGTCGAAATGTCATTCCCCACCACCGCAGAAGTGTTAGTGAACTGTGTGCCGGTCAACTGCATTCCGTCGCCGGAATCACCAGCAAAGCGGATCGTCACGGTTTCTACTTCTTCGTGATGTTTTTCAACAGGCGTTACGGGCGGTTCGATAACAGTACTCATTTGGTTGTAATTAGACCCTTTCCAAATTGATGTTTTGTCGACTTGGCTGAAAACATTTTACAGACTGACCCAGTCAAGACCGCGCTCGTCGTCGTGACGAGTTGCGCGATCTTCCGCAAATTGGTGATAGCAGCAGAGGATTTTGGCGCGACGACCCGTCGGTCTAGTGGCATCAAACGCTTACTCCGGAGAACCTGGGAAGTGATCTCTGGTGGAAATCCCCGACTCAACTTCTACCGTAGAATTTTAACAGCAAAGACCAGACCGCAAAAGCAGATTCTATGGCTGTGGCACAGACTTCAGTCTGTGGAGACTCAAAATGGAGAAACTAGTGTCGACTTTGAGTCTTGTCTAATCCAACGACCACAGACTGAATCCTATGCCACTAAAAAGACTGCAGTTCTTTTTGGTAGGGAGACATTTCCACGAGCTTCGATATGATTTCGGGCAGCACAGTCAATGTCGTTTCAATCTCTTCCTCGGTATTGTAGCGACCAACCGAAAAGCGAATCGATCCTTGTGCGAGCGAGTAGGGAACGTTCATCGCGCGCAATGTCGGGGAAGATTCATGCGTGGTTGAGTGACAGGCGGACCCGGTTGAAACGCAGATTCCTTCATGGTCGAGATGGGCGAGGATGCTTTGGCCATCGATGCATTCGAACGAGATGCTTGAAGTGTTTGGCAGGCGCTTTGAACGATCTGCGGTTCCATTCAGATGCGCGTTAGGAAATGCCTCGAGAATGCCAGCTTCAAGATGGTCCCGCAGGCGCTCGATTCGAGAATGGTCGTTATTAAGGCGAGCAAGTTTACAGGCGGCACCCAGACCAACGAGGTTGGGAACTGCCGAAGTTCCAGCGCGACGTCCCTGCTCCTGGCCGCCGCCAACAATGTACGGCGGCAACTCAACTCCTTTGCGAATGTAGAGCGCTCCAACGCCCTGCGGTGCGTGCAACTTGTGACCTGATAAAGCAAACAAATCGACGTCGGTTGTCTTCAGATCGATCGGAATCTTGCCAACGGCTTGAACACCATCGACGTGAAATACTGCCTCCGATCTCTCCCGAATAACATGCCCGATCTGGCCCATTGGAAACAACACACCTGTTTCATTGTTTGCCAACATTACTGAGACAAGGGCAGTGTCAGGGCGAAGAGCGGCGCGCAGTTCGTCAACGTCGAGTTCGCCGTTTCCGTCGACACTCAACCAGGTGACTTCGTAGTTTTCCTTTTCAAGCAAACGGCAAACGTTGCGCACTGCCTCGTGTTCGACTTGAGTAGTTACGATGTGTTTCTTGTTCGGTTGACTCGCGAGCACGCCTCGGATGGCCCAGTTGTCAGATTCAGAACCACATGACGTGAAAACGATTTCGCTTGGTTCCGCTACGCCCAGCAGAGCAGCCACCTCCTGCCTCGCGTCTTCGACGGCCTGGTTCATCTGACGCCCTAGTGTGTGAGACGACGAAGGGTTGCCGAAGAGGTGACTGAGATATGGTTTCATCGTCTCGAGAACTTCAGGAGCGACGGCGGTAGTGGCGTTGTTGTCTAAGTAGATCATGTTCCCTCATTTGTGCGATATGCTTTAGCTTGTCGCAAAATAATTAAACGTTCCGACCAGCTAAAGCATATCGGACAGACCTAAATCCGGTCCCTTTACAGCTTCAAGCATTTCAACAATAAGCGGCTGACACGATCCGCAGCCACCGCCTGCGTTACAAGCTGCGGTGACTTCTCCTACCGTCGTCAGACAATGCTCTTTGATTTCCCGCTCAATCGTTTGTTCAGAAACAAAAAAGCAAGTACAGATTAGTGCTTCGTCACCGTTCCATTCATCGCGAGCCGCATCGCTGTACTGACGAATGGCAGTTAAAAGAGCATCGCATGCGAGTTGCACACAGTGACGGTCATTTGAGTCTCTTTGCAATTCCGCCAGCAGCGCTTCTGGAGTTTGTGCAATTGCGACGGCGTCGGCCGTTGATCGAGCTAGAATTCGTTCCGTCAAGATCGACAGCGAAGCAATGAGCACTTCACAACCAACAGCTCGGAACTTTGCCTCTGAGATATTGTGCGACTCATCAATCTGAATCGACAAACGAGCCGCAGCACCACAGACAAATGAACCCGCGCGGCCGGTGAAACTGGGATCACCCGCATCACCGACATTTTTGGGATTGAGAAAGTGATCGGCTAGTTTGTTCAATGTTCGAACCACAATTTTCAGGTAGGGAAGGGACCCAGTCCCCGCTCAGCCTATCATTAGCGACCTAGTTCCAGCTCGGGGCTCAAAACTGAAACACCGCGGGGACAGGGTCCCCTTCCCTACCTGAAAATTTGATCCATACCAAGGAAATTGCTCCCTTCATTTTGTCCTTAGATGTTTTTGGGTTAACCCGTTTGTCAAACCTGTAATCGATCAGATACGCTTCTTGAACTAAACAATCCAAACTTAACAAGAAACCCAATATGACTGAACTCAATGAACAATTAGTACTTGATGGTCTGCGACAAATCAAAGACCCAGATCTACACAAGGATATAGTTACGCTGGGATTCATTAAAGACCTGCGAATCGAAGCTGGCAACGTCTCCTTTCGAATTGTGTTGACGACACCTGCTTGTCCCGTAAAAGCGGAAATGGAAAGCGCAGCACGCGAAATTGTTGGATCTCTTCCCGGCGTTAGTGCCGTTAACGTGACAATGGATGCCGAAGTACCAAGAGGTCGCGGTATTGGTGACAAGGTGGTTGTCGACGGAGTGAAGAACATTGTTGCCGTCTCTTCTGGAAAGGGTGGTGTCGGAAAATCCACAGTTGCTGTGAACCTTGCTGTGTCGCTTGCTCTTGACGGTGCGAAGGTCGGGCTGATGGACGCGGATGTTTACGGTCCGAACGTTCCCATCATGCTCGGTGTCAGTGAAGCTCGGCCGGAGGTCGAAGGTAATCGCCTGGTTCCGATCGAGGCTTACGGAGTCAAGTTAATGTCGATGGCACTTCTGCAGCCAGGTGACAAGCCGATGATTGTACGCGGGCCGATTCTGCACGGTCTGGTTAAGCAGTTTCTGTCGGATGTGAAATGGGGCGAACTCGATTACCTGATTGTCGACATGCCTCCGGGAACGGGCGATGTTCAGCTCTCGCTGGCGCAGTTGGTCCCGGTGCAAGGCGCTGTTCTTGTGACGACTCCACAGGACGTAGCGATCGCTGATGTCCGGCGTGCTTTGCGAATGTTTGAGACGGTGGCGATACCCGTCCTCGGGATCGTTGAAAACATGAGTTACTTTATCGCGCCCGACACGGGAACTCGTTACAACATCTTCGGCGAAGGCGGCGGCGAGAAGTTATCAAACGCTTATCATGTTCCTTTTCTGGGGGCGGTGCCGCTCGGGATCGAAGTAAGAGAAGGTGGCGATAAAGGAGTGCCGGTGGTTGTCAGCCAGCCTGATTCTCCACAAGCGCAGGCGTTTCGACATGTTGCCGAAGAAATTGCCCGACAAATCTCAATTGAGGCGATGAAACCTGAACTTGTCGTTTTAGGTAAAGGACAATAAGATAGGAAGGTCTTTGGGGTTTGGTTTTTGGCCTTTGAGTAAGAGCAAATTCTGAGACCAAAGGCCTGAAGAATTTTTGAAGAATAGGACGAGAAGCAACTATGTCAGCAACCACTGCACCGACTGTGACTCTGAACGTCACTGAGTCAGCTGCAACCGAGATCAAGAAGTTTATGGGCAGCGAGGAAGGACTTCCGGAGACGTCCGGACTTCGCGTACGCGTTGTGCCCGGTGGATGTTCAGGTTTTCAATACAGCCTGAACATTGAAGAGCAGTCGCGCGAAGGCGATTTCGTCATGGATGAAAAAGGCGTTCGCATGTTTGTCGACATGTTCAGTGCCCAGTATCTCAATGGCGTGGAAATCGACTACGTGACTGGCGTGATGGGTTCGGGATTCACTTTCAAGAATCCGAATTCAACTGGCAGCTGTGGCTGCGGTTCTTCGTTCACCGCGTAATAAAAAGCAAGACAGTTTTATACAGGAGACGGGAGCGGTCCTGTCTCCTGTTTTCTTTTTAAGCGAGCCGTTACGAAATGAATCTGATCCAGGTAGCCACCGAAGCGGAGATTCAAATGGCGCGTGAGCTGTTTGAGGAATACGCAGTTGGAATTGGAATCAGTTTATGTTTTCAAAACTTCGATCAGGAGTTGGCTGACCTACCTGGAAAGTACGAAGCACCCGACGGGCGACTCTTGCTGGCTTACTCGGATGACCGACTTGCTGGATGCATTGCTCTGCGGAGGTTGGACAGCAGGTCGTGTGAGATGAAGCGATTATTTTTGCGTGACGATTTTCGAGGCCAGGGTCTTGGTAGAGCTCTTGTGCAGGCCATTATCGACGAAGCGAGGGGTATCGGATATGAGCGCATGCGACTCGACACGCTCCCTGGAAGAATGGACTCGGCGATTTCGCTTTACCGGAGGTTCGGATTTCAAGAGATCGAACCGTACTACGACAATCCAGTTGAAGGTGCGCTGTTCATGGAGTTGACGCTCACTTAGAAGATGTCAGGAAGACGGGGGGCAAGCGCAGCGCGCCCCCGCAGGTAATCATGACACTAGAATCAAAGTGTGAAGTCAAAATCCAATCAGAGATTATCGAACCAGCGGGGGCGCGCTAGGTTTGAGTAGGGTAGAGTTTTGAGAAACTGTCGCTCTGCCCCCTTCCCGACAGTTCGAAGGTGAGTGTCAGTGTTTGACTCGAGTGTCAGAGGTTGAATCGTGGTTCAACTCACTTGCTACTGACCCTCACTTATGTCAAATTCCATTCGCTATCAAAACAACAAAACTCGGAGTGATTACCGATGCCTAAGATTCAGGCAGAAACTGCCAATGGTCTAATTGAGACTGAAGCTCCCGCGGGGAAAAAGCTCGTTCTCGCGATCGAAGATGCAGGCGTTGACATTCTTCACCGCTGTGGTGGAAACGCACGCTGTACAACTTGTCGCGTCGAGATCCTTGACGGCGATCCGGAAGAAATGGGCGAAGTGGAACGGGATCGTTTAGCGGTCGAGTCAGAGCTGGCGCCTAACGTGAGACTATCTTGCCAGATTCATGTAGCGCAGGATCTGAAAGTTCGCGTGATCAATCAGGCAAGTGTACGCGGAATGGACGCAGGTCCACGGCCACTGGATTGAGAGGTCGTTGCACGTCACGGTCTACTAGGTGTAATCTTCGCGCGTAATTCCAATCACAACTTGCGCAGGCAATTCTTGCCTGTATTGCACGAACAAGACAGATAAAGATGTCTATCCTACTTCTTGGAGGACCTATGCTAATCGAGTCAACTGTTCATCTTCCCATCAGTCTGGCTATGTTCCAGGATCTATTCCACGCTCCTGATAAAGACGCACTGATGCGCATTACATTCAGATGGTTCCACTTCGTTGCGGGAATCACCTGGATTGGCATGCTTTACTTTTTCAACCTCGTCAATGTCCCGGTGCAAAAAGGTCTCGATGCAGAAACCAAGAAGAAAGTAAATCCTGACTTGCTTGGACGCGCAATGTGGTGGTTTAGGTGGGGCGCACTGGTAACCGTCCTAGCCGGCTTGGGCTATTACGCGATGTTCATCCTCAAAGCAGACGTTAACAACGCGAACACACTCGGCGGTGGCCACGTCAATTTGGCATTTATCCTTTTGGCCTGGCTAACCTATCCGGTTGTGCTCTTTCTAATTGAGTTTCTAATCATTAAAAAAGTGCCGGGGGTGATTAAGGACGGTCGTGTTTATGCAGTTGTTATGATCGTTCTAATCCTGTTTTTCTCGTGGGCTCTAACGCGATTTTTCAACGGTATGCTGACGGTTGGTACTGAGAGTTTCGCCAGCAACAAAACTTATTCGATTGGCATTGGCGGAGCGTACGGCATTTTGATGCTACTAAACGTATGGGGAATTATTTGGCCTAACAACAAACGAATACTCGCCGCCACCGCAGGAACCGGTCCAGCAGCTCCTCCCGAACTCGCACGTCAGGCATTCATCGCGTCGCGAACCAATGCGTGGTTATCGCTTCCGATGTTGTTGTTCATGGGCACCTCCCATGGCGACTGGGTGATCTTAGGGAAGTAGAAGATCTCAATTTACAAATCTCGAACATCCAAATCTCCACAAAAGAATCGCAGATCTCAGTTTTTGAGATCTGCGATTTGAGATCTGAGATCCTTTCGTGCGCACACTAATTCCTCAACGCCTCCACTGAATCGGCACATTCGCGCGTGATAGTTGTCCTTTCCCCAAAAAACTCTTCTCCCAGGTCACAACAAGGATATCAATTGGAGGTAACGATATGAGTTCATTTGGCTCTTATACGGCGCGTCAGTTCAATTTGAGCAACTTGAAGGGAATTTCTGATCAAACTCTCGAAATGCACTTCAAGCTGTACGAAGGTTACGTGAAGGAAACAAACCATCTGACCGAAAAGATTTCGGCGTTCATAAGTGATGGCAACGTCGACCAGGAAGAGATGCCGGCTTACTCCGAGCTAACGCGACGTCTCGGATTTGAATACAACGGCATGGTCCTGCACGAGTATTATTTCGACAATATGAAGAGTGGCGGAGGAATTGGAGATCCGGAAAAGAGTTCGAAGTTTGTTAAGGCCGCCGAATCAACGTTCGGCAGTTATGACATTTGGAAAGCGGACTTCGTTGGCATCGGCAAAATGCGTGGCGTGGGTTGGGCCATTTGCAATCAGAATCCGGCTAACGGTCGCATCTCGAATCATTGGATCACACTTCACGAAACCGGAAATGTTGCGGGCTTTAGTCCAATTCTTGTGATGGATGTTTGGGAGCACGCGTTCCTGCTTGATTACAAGCCGGCAGAACGTCCGAAGTACATCGAAGCGTTCTTCTCAAACATCAATTGGACGGAAGTGGAGAAGAGATTAGGAACAAACAGCGGCACTCAAACAGCTCGAGCATAAGAAAAAGAGCTTTGTACTTGGTTCTTAGATCTTTGAGAGTCGTCGAGACCAAAGCACAAAGTACCAAGTACAAAGCTCGAAACATCCTCACTTTACTTCTGCGGCAATACCGGTTTCTTTAGCGTGCATTCAACTGACAACGACTTCAGGAAAGCAAGCAGATCCGCCCGTTGCTCGGGCAGGATCTTGTGTGGTTCAAGGTTCTTCTTGTCGAGGTGCGCGTTTGGTTTCCCGCCTGCCAGCATTAGGTCCACCGCTTCCTCCAACGTCTTTACACTTCCATCGTGAAAATACGGTGCGGTGTTGGCGATGTCTCTGAGCGTTGGAGTCTTGAAAGCGCCCGTGTCCTCTGGTTTGTTGGTTACTTTGAAACGACCAGGATCAGGTTCCTTCGCGTCCATTCCGATGCCGACGTTGTGATACTGCTGGTCAGTGAATAGAACGCCGTCATGGCAGTTGTTGCACTTGATTGCCTGAAAAATATTCCAACCGCGCCAGGCGCTCTTGTTGATTGCCGTCTCATCGCCGGCTTTCCATCGATCCCACGCCGTGTTGCCGCTAATGATTGTGCGTTCGAAGGCAGAAATAGCTTTGACCACGTTGTCGGGAGTGGCATCGCTTTGAAAGACTTTTTGAAACTGACCTTTGTAGTCCTGAAGTGCGTTTAGTTTGGCGACGATTTCGTCAGCCTTCGCGCCCATGTTAGCTCCAGTCCACGCGGCCAAAGCCTGCTTCTCAAGTGAAGCACTGCGACCATCCCAGTAGAACTCTT